>JAQTSO010000024.1:18081-25323 GCA_028711215.1 Endomicrobiaceae bacterium | reverse complement strand
ATACTGAATATTAAATTTCCTTCACCTTTAATTGCCATGATATTGCTGAGTCTGCTGATGTATTTTAAAATTATTTCAGTAAATTTTATTGAAAGCGGTGCAAAATTATTGCTGGATAATATCGGGCTGTTTTTTGTATCTCTTTTGGTAGGAGCATTTGGATATTTATTAATTATCAAAGATAAATTACTTATTGTTTTTGCCATTTTTATCATAACTTCAATATGTTTAATAATCTTTACAGGTCTTACAACACAATATTTACTGGCAAGAAGAGTATGCAAAAAAAGACTTGCCAATTTAAAGGAATAATATGCAGGAAATGCTCATAAAAATATTAATTATTTTGGCAACACTTCTTATTTATAAACTGAGTTTGAATTTAAGAAAAATAAAATATGTTGATATGATTCCGCCAAGCATTTTATGTGCTTTAATAATTTATTTATTGATTTCAATTTTTCAAATTGATTTTAGTGCATACAATGAAGGGGGAAAGTTTTTTACTTTTTTGCTTGGTCCTGCTATTATTGCTTTATCTGTGCCTCTTATAAAAAATATTAAAGTTTTGGAAAAAAACTATCAGGTCATTATTGTTGCAGTATTGAGTTCAACAATTTTTGCAATATTATCCGTAATATCAGTTGCTTTTGTTTTTAGTGCAACTAAAGATATTTTATTATCAATGATTGCAAAATCTGTTACAACTGCGGTTGCTATTGAAATAACTAAGATTTTAGGCGGAAAAGTGGAAATAATAGTGTTGATAACGGCATTATCCGGTATGTTTGGGGCTATTTTTGGTCATTGGATATTAAGAACAATAAATGTTAAAAATAATCTTGCTATTGGTATTGCTATAGGTTTTGTAAGCCATGTTTTAGGGACTGCCAAGTGTTATGAAGTAAACAAGCTTCAGGCAGGAGTAAGCAGTGTGACACTTGTTTTATCATCTATAACTACTGCAATTTTAGCTCCACCTATAGTAAAACTTATATTTTAAAGGATATGTGAATTATGCATGAAATTATTTCAATTAAAAATATTAGTGTTAATCGTGGAGGAAAACCTGTTCTAAAAAATCTTAGCTGGACAACTCATTCGGGTGAGCATTGGTTTTTAATGGGTCAAAACGGTTGCGGAAAAACTACATTAATTGAAATTCTTGTCGGATATCTATGGGCTCAGGACGGCAAAGTATGTATAATGGGTGAAGAATTCGGACATACGAACTTAAGAGATTTGAGAACAAAAGTAGGATATGTTTCATCATGGATTATGAAAAGAATTCAACCTGACACTCTTGTTGAAGATGTTGTTGCATCCGGTGTTGACGGTTCAGTCGGCAGTTTTGAAATTAAATCCCAAAAACTTATGAGGTCAGTAAAAAATAAACTTAAATTTTTCAGGTCTTTGGAACTTTTTGGACGTAAGTTTGGAACATTATCATCAGGTCAGCAATTAAAATGTCTTTTAGCCAGAGCAATGGTTAACAATCCTAAACTTTTGATTCTTGACGAGCCTTTTTCGCTCTTAGATGTTGGTACGAGAATTGATATGTATAATCATATTACAGCACTTTGTAAAACTAAATCCGCACCTCAGGTCATTATTGTAACTCATCATAAAGAAGATATTCTTCCTGTTTTTACACATGGATTAATTATTAATGCAGGTAAAGCAATTGCACAGGGTAGAAAAAAAGATATTTTAAAACCGACGGTTTTTACAAAAGCATTTGGAATAACCAAAAATAATTTTGAAAAATATTTCTCAAAATAAAACGGATAACAAAAGTATGATAAAAAAAATTACCAAGTTGATTATTCTTTTTTTTACCTGTTTAATCATTATTACAGGTTTATATTTTTCATATAACTGGATATCAGGGAATTTTCATACTATAACAATAAAACAAGCATACAGATCAAAGCAACTCAGCAAAAAACAGTTTGAACATTACATAAAAAAATACGATATTAAAAGCATTCTAAATCTACGCGGTAGTGAACCCGGGATACAATGGTATGAAGATGAAATTGCAGTCAGTAAAGCCTACGGTGTAGAACATTATGATTTGGAAATACATGCTATGGAATTGCCTGATGATAAAGACATGACTGAAATAATAAATATTTTAAAATCAGCACAAAGACCGATTCTTATTCATTGCCTTGGAGGTGCCGACAGATCAGGACTCGTTTCTGCGATATGGAAAATTGTGATAGAGAAAGAGTCTAAAGAAAAAGCTTCAAAACAACTTTCTGTATTTTACGGACACATGCCGTTCGGAAGAGCAAGAGCTATGGACAGATGGCTTGCTAAATACCGTATAGATTCTGACAGTGGTAAAATTATAAAATAGAAAAATGAGTTTGCCTAATTGCATATTTCAATAAATAACAGATATAATAAAACATAGAGGAAATATTGATAAATCATTTTTTAAAATATGAGTTTGTTTACATCGTTTTTTTCATAAGTTTAATATTTTTATATTCTTCATTTATTATAAAAAAAACAATATTAAAATCGGCTTGTTTAATTATATTTGCTATATTGGTAAGCATAATTGCTACGGAAATCATATTGTCCTTTAATATGAATCAAATATCTTCATTGCCTCCGGTAAAATATTCGAAATTAACAGATTTAAACATAGGTAAAATAAGACAAGTAAATATTTTAGATGTTAATGATAAAATGTTTTTTAATGTAAAGCAGCCGGTTAATAAAACTGGTGCGGATGTTGTATTTGATGTTGTTTTGAGTGTTTATGCAAATGGTTTTAGATATACAAAAAACAATGTCGATTCCGATGAAGCATATGTTTTTTTAGGGTGTTCTAATACATTTGGACATGGATTGCCGGATGATGAAACACTGCCTTATTATTTTTCACAATTTTATAACTTTAATAAGAATGTCATTAATTGCGCGCAAGGTGGTAGAAGTATAAATACAGCCATCAACGTATTGCAAAGTAATGTCTTGGATTCTTTCACAACAAAGGATACAAAAATAAAATATTTTATTTACTCTATGTTGGATTCTCATATTAATCGTAATTTTAAAATAGGTTCATATGAATCAGCAAATGATAATTTTATATTGCAAAACAGACAATTAAAAAGAGTTCCGCAACCGTTCGGAATATTTAAAATTATATTTTCAAAAAGTTTCATTTTCAATAAAGTATTTTTAAACAAGATAGAAGAACATAACAGTATATATTATCAGGATTACATGCTTAAAAGTTTAAATAAACTCAATGATATAGTTGAAACAAAATATAAATCAAAATTGATAATTATGATATGGCCGAAAGTGAATCAAAATTTTGTAGGCAGACTTAAAAAAACAAAATTAAATTTGATCTTGTTGCCGGAATCATTATGTAGCAACGAGTATATAATATTAAATGACGGGCATCCGAATGCACAAGCCAATAAAAAAATAGCGGATATTTTAATTAAATATATCAATAGATAATTAAGATGTTTTTTATAAAATAGTTGCTAAGACTTTCCTCATTTGGTAAAATACTTACGGAAGGTCAAATAAGTTTCTGAAGAAATAATATATATATTCGTATCTTGTAGTATAACTTACAAAAGCACAAGGGAGTTCTATTGATTCTTAATGAAAATCAACAAAAAATAACAAAAAGAATAAAAAAAACCAAATGGGAAGATTGGACATGGCAAATAAAACACACAATAAAAACCCTCAAACAATTTGAACAAATCACTGAAATCAAATTCTCAGAAGAAGAAAAAAATATACTTGATGAAACAATTAGAAAATTCCCGCTTAGCATTACGCCATACTATGTGTCATTGATAGATTTAAAAAATTACAAAACTGATCCTGTTTATCTTCAATCATTTCCGTCACCAAAAGAGCTTGATGTTTGTGTTCATGAAATGAGTGATCCTCTTTCAGAGGATAAAGATTCACCTGTGCCTCATCTTACTCACAGATATCCCGACAGAGTTTTATTACATGTCAGTAACTTATGTTCAATGTATTGCAGACACTGTACCAGAAAAAGAAAAGTCGGCGATAGAGACTCTATTCCTGTTTTTGAAGAATTGGAAAAAGCTTTTAAATATATAGAAAACAACACAAAAGTTCGGGATGTTCTTCTTTCAGGCGGAGATCCTTTAATGCTTCCCGACGATTATTTAGATAAAGTCCTGAACAGAATATCTCAAATACCTCATGTGGAAATAATAAGAATCGGCACAAGAATGCCGGTAGTTCTTCCTTACAGAATTACGACTAAATTAATCAAAATTTTAAAAAAATATCAGCCTCTTTACATAAATACACATTTTAATCATCCAAGAGAAATAACTAATTCGGCAAAAAAAGCACTTGCAATGCTTGTAAATGCAGGTATTGTACTTGGTAATCAATCGGTACTCTTATCCGGCATAAACGATTGTCCCAGAATCATAAAAACATTGTGTCAAAAATTAGTTCAAAACAGAGTGCGTCCTTACTATCTTTACCAATGCGATCTTTCAGAAGGGCTTACACATTTCAGAACACCTATTAACAAAGGAATTGAAATTCTTGAAAGTCTTATAGGCCATACTTCGGGTTTTGCAAGACCTACATATGTAATTGATGCTCCGGGTGGCGGCGGCAAAATACCGGTTGAACCGAACTATATAATTTCCCATGGAACAAACAAAGTAATTCTCAGAAACTATGAGGGCATTATTACTACATACAAAGAACCGGATTCTTATGAAGCAACATTTTGTGACAGAGACTGTGTTAATTGTAAACTTCAGCTTAATCTTGAAGAAGCAAATAAATTTTCTACTATCGGGATAGAGAAGTTATTATCAAATACCGACAAAACCATATCACTTATTCCAAGTGTTAACCAAAGAATAAAAAGAAGAGAGAAAAATAAAATAAATAAATGAAACAAGATATAATAGAAATTATTTGCGATTCAATTATACAACATGGTAAAAACAGTAACCGTGTATATATAATGAAAATCGGCACGAAAAAAACACTTGATTTAATCAAGTCTGTTAACGAATTAGCAGAAAAGAATAGTTATTCAAAAATATTTGCTAAAATTCCATCGGCAATCCTTGCTGATTTTTCAAAAGACGGATATGTTCGGGAAGCTTTTATAAAAGGATACTACAACGGACAAGAAGATGCTTTGCTGATGTGTAAATATTTGTCTGAAGAACGCTCTATACTAAAAAACAGTAAAGAAATAGAATCAATTATTTCAATGTCCAAAAGTAAAAAAAATACTTCTTCCGTGTCAGTTAAAAAAAAACAGTACGAGGTTATAATATGTTCTAAACAACATGCTCAAGAAATGGCTAATATCTATAAATTAGTCTTTGAAAGTTATCCATTCCCAATACATGATCCGCATTATATAGAAAAAACAATGGATGATAATGTGATATATTTTGGTGCCGTGCTAAATAACAAAGTTATTGCTTTGGCTTCCTCAGAAGTGGATAAAGAAGCACAAAGTGTTGAAATGACAGATTTTGCCACACTGCCCGAACATTTAGGAAACGGCATAGCTTGTCAATTATTAAAACATATGGAAAATCATATGATTGATAATAATATTATTACTTCATATACAATCGCACGTGCAGAATCCCTCGGTATGAATATTACTTTTGCACGAAACGGTTATGAATACTCCGGAACACTAATAAATAACACCCATATTTCAGGTAAAATTGAAAGCATGAATGTTTGGTTTAAAACACTGCATACAGTTTAATTTTGAGTATCTATGACAAATCAATATATTCAAATTTAATAAAAAAACAATAAATATAATAATAAATTATTCATATTTTAATTAAAAAATTATTATTGAAAAGGAGTAAGTGTATGAAAAAGTTAATTGTTGGTTTTGTGTACAGTTTAACAGCAGTTTTATTATTTATTCAGGTTGGTTTTACTCATTGTCAGGTGCCCTGCGGAATTTACGATGATGAAATGCGTTTTGAAATGTTTAATGAAGATATTTCAACAATTGAAAAGGCTACTAATGAAATTCTTAAACTTTCAGAAAAAACTGATAAAAATTATAATCAAATTGTAAGATGGGTTAATACAAAGGAAGATCATGCAGATAAAATAATTAAATTGGCAAGTGAATATTTTCTTGCGCAAAGAATTGCATTGCCTGAAAATTTGGTGCAAAAGGAAAAAGTTTATTATCAAAAGATTTCTTTGTTGCATCAAATTATAGTTTATGCAATGAAAACAAAACAGTCGACAGATATTTCAAATATTGAAAAACTTAAAATTTTGGTTTCAGATTTTCAAAAACTTTATTTTGAAAAATAGAAATGTCATATGAAAAAATTATTTTAATTATAAAATATTAAATATATTGTCTTGAAAAAAAATATTTTTTTTTGTAGAATCTTTGAATTATGATATTTTATTATATGGTAGTAACATTACACTTCATAGTTTGTATAACTTTGATAGCTATAGTTCTTCTCCAAGCCGGAAAGGGCGGGGGAATGGCTGGTATTTTCGGTGGTGGCGGATCTGATCAGATATTCAGTGCACCTTCTGGTATGGCATTTATAAAAAAGGTTACGGTTGTTTGTGCGGTTATATTTATGTTAACTTCACTTACGCTGACACTGTTGTCATCAAGAATTAGTATGGCATCTGTTATAAGTCAGATTCAAAATATTCCGGTAGCCTCTCCTCAACAGCCTAAGTAAGAGTATTGCTGGGGTGGCGGAACTGGCATACGCGCACGCTTGAGGTGCGTGTCCTTAATCGGATACGGGTTCAATTCCCGTCCCCAGCATATGTTTTTGAGGTTTTGCGGGCGTAGCTCAGTGGTAGAGCGTCTCGTTGCCAACGAGAATGTCGTGGGTTCAAATCCCATCGCCCGCTTTTTGATATAAATTAAAGTCTCGGCAGAAAAGCTAAAAATTAGGCTTTTATGCCGAGACTTTTACGTTATACGGGTGTTGACAAGTCAAAGGTTTTATATTATAAAATGAATGTGTACTGTTTCAGGATTGGGGCTATAGCTCAGTTGGTAGAGCGCTTCGTTCGCAACGAAGAGGTCAGGGGTTCAACTCTCCTTAGCTCCACTTTTTTTCTTCATCTTTTAAATTCTTTTTTATTATTTTTTAACTTCGGATATCGGCTCGCTACCGCTCGGCTGTGCTTGATATACCTCGTTTAAAAATAATAAAAAAT
>JAQTSO010000024.1:0-17981 GCA_028711215.1 Endomicrobiaceae bacterium | reverse complement strand
TTTGAAAAAATACTTCAAATAATTATTATTGAAAAAAGTTGTTATATGCCTTGTTCAAAAGAAAATTAAAAATCACTTCGGTTTATCAACTGTGTTGATAAATCCGCCCAACAGCCTAAAATATTTCATAAACAAAAACGGAAGGACAAAATTACATCCTTCCGTTTTTGTTTATATTTAAATATTTATTGTTAAAATTTTATGTCTATTCCGCTGTATCCTGTAACTCCCGGCATTGGATAATCTAAAGAAAGCTGATAAGTTTCGTTTGTAATATTATCGCATTTTGCCCATATGGATATATTTTTAGTTATATGGTAATCAACTCTTAAATTTACAGTGCAGTAATCTTTAAAATAATTTCTGTATTCATCAAGTGTTGTAGCTGTGTAAGATACATCAGCATTTATTTTTACCTGCTTTACCGGTAATATTGTAAGAGCATAATTAACTTTATGCATAGGTTTATAGGTCAAATCTTTATTTGTATTTGTATCAGATGCTCTTAAATACGTGTAATTTAGCTTATGATTTAATATTTTAAACATATTGTAACCGAGTTCAACTTCATAACCGTATTGTTTTGTTTGTCCTATATTCTGTGCCTGATATTGATACATTACAGGGTCAACTAGTATATTTTGTATCAAATTATTGGTATCAATATAAAAACATGTGAGCATGGCAGAAAAATCTTTTGATGCATATTCTATACCGATATCGCTTGACGTTCCTTTTTCAGGTTTTAAATCATGATTAGCAATATACCATGTGTTATCACCGTAAATTTGTCCGAATGTCGGAGCATTCCATACTTTACTTATATTTCCGGATAATTTTATAAAATCGTTAATTTTAAATATTGCAGACAAAGCCGGAGTTGCAACATCTGAATAATCAGTATTCATATCTGATCTGATTACAGGGATTAAAGTAAGTTTTTCAATGTTTAATATAGACTGCATGTAGAAAGCTGAATTTTCTCTGCTACGATTGATTTGTTCCATGCCGTACATATCGTCAAGTTGTTTATACGCTGTTTTTTCCCATTCCATTCCTGCAAAAATAAATTCTTTATAGGAAAATAGAGATTTGATTCCTATGGTATCGGTATAATAAGTATTGGCGTAATAATTTACGAAATCATAAGCTTCTCTTTTGTTCTGTGAATCATAACCGGATATTTTAATATCAAAATCCTGATATTTTGTATTATAATCAAGCTTACTGTAATTGTTCTTCTCAAACTGTTTTGCAGTGTTTGAAGCCCATGCTACAGGCCCCGGATTGCCAAAATCCGCATCATAGAACTGTCCTGAAAAAGCTATTTCGGAGTTTTCAGTAGGTTTTACTGCAAAGTTGCCGAATATGTTTTTAGAATTATAAAAAGAATTTGTTCTATATCCGTCACTTGACAGGACAGAAGGAGCCACAAGCATAGAAACAGTTTCATTTGCATAGGCTCCTGTAATTCCTGCATTTATTGTGTTAAAAGTTCCATACGAAAAATAAGGATTTATATTCGGAGTTAAGATATCCGCTTTTTTCGTTATTACGTTTATTACTCCTCCGAAAGCCCCTGTTCCGTACATGGCACTACCGGAACCTCTTATTATTTCAACTTTTTCAATCATACTTGCAGGTATTGAATTGAAATCAGCCCCGCCACCTGTTCCGATTTCATTTACTCTTCTGCCATCTATTAAAACCAAAGTCTGTCCTGCTGTTGCTCCTCTCATTGAGATTGAAACGGTTTGTCCCAACGGACCGTAACTTTTGTAAGATATTCCTAGTTCATCTTCAAGAACATCTCCGAGTGTTTTTGCATTTTTTTCTTCTATGTTTTTGCGTGTTATTACAGTGAGATTTGTTCCCAGATCTTTTAACGGTTCTGCAAATTTTGTAAGGCTTAAAAATACTTCTTCTTTATTTTCCGTATCATTTTGACCGGAAGCAAAAACCTGTGTACATAAAGCCATTGTTATGGCCAATAAAATAATTTTCTTCATAAATTTTCCTTTTTAAAATTGATTTTTAACGATGGTAAAACTTTTATAATGAAATGATACTATGTAAGAATAGTCATAGATAACCTCCCAGGGTCTTTTTAATTTAACGATCGGTCTCCTGACTAAGAGCTTTAAGACTTAGATAATTCCTTCCCAGTTTCCCAGTGGATAATATCTACCTAAGATTTGCTCATTACAGTAGCTGGACTGTATCTGATTTTCACAGATTTCCCATTATCGTTATTTTTCAATAAAAACAGGTATAACAACCGGTTTGTTAGAGACAGGATTAGTCTTAACAACAACAGTTGTATTATATACCGCTTCTATATCTTTATAATTTAAAACTTCAGTTGTAGTTCCACTGCTAAAAACAGAACCATTATCAATTAAAATTAAATGCGAACAAAATTCACCGGCAGTATTTAAATCGTGAATTGTTGTTATGATAGTTTTTTTATGTTTTTGGTTTAAAGTTCTGAGTAGTTTGAATATTGAAGCCTGACTGCCGATATCTAAATGAGAAGTCGGTTCGTCAAAAGTAATGACATCCGTTTGTTGTACAAGATTTTGGGCTATCAAAACTTTTTGTCTTTCACCGCCTGAAAGTTCTAAAATGTTTCTATCTGCAAATGATTTTGTTTCTGTAAACGTCATAACTTTTTCAACTATTTCATAATCATTGGTTGATGCATATTTAAAAATATTCATGTAAGGGAATCTTCCAAACATAATGAAATCTTTGACGGTAAAAGGAAAATCAATAGGCATGTTTTGCGGCATAAACGATAATTTTTTTGCGAATAAATTTTTTTTCATTTCATATATATCACTGCCGTCAAAATATATATTTCCGCAATAAGGTTTTAATAATCCTGCTATAGATTTTAACAGTGTTGTTTTTCCTGCCCCGTTTTTACCTATAATGCCTACAAACGAGCCTTCTTTTATATCAATTGATATATTTTTTATTATGGAAACATTATTATAACCGCATGATAAATTTTTAATTTGTATCATAATGAAAACTTCCTGCCCGGCTTTAGTAAAAGGATAATGAAGAAAATTCCGCCGACAATACTTGTTATTACACCGGCAGGAAGTTCAACAGGGGAAAACATTATTCTGCTTAATGTATCACATATAGGTAAAAATATAGCACCGGCGAATGCCGAAGCAGGTATAAGAACTCTGTGGTCATTGCCGACAAATCTTCTCATAATATGTGGCATCATAAGTCCGACAAAACCGATTACTCCGCAACAACTTACGGCTGATGCGGTAATTAAAGAACTTAACAAAAATATATATTTAACAGTTCTTGCGGTATTTATTCCCAATGATGATGCTTTTTGTTCTCCAAGTGTAATAACATTAATAACATTTCCAAAAAGACATAAAATTATAATTCCCAAAACGATGGTAATTGATACCGGTGTTAATAACCTTTCATCAAAAGATGATAAATTACCCATTAACCACATGAATGCTGAAAAGAGTTTGTCTGACGATGATATTGCAAAAATTAACATAACGCCCGATGAAAATATATAACTTGCAACGACACCGGAAAGTATCATACTGCTTGAATCAAATCCTTTTTTTATATTTAAAATATAAACTAAAAATATGGCAATCATTGCTCCTGCAAAAGCAGATAAAGGTAAAAATATCCAACTGATTGCCGTAAGACCGCAAATAAATGCAACAGAAGCACCGAATGCGCTACCGCCTGAAATACCAAGTGTAAACGGGTCTGCCAGAGGATTTCTTAATATCCCCTGAAATACACAACCGCTTGCCGAAAGTCCGGCTCCTGCCACAACTGCCAATAAAAATCTCGGAAATCTTATTTGATTTATTATTATATGTGTATTATCGTCAATATTTGTAAATAAAGATTTAAATACCATAGATATTGAAATATCTCCGACACCTGATATCATCGAAAAAATAAATGATATTGCAAAAAGAACAAATATTATTGAAAATTTAAAAATTAAGTTATTTTTCATTGACCGTGTCCGTATTTATTGTTTCTGAAATAATTTTTACACCTTTTAAAAAAGTAAGAGGTGTCGGTGTAAAAATATCATTAACATCCAACATGTAAATTTTATTGTTTTTAATTGCATTAATGGTTTTTATCTTTTTCCATCTTGCAATTTCTTCATTAGTGATATCTCCCATATTAACAAGCAAAATAATATCAGGATTTTTTATAATAACAGATTCTAAGTTTATATTTGGATATCTCATATCAATATCTTCAAATATATTAACAGTACCTATAAATTTATTGTAATCATTTACAAAACTTCTTTTCCCTGCGGTAAATAAAGGTCTTGCTCCGATTTCCCAAAATATTTTTTCAGTTTTTTTGCTTTTTGTTTTTGAATAAATAGTATCAGTTTCTTTTCTAACTTTTGATATTATCTCATCAGCTACGGTTTGTTTGTCGAGAAAAGTTGCAAGTTGTTGAAAATTATTACAAATCTCATTGAAATTTGTGACAGTTCCCATTGTATATACTTTGTAACCTAATCTTTCTATCTTTTCAATTGCAGATTTATTATTGCCTTCTTTTGTACATATTATTAAATCTGGTTTCAGTGAAACTATTTTTTCAATATTAGGTTCCATCAGAGTACCGATAATTTCTTTTTTAATTGTTCCTTTAGGACAATAAATTGTTACTGCTTTTATATTTTCTTCTAATCCAAGTTCATATAAACTTTGAGTTACAGACGGTGCCAGAGATATTATTCTTTTATATTCTGCAAAAAGGTTAGTTGAAATAAGCATAATAATTAATGTAATAAATATTTTTTTCATTAAAATTCTATTCCTTTTTTGGCTTGGATTCCTTTAGTATAAGGATGTTTTATTTCCTTAACTTCACTGACTAAATCTGCTATTTCTATTAAATCCTCAGTAGCCCCTCTGCCGGTTATCATTACTGTGGATTTCTCGGATAGTTTTTTTGCCAAATCAATCAATGTTGAATTTTCAATAAATCCGTCTCTGACTGCTATATTAAATTCTTCCAAGACAATTAAATCATAATGGTTATTATTTATAATTTCTTTTATTTTATTTATTGCTTCATTGCATTTTTCTGTTGTTTGCTCTTTTGATATTTTTTTAAAACAAAAAGGATGTTCTTTCGCAAATGAAAAAAAATCTAATCCTTCAAGTTTTGTAAGTATATTTTGTTCACCGTAAAAATTTTCACCCTTAAAAAGCTGGATTAAACAAACTTTTTGATTATGCCCCAATGCTCTGATAATTTGTCCGATTGAAGATGTAGTTTTGCCTTTACCGTTTCCTGTTATTATTATTATCATAGTGTTCTCCTGTGTTTAGCAAAATTTCCTTAATAAATAAATAAACCATCCTTCAAAAGAAAGATGGTTTATAAATGTTTAAATATAAAACTCCTTCCCTAGAAAGAAACTACAAAAAAGATAAATAAATAGACCGGGCTCACATAAAATATGCTTACCGTTGCTGGGCAGCGTCCAAATAGGAACTTCCTTTTATTTATCTGAAAAAAACTTATTTAAAGAACATTGGGCCTGGTAGGACTTGAACCTACGACCATTCGATTATGAGTCGAGTGCTCTAACCAACTGAGCTACAGGCCCTTTAAAAATAATGAAAGAATTATACTTAAAACTTAATTTTAAGTCAAATTGCCGCAAATAAAACGAATTTTATATTCTTGTTCTGAAACCGGAAAAATGTTTTCTATTTTCGCGCTTAACAAAACTGTGTTTGTCAAAATTACGTTTATTAAAATTCTGAGTTATAGTCAGTTTTTGTTTCATTCTGGCATTTCTGTCTTTTTCAACAAAGATATCATTATTCAGTAAATCTTTTTCAGTATAGTACATGAGCGTAGAATGTGTGGACGGAGTAGGCGTAAAAACCTGAATCTGTTCAGGTAAAAATTTTAAATGTTTTTTAATAAATGTTAATAAATCTTTGGTATCTCCAATAGAACAAACCGGATGTGCAACCATAAAATAACAGGTTAAATACTGGTTTAAATTTTTATTTATTTCATTAAACATTTTCATAAATTGAATTAATGAATCTTGTTTTGGTTTGTTCATTGATTCTAGTACATTATCGGAAATATGTTCAGGTGCAATTTTCAATTGACCGGAAATATTGTTTTCGGAGATATATTGCAAATATTGCTCTCCGTAAATTTTATCACCGACAATCAAATCGTGTCTGATACCTGATGAAACAAAAACTTTTTTGATTTTCCCGTTTTGTTTGATTTTATCTAATAATTCAATTTGTAAATTATGGGAAAACTCTAAATTTTCACATATTTGCGGATATAAGCATTTTTTATTTTTACATTTGCCGACAACACCGTTCAATTTACAAGATATTTTATACATATTACCTGTCGGACCCCCGACATCGGAAATATAACCTTTGAAATCTCCAAATGTTGTCAATTTTCCTATCTCATTTAATATTGATTGTTCGCTTCTGGAAATTACGCTTTTGCCCTGATGAACTGAAATTGCACAAAAATTACATTCACCGCAACATCCCCTATGCGAAATTACTGAAAATTTTATAGTTTCCTGTGCTTTAACATCCCCGAATTTTAAATAATACGGATGGACTTCTCTGGAAAAATCCATATCGGCAATTTCATCAAGTTCATTTTGAGTTAACGTATCTTGTTGTTGGTTATGGATTAAAAATCTTAAATCATGTTGTTGATATAATCCTCTATCCTGATTGTTATAAAATAAATCAAACATTTTGATAAATTCATCTTTTGAAGCTATACATGTTTCATACGATGGCAATTCAAGATAATCTTCTTTTATTGTATTTGAAATATAACATAATCCTTTTATATCTTTATAATCTAAATTATTTTTAAAACTATTTGCCAATTCCAATATCGTTTTTTCACCCATTCCATAAACTAAAATATCTGCTTTTGCATCAAATAAAACAGATCTTCTGAGTTTGTTATCTTTTAAATCAAAATGAGTTATTCTTCTAAGACTTGCCTCAACGCCGCCCAAAATTATCGGTTTTGTATTTTTAAAATGTTTTCGTATAAGGTTTGTATAAACCATTGAAGCTCTGTCAGGTCTTTTATTGTTTATTCCGCCGGGGGTTAAATCGTCATCATTTCGAAATTTGCCAGTTGCAGTATAATTTGCAACTAATGAATCCATGGCACCTGCTGTAACAGCCCAAAATAAATCCGGTTCGCCTAATCTTGCTATATCATTACCGGTTATATCAGGCTGAGCAATAATTGCAACTTTATAACCGTATTTAGTCAAATAATTGCCTATAACGGCAGAACCGTTAAAAGGGGAATCTATGTAGGTATCTCCTGATATAATAATTATATCAGGTTTGTTAAAATTAAGTTTTTGTAGTTCTTCTTTAGTTGTAGGAAGTATCATATAGATAACTAGCATTCTATCAAAAAAATATGTTAACCCCAACTTTTATTTTTACAATAACTTTTCGGATTTGATTATTAGTATCTTTTTATTATTGACATAAATACATATGTATGATATAATGCAAAAAAATAAATTTTTGCATATGGAGTGTTTTTATGAAAGAATTAACAGAAAAACAAAAAAAAGTGCTTAATTTTATAAGCGAGTTTTATGCTGATAACGCAATGATGCCCACGGTCAGAGAAATTGCAGGTCATTTTAAATTATCTATCGGTTCTATTCAACAACATTTAAGCAGTTTGCAAACAAAGGGATATTTAACGAAAAGGGATTCTATATCCAGAGGCATTGATTTTCCAAACAGGCAGAATTTTACACCGGTTGCCGTACTCGGCAGTGTTCATGCGGGTACATTTTTAGAACAAATTGAAGATGCAAATGATTATGTTTATATAAATACAAATGTTACAAGAAACAGACAATGTTTTGCTTTGAAAGTGAAAGGTGACAGTATGGAACCCACCGGTATCTTTGAAGGAGATACCATAGTCGTTTCGAAAGAAGATAAAATTTATAACGGTGATGTTGTTGTAGCATTGGTTGAAGGAGAATCTGCGGTAAAATTGTTTTATAAAGAAAACGGCAGAATTTTTTTAAAATCTTCGAATCCTAAATACCCGATAATTAATTCCGATAACATTGAAATAGTAGGCAAATTAATATATCTTGTAAGAGAATATAAAGGATGAATATAAATAAATCATTTTACTTGTTGTTCCTTATTGATGTTTTAGCAGGAATAATTGTTTGGGTTTTTACAAATTTTATATTGGGTTTAATAACGGCAATTATTTTATTGTTTATAAACGGTATAACATTTTATTTTGTACAAAAAATTCAAAAAATCAGGAAACAAATCAATGAAAATAGAAAATAAATATAATAAATACAAATATCTTTTTTTGATATCTACATTCGCAGGCGTTGCCGGGCTTTATATTTCTTATAAGTTTGATTCTATAACTGCAAACACTATTTCATATGTTTTATTTGGAATTTGGCTTATTCTTGCACTATATGTAAGATATCTTATCCTCAAAGATAAAAAAAATATTCAAAAATAATTTCTTTACAGATTTAAATCAAAATACTAAAATGGCGTGTGTACTACTCATATAACATTTTAACTATTTTTTATTCGTAAGAAACAAGCAGTTAAGTTTTTGAAGTTGTAATTATAATCGTATGCGGGGGGAGACAATGTTCGGACTCGGGTTTCAAGAAATTTTATTAATTCTCTTATTGGCGCTGTTGTTGTTTGGGGCAAAAAAATTACCGCAAATCGGCAAAGCTCTGGGTAATTCCATTAAAGAATTTAAAGATGCTTTCGAGGGTAAAAACAAAGAAGATAAAACTGATGAGAAATCAGATTCTAACGAAAAACCAGATGACAATAAAAAATAATCAAACAATAATGTCACATCTTGAAGAATTAAGATGGGTATTTATAAGATCAATTATTTACTTAGTAATTGCAGGAATAATATCTTTCTTTTTTGCCGAACAAATTATAGAACTTATAAAGTTACCGGCCAAAGATATTATTACTAATTTTTTTATATTGAAACCTACGGATTCCATAGTTATATACATGAAAACAATTATATACGGGGCATTTGTTATAGCTTTTTTACCAATGACATATGAGTTTATAAATTTTGTAAGACCTGCACTGCAACAAGAACAGATATTATTTGTTTTGAAATGGACAATATTTGCCGTTGTTTTATTTATAGCTGGCACGATATTTATTTATTTTGCGGTTTTACCGGTTGCTGTAAAGTTTTTAATAGATTTAGCCCAAACTCTGACATCATCAAGTACACAGGTATCTTTCAATGCTTATATTTCATTTGTTTTAATGCTTTTATTATGCGGCGGTATAATATTTCAGATACCGTTGATATGTGCAATGCTTACACTATTAAATATTATTACTCCGTTTGTTTTAAGAAGATTCAGAAAAGAAATATTTTTTGGACTATGTGTTTTTTCTGCAATAATTACACCGACAACGGATGTTTTTAGTATGCTGTTGTTTGTTTTTCCAATGATTATTTTATATGAACTCGGCATAATAATTTCAGATGTAATATATAAACAAAAAAAATCAGAAACAGACAAAATTTATGACGGAGGTAAATATGATTAAAAAAATTGCAAATTTACTGACACAAAATTATACAAGAAAAAGTTTTTTTAAAATTTTTGGACTGGCTATAGTTACCACATTGCTTTCAACGACAAAAATAAAAAAAATATTTGCTTCCGGGACAAAAAAAATAAATGCAAGACCTGGAAGGAAAATAACAACTAACTATGATTTAGTATCAGTTAAAGGAGAAGATATTTCTTCTATGACAAAAAGACTTATAGACGAACTGGGCGGCATAGAAAAATTCGTAAAAAAAGGTGATATTGTTGTAGTAAAACCGAATATCGGTTGGAACAGAGTGCCGGAGTATGCTGCAACTACAAATCCGGAGTTGGTTGCTACGATTATAGAAATGTGTTTGCAAGCCGGTGCTAAAAAAGTTAATGTTTTTGACAATACCTGTAACGAAGAGAAAATGTGTTACAAAAATTCCGGCATAGAAAATGCCGTAAAAAAGGCAGGCGGTAATATTTATTTTATGGATAGTTTTAAATACATTCCTGGAAATTTCCCGGAAGGTTCTATAATGCAGGATTATCCGATGTATGCAGATGCCATAAAATGTGATTGTTTTATAAATATACCGATAGCTAAAACTCACGGACTTGCAAAGTTAACACTTGCAATTAAAAACCTTATGGGTGTTTGTGGCGGAAACCGTTCAACAATGCATTGGAATATAGATAAAAAATTGGCAGAAACATTAGCATTTGTAAAACCTGATTTGAATATTGTTGACGGATATAGGATTTTAACGGCAAATGGACCAAGAGGCGGTAATTTATCAGATGTAAAGAAAATGTCCACACTTATTGCCTCAACAGATGCAGTACTGACAGATGCCTATGCAACGAAAAAATTGTTTAATATGGATCCTAAAGATATTGCTCATATTAAAACCGCTTACGATATGGGGTTGGGGAATATTAATATTGATTCTGCAAAAATCAGGGAAGTTAAAATATAAATCAGAAGCTAAGATGCTTGGCAGTTTGGAAGCTTGGTGAAATGAAAATCAAAACGATAAAAATAATCACTCAGAGTTTTATATTTGCATTCATATGCTTGGCATTTTGGTATTTAAGATATCCGCTAAGCAATTGGTTTAATGCAACATATTTTTTTCAACTTTCATCGATAGCAACTCTGGTATCAGGTTTTTTTGTTGTAACACTTTTGGTGTCCGTCGGTTTATTAATTTTTACATTTATATTTGGTCGAATTTTTTGCGGATGGGTATGCCCATACGGTACTCTTATGGATGTAATTGCTTTTTTAATCGGTCCGTTAAGAAAATATAAAGAAAATAATCCTAAAATTATAAAATCAAAATATTTTTTATTTATGGTATTAACAATTCTGACTTTTTTGGGATTTCAGTTGTTTTATTTGTTTGAACCGGTAACAATTTTTGCCAGAGGATTTTATTTTACAGTTTATTCTGTTAAAAATAATTTATTGCTGGATTTCTTCTATAAGATCATGTCCGGTAACCCCGGTGCCGTAATTGAAGGAATTTACAGTATATTTAAAAGTTCAATAATAGAAAACAGGCATGTTGTATTTAATAATCAGCTTATAACTTTTTCATTTTTTATAATCCCTTTACTTTTGGTTTTTATCAAAAAAAGATTTTGGTGCAGGTATATATGTCCTTTGGGAACATTTCTGGCAGTTGTTGCAAAATTTTCTATAATAAAAAGACAAAGTGAAATTTGTGATACCAAATGCGGCAGATGTGTAAATGAGTGCAGAATGAATGCGATTAAGAATGATAACAGTTATATGAAACAGGAATGTGTTCTGTGTATGGATTGTGTGCCGGGATTATGTGAGAAAGAGTCAAAATTTATTTTTTTATATCCTTTTAAAAAACAAGAAATTAAAAAAGAAATAAATACAGGAGTCACAAGAAAAGATTTTATATTGTGGACTATGGTTGCAGTTTCGTTATTTGCCGTAAAAAAAACTTTTGGCAATGACCAAAGAAATATAATAAGACCTCCCGGTGCATCAGATGAAGAAGTTTTTAAACAAAAATGTATTCGTTGCGGAAATTGTATGAAAGCATGTATAACAAACGGGCTTCAGCCTGTTTTACTTGAAAGCGGGCTTGATGGTGTTTGGACCCCGAAACTTGATGCAAATATAGGTTATTGTGAGTATGGATGTGTTTTGTGTGGAGAGGTTTGTCCGACACAAGCTATAGAAAAATTAACGCAATCACAAAAAATGCAAACAAAAATCGGCATTGCAAAAATTCAAAAAGATGTTTGTGTTCCATGGAAAGACGGTTTGGAATGCTTAGTTTGTGAAGAACATTGTCCCGTACCTTCAAAAGCAATTAAGTTGCAAAGAACAATAATAGCAGGAAATGAAATTGATGTTCCATATATTGAAGAAGAACTGTGTGTAGGTTGTGCAATTTGTGAGAATAAATGTCCGGCATTTGAAAATAACAAAAAAGGTATAGTCGTAGAGCCTATTTGACATTAATATATTAACAATCTACAATAACTCTTCCTAGGACGATAACATTTGTCCGGTTTTAAATAATAAAGTCATATATTAATTTTACTAGTGATTATTGATGTTTTTTTTGTTAGAATATAAGGAAAAATAAGGGAAGGTGTTATGATAATATTAACAGGCGGTGCCGGATTTATAGGCAGTTGTTTCTTGTGGAAACTCAATCAGGAAAAAATTGACGATGTTTTAGTAGTTGATCATCTAGATGAAAGTGAAAAATGGAAAAACTTGATAGGCAAAAAATATAAAGATTATATGCAAAAACAAACTTTCATTGATTTAATAAAGGAAGGAAAAATTGACAAACCGGAAGCTGTCATTCACTTGGGTGCATGCAGTTCCACAACACTAACAGATGCAAATTATTATGTTTATAATAATTTTGAATATTCAAAAACTCTTGCTCTTTGGGCAATGAAATTAAATATTCCTTTTATTTATGCTTCATCGGCTGCTACATATGGTGAAGGAGAAAACGGATATGACGATATGACAGATTTGGATAAACTTGTCCCGTTGAATATGTACGGGTATTCAAAACATATGTTTGATTTATGGTTATTGAGAAATAATTATTCAGATAAGGTAACCGGAATAAAATTCTTTAATGTTTTCGGGCCAAATGAATATCATAAAGGTTCAATGAAAAGTGTAATATGTAAAAGTTATGACGATGTTGCACAAAAAGGGTTAATGAAATTGTTTAAATCATATAAACAAGAGTATACACACGGAGCACAACAGAGAGACTTTATATACATAAAAGATGCCGTTGAAGTGATGTGGTTTTTATTAAATAATCCTAAAAAAACCGGTATTTATAATTTAGGTACCGGACAAGCAAGAAGTTGGAATGATATTGCCAATGCGATGTTTACTGCCGTTGGTAAGAAATCAAATATTGAATATATAGAAATGCCTGAAATATTAAAGGAAAAATATCAGTATTTTACACAGGCAACCATGAAAAAAATTGAACAGGCAGGATGTAAACATAAATTTTTGTCGTTAGAAGATTCGGTAAAAGATTATTGTTCGTACTTGAAAAATAAATCATATCTATAGTTTAAAATTATTATTTTAAAGTTTGGTTCTGCAAAAGTATTAACAGGAGAAAAAAATGCAAGATAAATTATTATCAATGATACCCAAGTTGAAAAAACAGTCTATATTGGTTGTTGGTGATACAATGGTTGATAAATTTATATGGGGTAAGGTTTCAAGAATTTCTCCTGAAGCACCGGTACCTGTTGTTGAAGTTTCAAGTGATACGGAAACTTTGGGAGGGGCAGGCAATGTTGCAAGCAATATTACATCACTGGGAGCAACGGCATATTTAATTACGGTTATGGGTGACGATATTAACGGTGTTAATATGAAAAATATGCTTAAAGAAAAAAATATAAATCATGATTTTGTTGTTGTTGATAAAAACAGACCTACTACGATAAAAACAAGGATTATTGCATCCCATCAGCAGGTTGTCAGGGTTGATAGGGAAGTTAAAGGAACTTTTTCTCCTTTAACCGAAAAAAACATTATTAAAAATATAGAAACAGTGATTCCGAAAGTCGGTGCTATAATAATCTCGGATTATGCGAAAGGAATAGTTGTTCCTAAAGTTTTAAAAAAAATAATTGCACTTGCAAAAAAAAGAAATATACCCGTAACAGTTGACCCAAAAGTTGAAAATTTCAAACAATATAAGCATATAACTTGTATGACACCCAATGCAAAAGAGGCAACAGAGGGGATGAACGCAAAAAATATAAATACAGATGAAGATATAGCGTTGCTTGGGAAAAAAATAATAAAACTTTTAAATTCAGAATCAATACTTATTACAAGAGGCGAAAAAGGTATGACTCTGATAGAAAAAAATAATAAAATCACACATATACCTACAAGAGCAAAAGAGGTTTACGATGTTACCGGTGCAGGTGATACTGTTATTGCCACAATGACGTTGGCATTATCAGCAAAATTTAATTTTGTTGCATCAGCAGAAATTGCAAATTTTGCAGCCGGACTTGTTGTCGCTAAAGTTGGAACCGCAACAATTACAACAAAAGAGTTGGAAGAAACAATAAAGGATTTTTACAGAAAAAAATGAAAACAGCGGTTATAATTCCTGCAAGATATGCTTCGACAAGATTTCCCGGCAAACCTTTGGTTTTAATTAAAGGCAAACCGTTGATTTTGCATGTTATAAGCAAAGTTGCAAAATGTAAAGGTGTTGATGCTGTTGTTGTTGCAACGGATGATAAAAGGATATTTGATGTTATTAAACAGGCAGGGTTTAATGTTTATATGACACCTGTAAAATTAAAAAGCGGCACGGACAGAGTTGCCTTTGTTGCAGATAAATATTTAAAAAATTTTGATGTGTTTATAAATGTACAGGGTGATGAACCGTTAATAGATAAAAAACTTGTTGAAAAAATTGTTGAGCAATTTAAAAAAGATAAATCGGTTGAATATCTTACCGTAGCTTACAAAATGAGAAATACAGATGATATAAATAATCCAAATACAGTAAAAGTTATTTTTGATAATAATATGAATGCAATTTATTTTTCTAGATATCCGATACCATATGTGCGAAATAAAAATATAAAAGCAAATCATTATAAGCATATCGGGGTTTACGGATACAGAAGAAATTTTGTTTTGGAATTTGCAAAAACCAAACAGACTATTTTGGAAAAAGCAGAATCGTTGGAACAATTAAGAGCCCTTGAAAATAATAAAAAAGTAAAAATAATGATATCCCCTAGAGATTTAAAAGATGTTAATGTTCCGGATGATATTAAGAATGTAGAAAAACTTTTAAGATAATTCAAAAAAGCAGATTGTAAAAAATAGTATAATAGAGGAACAATGAATATTAAAGTAAAAGTTTCAGATAAAGTAACATTAGCCAATAACTTGCCGCTGTCAGTTATTGCAGGACCTTGTGTTATTGAAAACAGAAAGGAAACGATAGAACTTGCCAAAAATTTAAAGAAAATATGTGACAGTCAAAAAGTTAAATTTATTTTTAAGGCATCTTATGATAAAGCAAACAGATCATCAATTGATTCATTCAGAGGACTTGGTATTGAAGAAGGTTTGGAAATACTTTCTGAAATAAAGCAAACTTTAAAAATACCGGTATTAACAGATGTTCATTCTGTATCAGAAGTTAATATAGTTGCAAAAGTTGTTGATTTTATTCAAATACCTGCTTTTTTGTGCAGACAAACCGACTTGATAGTTGCTTGTGCAAAAACAGGATTGCCTATAAATATTAAAAAAGGTCAATTTTTGGCACCTGAAGATATGAATCAGGTTCTTAAGAAAGCAAAAGTATCAGGCAATAATAAACTTACGCTTACTGAAAGAGGAGCAAGTTTCGGGTATCATAATTTAGTAGTTGATTTTAGATCTATTGAAATTATGAAACAATTTGGATATCCTGTTATTTTTGATGCAACGCACAGTGTTCAAAAACCCGGCGGACTGGGTGATAAGAGCGGGGGAGACAGACAGTTTGTATTGCCTCTTGCAAAAGCGGCAACATCAGTAGGCATATCTGCTCTTTTTGTTGAGGTTCATAAAAATCCTCAAAAAGCTCTTTCTGACGGAGCAAACAGTATTGATTTAAATATGTTCAAAAATATGTTAAAAATAGTCTGTAAATTGGATAACATAGTTAAATAATTTAAGGCTATTCTTGAGTATATGGAGTTAAAAGTGACAAAAGAACAATCAGAACATGAAAATGATAAGTATACTTGGAAACCTGACACCAAATGGTTAATAAAAACATTCGTTATAGTATATGCAATGATAATAATTTTATTTTTTTTATTGAATTTTTTATTAAAACCATACATGAGACAAAGACCAATGGAAATAACCCCGTGGTTAGATAAAAATAAAACAGAGGCTGTTGTGGAGCATAAATGAAAAAATATTCATCAAAGATTCTGGCATCTGCAAAAAAAATTAAATTGATTGCGACAGATATTGACGGAGTCTTAACAGCCGGTGAAGTTATACTTTTGGAAAATAATGAAGAGATAAAAATTTGGAATATAAAAGACAGAGCCGCCGTTTCATATATTAAAAAACATTCTCCTGAAGTAAAGATTGCATGGATTACAGGCAGAAAGTCAAAACAAGTTAAATTAAGAGCAGAAGAATTAAAAATTGATTATTTGGTTCAATCTTGTGATGACAAAAAACAGGCACTTATAAAAATTGTAAAAAAAATTGGAATTGATTTAGAACAGGTTGCTTATATAGGTGATGATATTATTGATATCGGAGTTTTGAAATCAGTCGGTTTGGCAATTTGTCCGAAAGATGCAACAGATGACGTAAAACAATATGTAAATTATATTTCACAGTATGAAGGCGGTAAAGGAGTTTTTAGGGAAGCATGTGAAATAGTATTGAAATCAAAAGGCATATGGGATAAAGTTTTAAAATATTATTTATGAAAAAAAATATTTTTTGTTTAATTTGTTTTTTAATCTTGGGGTTTTCTTTAACTTCCTGTAAAGAAGAAGAATCAATCATAGAAGAAACACCTCCGACAACAGAACAGACAATTGAAAAATTTGTTGTGACAGAAACGCAGGCAGGTAAAATAAAAACAATTCTTGAAGCAGAATCTGCAATAATTAATGATAACGAAAAAAAAGCATATTTAACTCTTCCCAGAATTAAGTTTTATGAAGACGGAAAATATACTTCAATACTTGTTGCCGAATCAGGAGAAATTGATTTGGACACTAATGATGTAAAAGCATTGGGAAAATGCACTTTAGATACGGTTAAAAATGAATATTTGCAGACAAGAGATATTTCTTACAATAATTCAAAAAAAATAATATCTTCAAACAGTGATATTAAAATAACCAGAGGTAAAGAAATTATTTATGGCAGTGGTTTTAGTTCGGATATAAATTTAAATAATATTACTGTAAAAAAACAGAGGGTTATAATTGATAAATAGATGCTGTATTGCTATTTTACTATGTTTTGGGTGTTGTTTTGTATATGCTCAAGAACAAAAATTGCAAACCATAATTACCGGCGATGAAATGCTTATGAGAAAAAAGGAAGGAATAACAGTCGTTAAAGGTAACGGACAAGTTGTAAGAGGTAATAAAACTATAAAAGCCGATACAATTACGTATTCAGAGAAACAAAATCAAATAGATGCAAACGGTAATGTCAGATTCTTTGATACAGAAGAAGACGGAAGTAAAATAAAAGCTGTTTCTGAGAATGCAACATATAATACCGAAAAATCAGATGGTAAATTATGGGGTGGAAATCCGGCTATTGAGTACAATATCAAAAATTCTACAGATATCGTTTATTTATATGCAGATACCTTTTATCTTGATCAAGGATTTCAATCGGCAAGAGCAGAGTCAAATGTTAAAATTATTTCTTCTTCCGGAACTATAACCGGTGATAATGCAAAAGTAAATAAAAGCAATAACACATTGTTTATGTACAAAGATATCAATAGACCAAAAATTGTTGCATATCAGGATGATAAATATGCTGAATTTGAAGCGGATGAACTTTATTTATATTATGATAAAAAAACTGTAAAAATGGATAAAGATGTTAAGGGTAAATTTATCATGAATACATCAGAGGGGAAAAAATGATATTGTCTGCACATGCATTACATAAAAAATATAAACACAGAATGGTTGTAAATTCAGTCAGTATTAAAGTTGCACAAGGTGAAATTGTAGG
>JAQTSO010000003.1:65683-109047 GCA_028711215.1 Endomicrobiaceae bacterium | reverse complement strand
CGTATATAAATGTTGGCTGTTTATATTAAGTCCGGACATTGATTCTTTCACTATTTTACCGTAATTATCGTCACCTATGTTTCCCATAATATATACATCTGCTTTATTCGTTTTAGAACATACAACTACTAAATTTAATGCATTGCCTCCTGCTACAACTGAATCTTTTTCAGGGAACACATCAACGCAACAGCACGTCATAGCCAAAATCTTCATATTTTGTCCTTCATTTAACTCTCAAAATTCGTCTTTTTCATTTTACCGTCTTTTTCTGTTAGTATTTCCACTTTCTTTTTTGCTTCATTAAGTTTTGTTGAACAGTCTTTAACTAAAGAGATTCCTTCTTCAAACAGTTTCATGGCTTTATCAATATCAAGTTCGGTATTTTCCATTTCATTTACAATTTGTTCAAGCCTTTTTAATGATGTTTCAAAATTATTTTTTTTCATAAATATCCTCTATAATTTTTGCTTTTACCTGCCCATCGCTGAATTTTATACTGAGTTTATCATCTGCCTTAATATTTTTTGCATTTTTTACTATTCCCTTTTCGTTAAAACAAACAGAATATCCTCTGGCTAAAAGATTCAAGGGAGATAACAAATTTAACTTTTGGATATTTAGCTCAAGTTTTTTGGACTTTGACAAAATTAATTCATTCAGATTTTTATAAATTTTTTCCCCACACTCGTCAACATATTGAATCGAATCTTCATAAATCAAATGTGGTTTTGACAAAGCTCTTGATGTTTTAAATCTGTTTAATTTTTCCTGTGCTAATTTAATAGTATTTTTTACACTGTTTTGGATTCGTTCCATAATTGATTTGATTTTATCTTCAACATCCATTCTGTTTTTTATAACTATTTCAGCTGCCACAGAAGGCGTCGGAGCTCTCAAATCAGCAACAAAATCTGCTATTGTAAAATCAACTTCATGTCCTACACAAGATATAACCGGAATATTTGAATTGTATATTGCTCTTGCGACAATTTCCTCATTAAATGCCCACAAGTCCTCTAACGAACCTCCGCCTCTGCCAACCAGTAGAACATCTAAATTTTTATTATTTATATTAAGGTAATGTATTGCCTGAGAAATTTCAAACTTGGCTTGTTCGCCTTGAACCTTAACAGGATAAATCAAAACTTCCATATTTGAATCTACTCTGTTCAAAACAGATAAAATATCATGCAATGCAGCTCCGTCTTTTGAAGTTACAACACCTATTTTATTAATAAAAAACGGGATTTGTTTTTTTTTTGCGATTTCAAACAAACCTTCAGTTTGAAGTTTGTTTTTTAGTTTTTCAAAAGCTTCCTGCAAAGTCCCTTTGCCTGTTTCTTCCATAAAAGAAACCTGCACCTGATAAGAACCTTTTTGCAGGTAAGTTGTAATTTTACCGTAAACTACAATTTGCATTCCGTCTTGCGGAATGAATTTTAAATTTTTATTAAACCCTGCAAATAAAATTGCTGATATTTGAGAATTTTCATCTTTTAAACTAAAATATGAATGACCGGATGAATATGTTTTAAAATTAGAAATTTCACCGGTAATCCAAACTGCCGGATAAGAATCTTCCAGAATAGTTTTTATTTCACCATTTATCTGACTTACTGTATATACTAATTTATCTTCCAAATTCATTGGCATTCCAAAATATTAAAAAACTTAATTTGAAACTTTACTCCAAAGTATTTTTGAAGTAAAGTTTATTTTTAATTAAAACAGTAAAGAACAGTTTGTTATATTAAAATATTTTTATTTTATTTAGCTACATCCTGAGCGCGGACTTCCCTTATAACCGTAACTTTAATCTGTCCCGGATAATCCATTTCCTGTTCTATTTTTTTTGCAATATCATGAGCAACTACCTGTGCTTGTTTATCATCTATATTTTCAGGTTCTACCAAAACTCTTATTTCCCTGCCTGCCTGTATTGCATACGCAGATGAAACTCCTTTAAACTCCTTTGCTACGGCTTCAAGTTTTTCAAGTCTTTTTAAGTAATTTGCAATAGTTTCTCTTCTTGCACCCGGTCTTGCTGCCGATATAGCATCTGCTGCTGCTATAATAAATGCTTCCGCACTTTTTGGTTCTTCAAAACCTTCATGATGAGATAAAATAGCATTTATCATTTTTGGTGATTCATTATATTTCCTTGCAAGTTCTGCCGATATTTGATGATGAGTACCTTCAACTTCATGATCAACAGCTTTGCCAATGTCATGCATCAATCCTGCTTTTTTACAAAAAGCTATATCTACCCCTAATTCACCTGCAATTGCTCCTGCAAGCCATGTAACCTCAAGTGTATGCTGTAATTGATTTTGTCCGTAGGAAGTTCTAAATTTCAATCTGCCTAACAACTTTATTATTTCCGGATGAAGATTAGGAACTCCTGAATCAATAGCAGCCTGTTCTCCTATTTCTTTTATCTGGTCTTCAACTTCCTTTTGTGTTTTCAAGACTACTTCTTCAATTCTTGCAGGATGAATTCTTCCGTCAGCTATTAATTTTTCCAGAGATTTTTTTGCAACAAATCTTCTTACTCCGTCAAAAGCAGAAATAGTAATAGCTTCAGGAGTATCGTCAATGATTAAATCTACGCCCGTGGCTTGTTCAAATGTTCTGATATTTCTTCCTTCTCTTCCTATAATTCTTCCTTTTATTTCATCATTTGGTATTTGAACTGTTGATGTTGTTGTATCAACCGTATGATCTGCAGCTACTTTTTGTATTGCAAGAGAAATAATTTCTTTTGCTTTTTTATTGGAAGTTTCTCTCGTTTCCTGTTCAAGCCTTTGAGCGAGCACAACCGCATCTCTTTTTGCTTCTTCAAGCATTTCTTTTATTAGAGACTGTTTTGCTTCTTCTCTTGTTATACCGGAAATTTTTTCAAGTATGGTTTTTTGTTCATTTTTTATAGTTTCAACTTCAACTATTTTTTCATCAATGGTTTTTTCTTTTATTTGAAGATTCTTTTCTTTTTGTTGAAATTCTTTATCTCTTTTATCCAAATTATCCATTCTTTTATCAAGAGATTCTTCTCTCTGAATCAATCTTTTTTCAGAGTTTTGAACTTCAATTTTCTTTTCTTTTGACTCTTTGTCAAATTCTCTCCTTTCTCTTTCAATTGCTTCTTTACCTTCAATCAGCATTTGCTTTGTTTTTGCATCTGCAAGAATTTTAGCTTCATTTATTATTCTATCAGATATTTGTTCAATAGAATTAGAATCCATTCTGGCATATACATATCTGACAATAAATCCGGCAACAAAACATAAACATCCAATACCGAAAAACATTAAAATATTTTCTACAATAAACATAACTCCGTCTCCTTTTGCAATATCAATTTGTTGTAAATTCTATACATCTTTTTTCAGTTAACAGTTTACCTACGGGTAAATCATATTCCCCTATTGGAAGTTTATCGGTTAACTGCACCTCATAAGCAAGTCCTATTCTTTTTGAAATGTCAATCCCTACCAACCACTTGTCATAATATCCCTTTCCATAACCTACGCGATACCCCTTATTATCAAAAACAATACCGGGCACAAATACCAAATCAATATCTTGTTTACTAATAACTTCATCCTGATTATACTCGGGTTGCCTTATACCATAAACTCTTTCATAGCAATCTTCAAGTTTTGATATTTTAATTGCCTGCATAACTCCGTCACCCGGATTTTTAATAATCGGAACTACCACCATTTTATCATCAGCCAATACTTCATTAATCATACTATCCGTAATAACTTCAGAACCATACGAAAGATAAAACATTACAGTCTTTGCATTTTTATATTCCTCAAGTTTTTTTATCCGAGAAAATATTATACTACTGTAAGCAAATCTTATAGGAGGTTCTAATCTGTCTCTGATAATCAAATAATCGTATCTGAACTTACTTTTTTCTGATTTTGTTAAGTCGCTCACTTATTTTTACCTCATATCCTTGATTTGTCGGAACGTAAAATTCCACAGGGTCGTCAAAGTATTTTTGTTCTACAAAATGATTTTCAAAGTCATGGGGATATTTATATCCCTGTCCGTGCCCGAATTCTTTCCCGTCTAAAGAAGCATCTTTTAAATGATTCGGAACATTTCTTTGTTTACCATTTTTTACTTCTTCAATTGCTTTATCAACCGCTAAATAAGAAGCATTTGATTTTGGTGCCGTTGCAACATAAATGGCTGCCTGAGCAAGTATAATTCTTGCTTCCGGCATCCCTATAAACTCAACTGCCTGCATTGCAGAAACAGCTAAAGTTAATGCTCTCGGATCTGCATTGCCGACATCTTCCGACGCACAGATTATAATTCTCCTGGCTATAAATCTCGGATCTTCTCCTGCAACTAACATTTTTGACATCCAATATACAGTTGCGTCCGGGTCAGAACCTCTCATTGATTTTATAAAAGCAGAAATATGGTCATAATGTTGGTCACCGTTTCTATCATAAGACAAACTTCTCTTTTGTATAGATTCTTCTGCAACTTTCAAATCAAATAATATAATCCTGTTTTGATTTGGCATAGTTGATAAAACACCGATTTCGACAGCATTTAACAATCTTCTGGCATCGCCATTAGCATTTTTAATTAAATGTTCTTTGGCATTTTGTTCAATTTGTATATTTAGATTACCAAAACCGCGTTCTTTATCCAAAAGGCTTAAATCTAAAATTTTTAAAAGATCTTTATCTTCCAACTTCTGAAATTCAAATACAGTCGTTCTTGAAAGTATTGCAGAATTAATATAAAAAAATGGATTTTCAGTTGTTATACCGATTAAAGTAATAATCCCGCTTTCTATATCAGGCAACAAAGCATCTTGTTGAGTCCTGTTAAAGTGATGAATTTCATCAAGCATTAAAATCGTTTTTTTTCCGTACATAGCCAAACGATTTTTTGCTTGTTCCAAAACAGTTCTAATATCACTAATGCCTATCAAAACTGCATTCGCTCTTTCAAAATAAGAGCTTGTTTTTGATGCTATAATACTTGCCAAAGCTGTTTTGCCGCTGCCTGAAGGACCATAAAACACTACAGAACCTAAACTATCAGCCTCTATTGCTCTTCTCAGCAACTTCCCGTCACCGACTATATTGGTTTGCCCCATATATTCTTCAAGAGTTTTTGGAGCCATTCTTGAAGCTAAAGGACTATATGAACCTGAATTTTCTTTAAAAAAATCTTTTTGATTCATACAAAAAATAACCCCACATTTGCCGTGTCCGTTAAGTATTTAAAGCCCTTTTTTATAAGTGAGAAACAAGGTTTATGTAAAACTACATAACTCGCTTGCAATTCTCCTAAAGAACTCATAGGAATAAATACATTAACAAAGAATCACCAACAATGTAGGGTAAAATAAATTATTCAGGTACCTGTAGAGCATCATCAACTATTCTGATAAGCTCTTTCATCTTTTTGGTATTTGTATCTAAAATTCCGGCTTCATTACCTTTAATTGTCAACAATTCTTTAGCTATTTCAAAAGTTGTCAAAACTCTCAGCACTCTTGTATCAATTATATGGCTGTACTTCTCATTATTTTTTATTTCTTCATATTTTTCATTTATAAATTTCATGATCTGAACAGGCGAATCAACGAATAATTCGTTTATTCCTTCATCAGCAATTCCCACAATGCCGACATCCACGCCCATTATCTTATTATCCGAACTATTCATAAAAATCCTTATTCACTTTTAGAAATTTTTTGAAGCAATGATTCCAATTTTTTTATGACCCTTACTTGTTTATCATTCAATACTTTATTCTCTACCAAACGGTCTTTATGATTTTCCGCGTCTGCTCTCAAGTATCCAACGTCAGCTTTCAATCTATCATTATCTTCTTTCAACTTTTTATAAGACTTTGATAATTTATTCAGCTTTATTGATAAAATTCGCAACTCTTCTTCCACCGTATTATGATATAAAAAGTAACTTTTCTTGTCAAGGTTATTTGATGTTTTTTTAAATCTAACAATTTCTAAACAATTTATTGAAAAATCAAACTGTTTATAATTTCCCAAAACTATCTATAAACAATTTGGCATTCATTGGCTTATCATTTGAAATATAAAAACACCATACTTTTTTATGTTTCAATAGCAATTTTATACTGGCATAACATCTTGAAAATACTATTTTAATTTTTGAGAAGCTATCTTTAAACCCGCCTATCAAAAAATATTCCAATACTTGTGGTAATCCATAACCGACTATACAATTTTTAAATAAATGCAAAAAACCTACAAAAACATTACTCTTAACTATTCTTGGTTTTTCACAAAAACATCTTATACCATAAATAATGGTAACCGGAAGTTGTTTAGTTTCTATTTTATCTTTAAAAAATTCATAATTAATTAATTTTTTTTGACCGAATTTTCTTCTGTTAAAAGTTGTTATATATTCGTTTGGTATATAGTTTGTATCTATATCATTATGCACACCTATTCTGATAGGGAACGGGAAAATATTACCTTTTGCATCACAAAGAGGAGTATCATCCGAAATAAGTTTTATTTTGTCATTCTTCAATAATTCCATAAGCAGAGTACTTTTACCTCCGCCTTGGGGCAACATTACAACATAAACATTGTTCTCAAATGAAAAAGAACATGCATGTATTCTATGCAGTCCTTTTTTATCCAACAATTCTCCGACTCTTGAATGTATAAACAAATAAACAATTTCATATAACAAATCTTCATCAACAGAAAAAAATTCCGCGTGGTTTGTTTTTATATTATATATTGCAAGAGCTTTACCTGAATAATCTACATATCTTATATTATCTTTATCGTAACTTATACAATCAGTTTTATACATTGATGCACAAACTTGCGGGACTTTTTCATATGGAGGATTTATTAAATTTATGTTTAACTTTATATCAGAATCACTATTATTTATGTTTGTAAAATATTTAAAATCACTAATTATTTTATCAACTACGGAATTAAAACCCGAAACAGAAATATTGATGCCATAAAAATTAAATGTTATTTTTTTACTTTCCATATAATTCCTTGAAATATTCCCATAATAAAACCAATACCATAAAATATATGTGCTGTAACCGAAATCAGAAACATCAAAGGAATATCTTTCGCTTTAAGTTTATTGTTGAAAAAAGCATTTGCAATATTATTAACTGTAAGCAATGCGTATACTATCAAAAAAATAAATTTTGTTTTAAAAATTATTGTCCCTATTAAATATACCACAAATAGTGCAGGCAGTAAATAGATAAAATGTATGCTGGAAGGCATAAAAAACAACATCAAAGCTCTTCCTTTACCTGAATGAAAAACTTGCAGACTAAACTCTTCTATGGAACTTCTTCTGTGGTGATATACCGACAGATCAGGAGTATATAAAACTTTTATATTATGTTTTTTTATTTTTTCAAGTAATAAATTTTCTTCGTTATAGTGCAATTTTTTTTCAAATTGCAAATTATACTTCGTAAAAATTTCTTTTTTTATGGCCAAATTACATAATATCAATTCTGAATCATCTGTCAATCTGTCATTGCCAAAACGCAAGTATCTGTGGCTCATCTTCCATGAAAGGAAATAAGTAGAAAGCATTATCCCTGTAATCTTTTCAAATCTCGTTGAATTGTCAGGTGTTAAATTGGGCCCCCCGACAACTCCCAATAACGGATATTGAGAAAATTTATCCTGTAAAATCTTTATATTATCTTGCATAAAAAAAGCATCATCATCTAAAAAATAAATAACATCTGATTTTATATTTTCAACGCCTATATTTCTTGCTGTAGATTTTTCAACTTTTTCATTTATGATAATATAATCCAAATTTGAATACGTATTTTTAGTCTCTTTTAAAAAATCAGCTATTGTTTGATTATACCCGTTTAGCACAACAAAAACATTTATATTAAATCGTTTTATACAGGAAATAGTTTCACATAAATATTCATATTTGTTATTTGAAGAAATAATGGATACCGTTATATTTATCATTTTTATTTATTTTTATACTTCTGTGCTATATACAATTGTTTGCCATGGGATATACCATCCTGCAACATATATCCGTTTGTACATGTCAGCCAGCAGTGGCATTTTTTTGAATTAAAAAAATCTCTCACGCATTTGGCCTGTTTTGAATTCCACAAAACATCAAAAGAATCCTTTTTTAAATCTCCGGCAAACATATTTTTATAAACCGGACAAAAATAAACTTCACCATACGGATTTATCATTGCATATTTCTCGCCGCAAGGACAATTCGGAAAAAATCTTTTTTTATTCTTTATGTATTTTACTATGTAATATAATGACAAAAATCTTGAGGTAAGCCCTTCATTTTTTAGAAATATATTTTCATCAAATTCTTCTATGTTGCATTCTTTTGCCATTTTTTTTGTTATCATATCTATCTGTTCTTGTATTTTTTCTAATACATTTTCTGCCCATACAAATTGTTGAGTTTCTTCTTTTTGTACAAACATTTGAAAAGAAACATGATATCCTCTCTGACTGCACCAGTCATATACTTCAACCATCTTATCACAGTTGTCAGGCATTAAAGTGTAGTTTAAACTGAAATATATTTCAGGAAATTCTTTTTTCAATCTTTCCAAATTTTTGGATAAATTATTAAATGAATCAGTTTGTCCTCTGATAATATCATGTTCATTGCCAACAGCATCTATAGATGTTCCTATAGATATTTTATATAAACCGACAACTTTTTTTATCAAATTAAGTTTACTGAACACTAGATTTTCATCATACAAATTTGAAAGAATCAATATTTCCGTATCAGCATAATATTGCCTTAAAAATTTCACAATATCAACAATATCATATCTTAACAGCGGTTCTCCACCACTAATAACTACAAATTTTATCTTCTTTAAATATTCGGATTGTTTAACGAATTTTTTGATTTCATCAAGAGTCAGTTCTTTTTTTTCTTTGTCCTTTAAATATTTCAAATTACACATAACGCAATCCGTATTGCAATTATATGTTAATTCAAAATGCAATTCCTCAGGTGCTACACAGGAAATATCTCTTGAAGGCACTGTTTTTTCTATAAATTCTCCGAATTTATAAATAAAACTCCGTAATTCTTTCAATTTATTCTCCGAATACACATATTATATTTTCTTTAATTCTTCCATATATATTGTTTTTGAATCAACATCATTTAATCGTTCTGCAATAATAATTAACTTGTCATAAATTTCTTTAGATTTAAATTCAGTTTCTATTGACTTCTCATAGCACTCTTTTGCTTTTTGATAATTTTTATCATAAAAATAATATTCACCTAATAAAAACCATTTATCCGGTTTTACAGCAGTTATCCCTGATGTTTCCGGATATTTTAATTCCAATGCTAATTTACATAATTCCTCATACCTTTCAAATCTGTCCGGATAATCATTGTCTTTAGATTTCCAGTATAGATGATGTTCCGAATTTGTTATCCCGAATTTTTCAGGATTATTTTTTATATATGTGCATTTTTCCAGTGTAAAAAAAGACTGACTTGCCAGAATAGAGTTTACATAAGGTCTTGCCAACTTTAAAAAGTTAAGAGTTTCATTAAAATCATCTTCGGTTTCAACAGGGAACCCGCACATCATATTTATCTGGAATGATATGCCGGCTTCTCTTGTATTTTTAAATAACGGCAATGCTTTTTTTATATCAAAATTTTTATTCATTGCATTTAAAACTTTTTGCGAACCGGATTCAATACCGTATCCAACCCAGCCACAACCGGCTTGTTTCATTTTTTTTAACAATTCAAAAGTCATATCATTTCTGACTATAGCTTGACCTGCCCATGAAATTTTTAAATTATTTTCTATAACCAAATCGCAAAATTCTTCCAAAACTTTGAGATTGCCGTTAATAAGCAGTCCGTTAAAATAAAAATAATTTATCTGCGGAAAATCCTGCATGTGTTTTGCAACTTGTTCAAATAAACGCTTTGCACTCATTATTCTGTATTTAGGCCAGAATAATCTCTCATAACAGAAATGACATGCATTAACACAACCTCTGCTATCAAGCAAATCAAGTCTGTATGGTTGAGAATATTTATTATTTAAAATGTCTTCTTTGAAATCGGAATAATCAGGAATTGGAAGTGTATCAATATCTTCAACAACTTCACCCTGTCCGCAATCTATAACTTTGCCTTGCTGTTTAACTAAAAATCCTCCGCATACGGGCAAATTACATATATCAAAACTTTTTTCCAGTTTTTCTAAAAGATTTTTTAACGGTATATCAGCTTCTCCATAACAAACATAATCTATAAACGGCTGATTTGCAAAATCATAAGCCATTTGTGTTTTTGCCGATTTATGTCCGAAAAAAACTATAACAGCGTCCTGTTTTAACTCTTTGATTTTTTGTGCAATAGCATAACTGATATTTACTGACGGAGTATGAGTATCAAAAACAAAAACCTGTGAGCCTGTTTGAACAATTTTATTTATAAATTCATCTGCAGAAGAAACTTTTAATATAGTGTCCGTAAATGTATTATTTTCCCACACGGAATAAAAATCTCTGTTATCCCAATATTTTTTATTTTCTTCGCTACATTGATGATAGAATAAATTATTTAAATCAAAACAAAATGTTTTATGTCCGAATTGTCTTAAATATGTTGAAAAATATGCCAATATGTAAGGAGGACAATATCTTACCCACCATGGTGCTTTTATAAGAGAAACTTTCAATGTTATCTTTCCTCATCAACAATCCATTTATATTCGTCACACGGACATATTTCGGCTTCACACGGCATTGGTTTGTCAAATAATTTAAAATCTTTGTCGAAAATATTTCCAAAAGGTTTGTGACTTAACGGACCGCATCTGGTAACTGTTCCATCCGCCTTAATTGAGGCATAAATTTGTCCGGATCTGCATAGTTTACCTTTTGTTTTTCTTCCTTCCAAATGATATTTTTGCCTGTCTAAATCGCCGAGATAAGGCAACATCATTTCTCTTTCTTCTTTTGAATAACTGTCGGGATATTTTTTACCGTTATATTCCCCCCAAAAAGCAGCCAAGGCCATAACAATCCCGTGTTTTTTAAATTCATCGTCGTAATATTTTATTTTATCCATATTCGGCGGATAAGCAAGATAACAAACCCCACCTTTAAAACCATATTTATATAAATATAAAACTTTTCTTATAAACGGCTCCAGTTTTGTTTCAAGCGGATGAAAATTCATATCGAGCCTTACTCTTTCAGGGTTAAGTTTTCTTGCAAATGTAAACATATCTCCGGAAAGTTGGCATGTTACCTTTACCGTATGCCATTTTGAAATTGCTTCTATAAGTTCAATGAAATTAGGATACAGCATCGGCTCTCCGCCTGTAACCATCAAATGACACTCTCCATACATTTTGTAAAGTCTTTCCCATAGAGCAATCATTTCACTTAACGGCGGATACTTATTTAACTTATCCATCTCTTCCCAATTTTTATCAAACCAACAGTAAGGACATCTGAAATTACACCTATAGTGTGAATCCCATACAAAATTAATTTTTTCCATAATATTTCCCTATTTAAAATAGAACATATACAAAAGGCACAACCGCATTGCTTTTTGCAAAAATAATAAGTAATCCCAAAATTACAAACACCAAAAACATCGGGATTAGCCACCAAGCCTTCTTTTCCCAGAAAAAATCCCAAAATTCTTTTAAAAATTTCTTCATTTTTATCCCCTTATAAATTCATTTTTTGTTTATACATATCTTCCACTTCATTGATAGGTCCGAATGCCATTTGAATTCCGTGATCTATATAAAGTGCATTTGTACATAATTTTTTCACCTCGCCAATACCGTGAGATATAAATAAAACTGTATGCCCGTCTGATAAAACTTTTTCAAAAGCATTTAAACATTTTTTTTGAAATGAAATATCTCCGACACTTAAAACTTCATCAACCATTATAATACCATTTAAAGTTTGAATAACCGTGGCAAAAGCAAGTCTTGCTATCATACCTGATGAAAATTCACCAAGTTTTGCACCCATAAAATTATCAAGTTCTGCAAATTCAACTATTGAATCCATTTTTTTATCTATTTCTTTTCTGGTAATCCCGTGCAATGCACCGTAAAGATATACATTTTCCAATGCAGTAAATCTTAGATTAAATCCAAGACCGAGTTCAAACATACAGGAAATCTCTTCATTAACCATAAAAGAACCACTGGTTTGTTTCATTATGCCGGACAAAATCCTAAACAGAGTTGTCTTACCGGCTCCGTTATGACCGATTACGGCAACCATTTCACCCTTTTTAACTGAAAAAGAAAGATTTTTCAATGCCCATAACTCTCTCTCGGGTAAAGAACCTGTAATTTTATATCGTAATGAATTAAACAAAGTCAGTCTTTCTCTTGTTCCTATTTTGAAACATTTAGATAAACTATTTGTTTTTATAGCAATTGTCATTGAATTTTTTCCACAAAATAACCCTCAAATTTTTTAAATAAAATATATCCGATAACTACTAAAATTGTTGCCATAATAAAAACATACAACAAACCCTGCATTTGGGGTATTTTACCGTCAAGCAGTATCTCTCTTGATGCCTGAATAATATGTGTCATAGGATTTAATAATATAATATGTCTTTTCGTCGGTGACAACATATCCAAACTATAAAATATCGGAGTAATAAAAAATCCCATTGCCGTAAGCAATGACCAGATTCTTGTCATGTCTGCAAAGTATACTCCTATCAAAGATAATAAAAGTGAAAAACCTATTATTAAGTACAACGTTAAAAACAACAATGGAATCAGTAAAATCACATAAATTGTTATATAACCTTTAATTATAAAAAAGAAAATAATAAGTATTATTAATTCAAAAAAATGAGAAAATGTTACAGCCAAAATTGAAGCAAACACTATGCATTCTTTCGGAAAAGAAATACTCTTAATGAAATTTGAATATCTCATTATTGACGTAATTGTTGCTGTTGTTGCGCTGGCAAAAAAACCCCACTGGACCATACCTATCAACAAATAAAGAGGAAAGTCTTTTATGGCTTTCATCCAATCTGCAAATATCGTGTATAAAATAAAGAAGAAAACCAACGGGTATAGTAATGTCCATGCAAAACCGAGAATCGTGCCCTGGTCTCTCATTTTGAAATCAGAAAATGCCAATTCCCAAACCATTAATCGGTATTTTTTAAATTTATTCATTATGTAGCTAATCTCCATTACTTGAGAACACACATGATACAAATTCTATTAAACAAGTGCAATTTTTATATCATATCAAAATTCTGAAACTAAAATTGTCTGTTTTTTTTGATTACAAACCGCCGCTGGTCATAAATGAAATAATGATTGGAGCAAATAAGAGTATAAAAATTGTCGGAAATATTAAAAGCACCATTGGTATAAGCATTTTTACAGGTGCTTCTTGAGCCTTTTTTTCAGCTATTGAAGCATTTTCTAATTTCAGTTGTTCCGAAAGTTTATTTAGAGAATCTGATATTCCTAGTCCGGAATTTAATGCCGAATTGATTGTTTTAACAAATAAATCAAGTTGGACAATATTATATTTTTGAGCCATTTCATTAAGTGCTTGTTGCATATGAATACCTAAAGATACCTTTGAATTTACAACAACAATTTCTTTTGCCAAATCACCGTTCAAGATACTTGAAATTTTAATCAGAGAATTATTGAAATCAATGCCGGAACCAATCATGACTGTAAGCAAATCTGCCAAGTTCGGCAACTGTTTAATTATTGAATTTTTTTTCTTTTTATATGTTTCAAGTATTTTAATATAAGGAAGTATAAAAAACAGTACTATTGAACAAAAAATAATTAATATATCAAAACCGGCTATAATATATGCCAAGAAAAATCCTGTTATTGCCGATATAATCTGTAAATGCAACAAACTATAACCATTCAATCTGGTATATGGATCGTCTAATGTTTTTATCATCTCATTAATTTTACCGGAATAATCATCAATAACTTTTAATTTAATTTTTGGGAAAAAGTTGCCGAGTGATTTTGATAAATTTAAAAATAATGACAATATAAAATATTTATCATCATTTGATTTTACCGTATAAACCTGTTTTATGGTTATAATGTTTGATAATTCTTTAAACAGATAATTAAAAATTATCACAAAAAATACTATAAGGCATAAAACAGCAATAACCAAATACATTGAATTATCCTTTTGTTATTTTCAAAACTGCTACAAAAACTTATTATTTCTAAATATTTATCTCTGTTGTTTTTCTCATAAAAACTGAACCCAATAACAGCATTATAACTGATACAAAAAATATAAGGTTCCCCAATGTCGTTGTAAACAAAACACCCATAATATCAGGTTCTAAGAAATAAACTAACAAAATAATAAAAAATGGAATCACACTGACAATCAATCCGGAAATTTTTCCTTGTGCGGTTAATGCCTCAACTTTGGAATATATTGCAATTTGTTGAGTTATTGATCTTTCTATTTTATCTAATATATCAGATAATTTTGCACCTGTAACATTTGAAATTCTTATTGAATCTATAAAAAGCTTATATTGCTGACTTTGAATATTTTGTGATGTTTGTTTTAATGCATCATCCAAACTAATACCAAAAGATACCGAATTATAGACTTTTTTAAATTCACTTGCTAGCGGATCATTTGTCTGATTAGAAACTGCATCAACTGCCTGAATTACAGATTGCCCCGTCATTATTGTATTTTTAAATATTCTTATTGCTTCAATTATCTGTTTATCTATTTTTCTTATCCTGTTTTCTTGTTGTTTTTTACTCATTGACCAATTTACATAAAACATAATTATGATTGAAAGGGTTGCAAATATTATATTTGCAACCACTGATACCAATAAAAATATTAAAATCAAATAGATTAAATATCTTTTATTTTTGGATAAGTTTCCACTCGGTATTTTTTTATTTATATTAATTTTCAAAATAAAATATTTAATAAATGTGTAAACTACCATGAATAAACATATACAAAAACAAATTAAATATATATAACTCATTGAAAATATCCTTCATTTAGACTACTATACGTATTTGTTTCAACATCATAAAGGAAAACCGGCATTAATTCATATTGCTTTGTATCTGATTTTTTAACAATGCAAATTTCTGATATTTTTCTTGTGCCATCCGGAAATCTCTTAATCTGGACTATAACATTAATTGCCGATACTATCATTGAAATGATTGACTTCTCCGGCAAATCTACACCCGCCATAAGAGACATTACCAATAACCTTGATATTGCATCCTGACAAGAGTTTGAATGGACCGTTGTCATAGAACCGTCATGTCCTGTATTCATTGCCTGAAGCATGTCTAAAGTTTCCCCGGATCTGCATTCACCGACAATTATTCTGTCAGGTCTCATCCTTAAAGCATTAATTACAAGTTGTCTGATTGAAATTTCTGCTGTTCCTTCGATTGATTTTGCTCTTGTCTCAAGCCTTACAACATGTTTCTGTTGTAATTGTAATTCCGCAGAATCTTCTATTGTAATTATTCTCTCATCTTGAGCAATAAATGAAGAAACAACATTAAGCAGTGTTGTTTTTCCCGTTCCTGTACCTCCGGAAATTAATATGTTTTTTTTGTTCTTAACTTCTTTTCTTAAAAAATCCATTATCTCTTTGTTTGCACTTCCGTATGCAATAATATCATCGGCTGAAAGTTTATGTTTTGAAAATTTTCGTATTGTAAGCACAGGTCCGTTTAAAGCAACCGGAGCAATAATGGCATTTACTCTTGAACCGTCTTTTAGCCTTGCATCAACAATAGGCGAAGCTTCATCTATATGCCTGCCAACACTTGATGCGATTCTGTCAATTACAATTTTTAATTTATTTGTATCCTGAAAAGCGATATTGGTCTCTTCAAGTTTACCGTTTTTTTCTATGTAAATATTTTTATTCCCGTTTATCATTATTTCAGATATTTTTGAATCTTCAAGTAAATCTTCTAAAACGCCAAGTCCTACAATATCATCTGAAAGTTCTTTAACTAATTTTTGTTTAATGCTTATTTGAAGTTCTACGTTATAAAATTTTAATAGTGTTTCTATTTGAACTTTGATAATTTCTCTTAATTTTAATTGATCGGAAATATTCAAATACTCCTTCATTTTCTCTACCAAGTCTTTATGAAGTTTATCTTTTAAATTTATATATATTTTTTTCTCTTCATAATAATCATTTGACTGCAAATTTAATGATTTTAAATCATTAAGTTTTTCAAGGAGCAAATCCAGCGTTTTAACAAATTCATTGGATTTATCTTTAAATAAAAAACCGGGATTGGCAACTTCGTTTTGAATTTTTAAATCAAATTTAAATTTTATAACATCCTTAAAAATCGTATAAAACTCTTCATCCTGAAAGTCAAAATTATAATCAGAAACAATCATTATCGGCAATATGCTGATATCTTTTGCTTTTGAAGTTAACAGTCCCATATATGTCTTTCTGAAATTTTCGAAAGAAACAGGTTCTTTAATAAATGGCAGTAAAATAACATCTGAAAAATCCAATATATTATTTTCAAATTGCAACAATCTGTCTTGAATAACGACTATTGTGTTTTCATATATTGATGTCAAACATTTAAGCAAATAATTAAAATTGTGTTCTGCTAATAAATTAGAACCTAAATCTTTAATACATAATATTTCATTTTTTACATTAAGATATGTCTTTAACATTTGGACATTTATATTTGCAATAACATTTAACATATCATCAACATATTTTATTTTCTCTGTAGTATAAACCGTCCAAAAAAAATCGCTTTTTGATGATCTTAGATCTATTATTATTGTGTTTTTATTTTGGCGGGAATAATTACTGACTATCCCTCTAAGAAATGCATTTGTATAGAAAGAACCATCCGTCTGAATTAATGATATTATCTTTTTATTATTATCCATTCATTATTTGGAAGAATATTTACTTAATATTTCATAAGCTTCTTTCTGATTTTTTTGTATTTCTTTTAATGTCTTTTGATCAATATTTTGCTGTTTTGTAAAAACTGGTTTTGATATTGCATCAGTAAATATATCATTTATTTTTACAGATGTTATTTGTTCAATTACTATATCGGAGGTTGGTCTTAGAGCTGTTTTGATTACGCCTTTTTCTTGTGCAAGAAATATTGATTGTGCTTCTTTTATTGATACGGCAATTGTTACGGGGGTATTACCGACAGCCATTTCTTGTTTTGTATTATTTATACCGCCGATAATATTATTACCAACTGCCAAGACAAGAAGATTTTGAGCTATAACACATGAGGCCTCTATAACCGTTTTATCTTTACCTTCATAATCAATAATTGAAATTAAATCAATTCTGCTGCCGGGCATTATAATACCATAAACTTCATCTCTGGAAAAGGTTAAGGTTATCGCTCTTTTACCATCAGGTATAGTATTTGATATTCCGGCATCAGACGTTATCGGCAGTACTTTGCCTGCTGTTATTTGCTCCCCTTCTTCAAATGAAATGATAGCCATATATGCAGGTTTATCATTAATATAAAAATCTTTCATATTTGAAACATATTTTGGTTGAACGAATTCCTTAGGTATAAGTTTTTCTTTAAGCATAGACATATTAATAATTGCACCTTGTTCTATCTTTGCCGATGCAACAACTACTTTAACCGGCTCTGACATACTTTTACCTTTTTGCCCTATATCAAACAGATATAGACCGACAAAAACAGACGCAAGAACTGCAAAAATTAATGCTATTAATATCTGTTTTTTCATTATTATTTAGCGTTTAAACCTGTATTAGTTTCTGTTCCAATTTTTGTACTGGTATCTTGAAATATGGAATTAAGCTTACCGCCAAACATTTTAACTCCGACTAAAGCAATAATAACAATTAAAACAATAATTAAAATATACTCTACCATTCCTTGTCCTTTTTTGTTTTTTAACATTTTTAATCTCTCCTGTTATGTAAATTACTTTGACACCCGGTTCCTGATAAGACAACTGACCTTATTATTAAATCTAATTTTTTGCCTGTAGTCAATGATATCAACTTTGGAACATCATATTCATAAATAATACTGATGTTTGATAAATCTTTTGAAGGCAAAACAAATCCTTTTATGATTTCATCAATATTAGTCAGTGAACTCGGCAAATCTGTTATACTTAAACTTAATTTTGGATAATCTTTTATATCCACTTTTATTTCTTTAATTTGATTTTTATCAAGTTTTCTGCCTTCAATCCAGTGATGTGTTAAGTAATTTTTGATGTCTTGTTTGATTTCTTGGGCAGATAACGTTGTATTTGTGATCATATCTGTACCATACCTTGATGCAGATACTAACTGTTGCCACGTAAGTAAAACTCTGGCAAACCATATAACAGCAATAACAAACAAAATTAACACGGGTGCCATCAATGCCAATTCAGTAAGTGCCTGTCCCTTATTGTTTTGCATAAGAAATTAACCTGTTTTTTTAACTTCTGTATGAAATTTCTTTTTGTTCCTGTGTTGACATATCTTTGACAATAATCTTACCGTTATCAAATTCATTTTTACCAAAAATAATAGTTTTTTTGGCACCTAATCTGTCTGCCAATTTCAATTGTGATTTTAAAGATTTATTATTAAAAGGACCTTCTACTATAATGTTATCCTTTACCCCAAGCACACTACATAAATTATCTTTATTTGACAATAATTTATTTGCAAAAGTAAATGCATGATTAAATAATTCTTCGTCAGCAATTGCTACAAAGACAAGGTCATCGGCATTTAAATTATCAAAAAAACTATTTTTTTCGGCTGCCATGAGTACTCTTTCACAACCGAGTGCAAAACCGACGCTTGGGACTTGTACTCCTCCGAGTTCTTCAACCAAATTATCATATCTGCCACCTGCACACAATGCATCTTGCGAACCAACAGATGACGAACGAATTTCAAAAACAGTTCTTGTATAATAATCAAGTCCTCTGACAAGTTTATGATTTATCTCATACTCACAACCTACACTATTCAATAAAGTTTGAACTTGTTCAAAATGATTATTACAATCCGGGCACAAACATTCCTGCATCGTAGGTATATTTTGAAATTTACCGGCATCTATTTTACAATCCAATAGTCTCAAAGGATTTTTATCTAATCTTCTTTGACAATCTTGGCACAAATCACTGATTGACGAAAAATATTTGACAAGTTTTTTTCTGAATTCTGATCTGCAACCAGAACAACCTAATGAATTTAAATGAATTTTAATATCTTTTATAGATAATGATTCTAAAATTTCGGATGCTACCAAAATAATTTCAGCATCAGCATTCGGATTTGGATTACCCAAATACTCAGCACCCATTTGTGAGAACTGCCTGTATCTTCCCGCTTGCGGTCTTTCGTATCTGAACATTTCGCCGGAATAAAAAAACTTACCGACAGGTTCTGTTTGATTAAAATTATGTTCAATATAGGCACGAACCAGTGAGGCGGTACCTTCAGGTCTGAGAGCTAATTTTCTGCCCTTTCTGTCTTCAAACACATACATTTCTTTTTCAACAATATCTGTACTTTCACCAATAGACCTTGTAAATAAATTAACATCTTCAAATATCGGTGTTTTAACTTCTTTAAAATTATGTTTTTTAAATATTATTCTTGAAATCAAATCTAATTTTTCAAGTGCAAGTGCAAGTTCCCCAAATATATCATGCGTACCTCTGGGTGCTTTATAAACTGACATTATTATTCTCCGCCTTATTAATATCTTTCAATCCTGTTTTATTTTCCGGAGTAATGATACCTGCGGACATTATATACTGAATTCCTTCTTCTATTGTATAATCACTTTCAATAACATCCTCTTCTTTGACAAGTATAAGAAATCCGGTTGTAGGATTTGGTGTTGTGGGCATAAAAACCGTAACATATATTTGATCGTTTATAATTCTTTTCCCTGTTGAAAAAGCCACACAATATGATGTTTTTGTGGGAAACGGAACAAAAATAACTTTTTGAAAATCTTTGCCGAGATTATCACTTGAAAAAAATGAAATAAATTTTTTAAAAGCAGAATAAAGTCCTCCTATCGCCGGAACTTTGGAAATAATATCTTCAAAAAACTTAAACAATTTCTTACCCGCAAGATTTGTTGCAAAAAAACCGACAAAACAAATTATTATAATCGTTAAGAAAAAACTCAAAATTTTTGCCAGTAAATGTATCCATGCTTTATCTTTTATAAAATACTTCAAAATTGGCAGTGTATATGTCATTGATATATCACTTGTCCAATCAAAAACAATCATAAAAACAACTACTGTTAACCACAACGGCAACAATATCAGCAACCCCGCAATAAAATATCGTTTTAAAAAATCTTTTATATTTTTCATTTCAGATTTTGATGTTTTTTGCAATTCATTATTTTCCATTGATAAATTTTTCTCCAGATAAAATCAATTTTTTCATAATCTGCTCTGTCTGAGCTTCTGCATATAATCTGACAACAGGTTCTGTCCCAGATAATCTAAATCCAATCCATGTATTGTCATCAATAATAAATTTATAGCCGTCCAATGTTACAACTTTTTTTATATCCATACCGCCTATTTTTGTAGGCAATGATTTTTTCAAATCATCCCTAAAGGCTTCCATCTTTTCTTTTGGCAAATGAAAATTTTCTCTTGCTGTTATTATATTACCCGTTAATTTCATTATTTCTTTTAAAATTGCTCCCAATGATTTTTTATGCATGGCAACCGCTTCTGCCATAAGCAAACATGCAAGGATTCCGTCTTTTTCAGGAATATGGCCCCTGATTGTAAGTCCGCCGGATTCCTCACCGCCTATTATAAAATCATCAGGTCTCTCCATCATTAACTCACCTATATACTTAAAACCTACAGGTGTTTCTTTCACTTCAATTCCCAACTTATCTGCCAATTTATCAAGCATGTGACTTGTCATAACACTTCTTGCAACTACACCTTTCCATCCTCTTGTCTTATTTAAATGATACAATAAAATAGGAATTACCTGATTTGGCATTATAAATGTTCCGTCTGAATCAATAATTCCAAATCTGTCCGCATCACCGTCAACAGATAAACCGAGTTTATATGCCTCTTTTTTTACTATTGATTTTAATTCTTTCAAATTTTCTTCGTTAGGCTCCGGGGCATGTCCACCGAACAAAACATCTCTTTTTTTGTTTATGACTTTTATTTTAAGCCCGGCATTTTCCAATAATGTATCTAAATAATCGTCTCCTGTTCCATATAAAATATCAACTGCAACTTTTAGCCCCGATTTCCTTAAAACTCTTAAGTTCACTAACTCTTTTATTCTTTTAATATACGCAGATCTCGGATCATAATATTCAATAATTTTTGACTTTAAACCTTCACTTAGAGCAACTATTTTTACATTCTTTATTGGAATTTCTGTACAATATTTTTCAATTAATTTCGTTGTTTCCGGAAGTGCAGGTCCACCCCATGAAGGAGAAAATTTAATTCCGTTATATTCCGGAGGATTATGACTTGCCGTAAAATTTATGCCTCCGGCAAGTTTATTTTTAATGATATCAAATGCTATTACCGGCGTTGGAGTATTTCTTTTACATAAGAGTGTTTTTATTTTGTTCCCTGCCAAAACTTCAGCAGAAACAACCGCAAATTTTTCAGACATAAATCTTGTGTCATAACCGATTATAACTGCTTGTCCCGAATTATAATCTTTCGAATCTTTTATAATATAATTTGCAATTGCCTGCGTAACTATTCTTACATTATCACAAGTAAAATCCTCTGCTATAACACCTCTCCAACCGGATGTGCCAAACTTAATCATCTGTTTCTCCCATGCAAATCCACATATCAATCTGCTTACTATTTCTGCCACTCCATAATTTTATCACTGTACATATCAATAAAACCTTTTGCTGTTATTTTATCTTTTGCCTCTGCCCAAACATGAAAATATGCTTCATCCGCATCCGGCAACAATAATACCCAACCATTATTCAAAAATATTTTTACACCGTCAATTAATTCTGTTTTCTTATCTTTTGTATTTTGTATGGCATTTCTCATTGTTTGACCTTTTTTGTCCCAAGAACAAGGAATTGTTTTATGCAAAACATCAAAAGACGGAATTTCTCTCCTGACTCTACTTAATGTGATATCACTTTTAGACAACATTTCAATTGATTTCCCAATTGCATACATTGCATCAAAAGCATGCTGAAATTCCGGAAATATAAAGCCACCCTTACAATCTGCAACAAAAACAACGCCTTCCTCCTTAGCTGCATTCATAATATTTCTCTGGCTTGTACCGGTTCTTGTTACTTTAAAATCAAATTTTGATGCAAGCTCATCTATAACAGAAGAAACATTAACAGGAACAGCAATTGTTCCTGTTTTATACGTTGTCATGACAAGATATGCCATAACAAGCATAGAAATTTCATCTTCCATAATTTTGCCTTTTTCATCAACTAAAAACAATTTTTCTGCTCCATTGTCAATTAAAAATCCGGCAGTGGCTTTCAGTGTAGTAACAATATCAGACAATTGATTTAATGACTCTTCAAACATGTCCCTTGTTTTTGTTATTTTTTTACCGTCGATATATGCATTTAATGCAACTACATCTACTCCTAGTTCCCCAAGTATTGCAGGAAATACCATTGAAGCTGATGAATTTGCATAATCAATGACTATCTTTGTATTGTTCACAACTTCTTTTGCTTTACCAATTTTATTTAAATAACCCGTCTTATAATACTCAAGAGCTCTTGGCGGAACTGTAATTTCTCCGACATCATTCATATTTGCTCTTTTAAAATCTTCCCTGAAGAAAAGTTGTTCAAATCCCTTTTCCTGATTAATTGAAATATCTCCGCCAAATCTGTCAAAAAATTTAATATCAATAAGCCTTGCATCATAAGGTGATTGTCTTATGTGAATACCACCGGCTTCTCCCTCATTTCCTATTTCGTACCTGGCAACAGGTATAGAAGAACTCAACATATCGCCTACCTTAACTCCCGCTGAAAGAAGTCCTGAAATAATACCTCTTTTTATCATTCTTGTTGTTCTATGATCATCTCTCGATATTACCACATATGCCCCGCTACCGACAAAAGCTCCATAGGCAGAACCTATTTTTGCGGCAAATTCAGGAGTAATTTCTATATTACCTAGACCCGTTATACTCCCGTATGCATTAAACAATGCCTTATTCCATTTTTCTCCCCAAACTAAGCTTGAAGATAAAATTGCACCTTTTTCTACAATTTTGTGAGGCCAAATTCTTAAATTTGCCTTAATAGTTGCACCGGAACCAATATTACATTCATCAGCTATAATTGTTCCAACCTGAACTGAAGTTTTTTCGCCTATTTTTGTTGACGAACCTATAACTGTTTCTTTTAAACTTGCTTCATCTCCGATTAAAACTCCGTCCCATAAAACTGAACCCAACAATAATGCATTTTCACCAATTGTCACATTTGAACCTATTACTGATTTTCCGATTTTGGCACCTTTTTTTATAATGGTATTGTCACCAATTATAGAATTACTATCAAATGTAACCCCGTTTTCTATGATAGTATTTTTGCCAACTATTATTGTTTTACCTTCTATTTGTTTTTTTGTTCCGTCAACATCAATATTTACCTTACCGTCTAAGATGTCGTAATGGGCAAATCTGTATTCATCATGATTGCCAATATCTTTCCAATATCCTTCGGCAATATAACCGTATAATCCCTTTCCTTCTTTCAACAACTTAGGATACAAATCTTTTGAAAAATCAACATCTTTGTTTTCAGCAATATAATCAAAAACCTCCGGTTCCAAAATGTAAATACCTGTATTTATTGTATCCGAAAAAACTTCACCCCAGGACGGTTTTTCTAAAAATCTTTCAACTTTATCATCTTTATCGGTGATAACGACTCCGAATTGCAAAGGATTTGTAACTCTGGTTAAAACCATTGTTGCAATAGCTTTTTTTTCTTTATGAAATGCAATTGCTTTTGATATATCAAAATCTGTTAAAACATCACCGGATATAACAAGAAATGTCCCGTTTATATTTTCTTTTGCAAATCCTACACTGCCTGCTGTACCCAAATCGGCTTCCGGTCTTAAATACTTTATATCAACACCGAATTTTGAACCGTTACCAAAATAATTAGTAATTATTTCAGGCTGATAATACAACATCATAGTTACATCTCTAAAATCATATTTTTTAAGCAACTCTATAATATGGCTTAACATAGGTTTATTTGCTACGGGAGCCATAGGTTTAGGGATACTGCAAGTTATTGGTCTCAGTCTTGTTCCAAAACCACCAGCCATAATAACAGCTTGCATTTTGCACCTCTCAAATATATTTTTAAACTAATTATATATCTGAATGATTTTACAAGTTTTTAGTATTTTTATCAAGAATCTTTATTGTAAGTTTAATATTTTGTATAATCAACAAAATCGCTTTAGGAATTTCTAAAAATGAAAAAATTAATATTATGTTTTTCAATGTTACTATTTGTATGTTCAAACACTGTTTATCCAGGCAAAAACAATAATACAGATATCAAAATTAATATTCAAAAAACAAATGTCATTTTTGATGGAGCAAACTATAACGGCATCAATGCATATGAAATACATGATGAATCATTTTTATCTTTGAATGAAATATCAGTTCTTTTTAATTGCAGACTTGAATGGCAAAATATCAGCGGGAAAGTTTCAATGAAATTAAAAAATCAATCCATTGATATATTTTATAATACAAAAAAAGTTGTTTATGGAAAGAAAAAAAAGAAACTATATACTCCTTCATTACTAATAAACAATGAAGTTTATATACCTGTAGATTTTCTGATTTGCAAGGAGTTTTCATCTGTTGCCGAATCAATTGTAACATTTGATAAAAAAAATAAAGTTATGATAGTGACATCCAAAACAAATATTTCTGCCGTCAGATACTACACAAAGGAAAATAGCACAGACATATCAATTGAACTTGATGAAAAGATGACTCATACCGTAAAAAAAGCAAAAAATTCAATAATAATTGCTTTTCAACGGGGTAAAATTTCAAGTGACACTTTATATGTTGACAATGGTGTTATTAAAGATATTTCTTATAGTACCGTCGGCAGAGAAGCTATTTTCAAAATTAAATTAACACAAAAACCAAAATTAGTTAAAATAAAAAACTTTAAAAATCCTATAAAATTTGTTATCACTATTGAACATTCTGCGCCTGTCGATATGACAAAACCTTGTTTTGTATATTTACCGGATACTGTTACATCTTTGGATCTCGTTGAATATCAACAATATGAAACAACTATTAGTTCAAATACCATCCAAAATTTAAAAGAGGACAAGTTTGAAACACTGAAAATTAACACAACTGTTATAGCAAATGAATCCGAAATATATGAAAAACCTGTGTCATCTGAAGACTTTGATGATCTTGAAGAACTTTCAAAAATAAAAACTGCAAGTGTTACCGATGAACAAATAATTGATGATTCTTATTCTATTGTTGACGATAAAACAACTTTTAAAGATATAATACCATCTGCCAAAGAAAAATCACAAGATGCAAAACTTATAGTTTTAGATGCAGGTCACGGGGGAGAAGATCCGGGTGCAATCGGTCCTACAGGGACAAAAGAAAAAGACATTAATCTCTCAATTACTCTTGCATTAAAAAAACTGTTTGACAAAGATAAAAATTATAAAGTTATACTTACAAGAAACGATGATACATTTATTCCTCTTGCCGAAAGAACAAATATTGCAAATGAACATAAAGCAGATTTATTTATTTCCATACACAATAATGCCAATTTCAAAAAAGAAATTTCAGGATTTGAAATATACTTCTTATCAGAATATGCTTCAGACAGCGAAGCCGCAGCAACCGCAATTTTAGAAAACTCCGTTGTTTCGTTGGAAAATAAACCTAAAGGCGAAAAAGAAATGTTGCAAAATATGCTGTGGTCAATGGTCGTAAATGAATACATCAACGAATCTTCCGAATTATCAAGTTTTATTTCTTGCGAATCTACAGGAAGATTAAAAATACCTTTCAGAGGAATAAAACAGGCAAACTTTTTTGTTTTAAGGGGAACCCGAATGCCGGCAGTTCTTGTTGAAGGCGCTTATTTGAGTAATTACAGCGATGAGGCAAAACTTAACACAAAAAGATTCCAGCTTGCAATTGCAGATGCTATATATGAAGGTGTGAAAAAATATTATACCAGAAAAACAAAAAACGGAAGTTGCAAATAATAAGTTATATTTGGATTATCTTATCTAGTATAAATTCTTTTTCGTTGTTTTCTATATCACTCAAACTAATTGATTGTTTCAACAAATATTCATCAATTTCTTCTCTGACAAGATTATTCAGAACTGCATCTGTGTTTAATTTTGCTCCTATATCTTCCGCCAAAGTCCTGATATAAGTACCACTTGAACATTTTACTCTCATGTCTATTATTCCGTTTGAATAATTTAAAACATTAATAAAATATATTTTAATTTTCCTTTTCTTTCTTTCTATTTCAATGCCTTTTCTTGCCAGTTCATACAATTTTTTTCCGCCTACTTTCAAAGCAGAAAACATCGGAGGAATTTGTTCTGTTTCTCCGATAAAACTATCACAAACTTTTTTTATTTTATCAATATCCACATGTGAATAATCGGACTGTGAAATTATTTTACCGTCAAGATCTCCACTGGCAGTTTTTAATCCTAATTTAACAGATGCCAGATATACTTTATCTTTTTTCATAAAATTATCTTGTAATTTTGTGGCTTTATTGATAAGAACTAACATAAGTCCGCTTGCAAGCGGATCCAATGTCCCGCAGTGTCCTACTTTTTTTACCTGAAGTTTTTTTTTGATTATACTTATTAATTTAAATGATGTAATACCAACCGGTTTATTGACAACCAGAAGACCTGAAAAATCATTTTGCACTTAATTTATTCCTAAATGCTTTTATTATTATTTTCGTAGCGACGTCAATATTTTCATTTATAGTACAACCGGCAGCATTTTTATGACCGCCGCCGTCAAATTGATTAACAACACTTAATACATTAAATTTTTCAATAGATCTTAAACTAATTTTTGTAGTTTTATCATCAATTTCTTTTATTACACACCCAACAACGGCTGTTGGCACAGAAATACAATAATTTATAATACCATCTGCCTCAAAATCACTTGCTTTTGTTTTTTTGAACATATCTTTTGTTAATTTCACATAGACAAACCGCTCGTTTATTTCCGTCCGTAAATTAGATAATGCCATACCATATAATTTCAACTTACTTATCGGTTTTTTCAAAAATAATTTTTTGCAGATATCACTTGAATTTACTCCGCATTTTAACAACTTAGCTGTTATCAAATGAGAATTTGCATTTGTGTTTATTTGTTGAAATCTTCCTGTATCTGTAACAATACCAACATATAAATTTTCTGCCTCTTTTGTCGTCGGAATCATTTTTGCTGACACAAAAACATCATGAATCAATTCTGCCACAGAAGAAGACGTTGGGACAACATAATTAATATGTCCGAAATTAGTGTGTGCTAAATGATGATCTATATTGATTATTATTTTCGCCTGGGCAGATGAAATAATATCGCCTATTCTATTGAAATTTATTGATTCTAAAATTATTGCACAATCAAAATTATTATCTATTTTACTTATGATTTTAATTTTCTTTGCTCCGCTCATAAAAAGCAAATCAGATTGTATTTTATCTGCCGAACAATGAACTACTTTCTTTCCAAGTCTTCTTAGCATAGATGCTAATGCTAATCCAGAACCTATAGTATCGCCGTCGGGTCTCATATGTCCTGCGATAAAAAAACTTTTTGATTTTTTTATAACACTTACTATTGATTTTAATACCTGTTTTTTTGAAGAGTTTTGCAGATTAATAATTTTCATTTTATTGCCTTCTTAGAAATTTAAAAATTCATAGCAAACTGAAATAATTTTAAAGCAAATTTTACATTTTGGCACAAGCAATAAACAACTCAAAAATTATTTAGCATGTCTAAAATTCAAAACTTATAAATATATTATTTTTCTTGTTTAATTCTATCCAACAGTTCAAAAACTCTGACAGCCTCTTCAGCCGAACTGTCATATTTAAATTCTATTGTAGGAGTTCTTCTGAAATCAACCGAATTTGCCAATTGGAATCTTATATGTTTTAAATTGTCTTTCAAAACTTTATCTGTGCTTTCCTTATCTTCTTGTGTTCCTATAATAGAATAAAATATTCTGCAAGTCTGCAAATCATCAGTTAGTTTAACTTTTGTTACTGTTAATAATCCGTGATTTAGTTCCTTAATATCTCTTAGAATCCTAACCATCTCTGCATGAATTAATTCTGAAACTCTGTCAGCTCTTTTATATGAACGCATTTTTAATCCTCAATCAACTTTCTTGCTGTTTTATCAATAGTAAAAAATTCAATAACATCTGATGTTTTTAAATCTGAAAATTTTTCAAGACCAATACCGCACTCATAACCTTTTTCAACTTCTTTGACATCTTCTTTAAATCTTTTAATTGAAGACGTATGCCCCTCAAAAACTATAACATTATCTCTTAGAAGTCTTACTTTTACCCCTCTTTGAGCTTTCCCTTCTATAATCATACAACCTGAAATGGTACCGGCAGATGATAATTTAAAAACTTGTTTCACAACTGCTTTGCCGATTATTCTTTCTTTCGTATCCGGATCTAGTAAACCTTCCATCGCAGCCTTTATATCAGCGATAAGTTCATAAATAATTCTGTAAACATTTATACTGACTCCTTCTGATTCTGCCAATTTTTCAACTGAAGCATCAGGTCTGATATTAAACCCAACTATCATAGCATCAGAAGCCGAAGCCAAAACTACGTCTGACTCTGTTATTGATCCAGCACCTTTATGAATAATTTTTAAATTAATTTCAGAATTTGACATTCTTTCGAGAGCATCACATAATGCACCCAATGAACCTTGCACATCAGTCTTTAAAATAATCTTCAAATCTTTTGTTTTACCGGCACTGATATCCAGCAAAGATACGTGATGTTTTGGTCTTAATGAATCTGCTTTAACCTTTTCCTTCCTTGAATTAGCAATTTCTCTTGCTTGTGATTCATGATCCAATGTTATAAACTTGTCTCCTGCCTGAGGAGGCTCATTTATACCCAAAATTTCAACCGGAATACTCGGAAGAGCGGTATCAAATCTTTTACCATACTCATCTATCATTGCTCTGACTTTCCCGTAAGTTGTTCCTACAACAATATTATCACCGATCCTTAATGTCCCGTTTTGAACTAAAACCGTCGCAACTGTCCCTTTTTTAGGATCAAGCTTAGCTTCTATAACAATACCTTCAGCTTTTTTATTTGGATTTGCTTTCAGTTCCATCATTTCAGATTTCAACTGAACCATCTCAAGCAAATTTTCAATATTTAATTTTTGTTTTGCCGAAATATCAACCATTATGGTATCTCCGCCCCATTCTTCAGCCAACAATCCATAGTTACTAAGTTCTTGTCTCATTTTTGCAGGTTCTGCTGTCGGCAAGTCAATTTTATTAACCGCAACTATTATAGGAACACCTGCTGCTTTTGCATGGTTTATGGCTTCTATAGTTTGAGGCATAACTCCGTCGGTTGCAGACACAACCAATATTACTATATCTGTAACATGAGCTCCTCTGGATCTCATCGCAGTAAAAGCTTCATGTCCCGGCGTATCTAAAAATGTAATTTCTCCGTTTGATGTTTTTACTCTATATGCACCTATGTGTTGCGTAATTCCGCCTGCTTCACCTGCAACAACATTGCTTTTTCTTAACGCATCAAGAAGTGATGTTTTTCCATGATCAACATGTCCCATTATGGTTACAATCGGAGATCTCGGCAAAAGATTCTTAACATCATCAACTTGTTGTTCTGTTTCAATTTTCATTTCGGAATCTATGGATATAAACTTCGCATCAAAACCAAATTCATTGGCAAGAAGCACTGCCGTATCCGTATCTAACCTTTGGTTTATAGTTGCGAAACTTCCCATTAAAAGTAGTTTTTTTAAAACATCTCCTACCTTCAATTTCATTTTCTCAGCTAAATCTTTAACCGTTATAAGTTCATTTATATTTATTGTGCTTCTCGTACTTTCTTTTTCCTGAGCGCTTAATAATTCTTCTCTTTTTTTGTTCTCTGCTGCCTCTTTTTCTTTCTTTATTCTTTCTTCTTCCTGCCTGCGGACTTCTTCTTTTATTTTTTGTTCGGCAACTTCTTTTTCTTTCTTTATTCTTTCTTCTTCGTGTCTGCGTATTTCCTCTTTTTGCTTACGTTGAATTTCCTCTTTTTCTTTTTTTATGCGATCAACATCTGTTTGTTGATGTTCAACATCTTTTACTTTTTTCTTAATGACTTTTGTTGCTATATCAATATTATGAGGTTTAGCATCTTTTTTTAGTTTAGAAGTTTTTGTTGCTGCTTTATCAGTTAAAGATTTTTTTACAACAGTAGCCGATTTTTTTACAATTTCTTTCTTATGTTCTGATTTAGGAGTTTTTGTTGTTTTAATACCTGAAGATACTTTTTTTATTTTTTTATCCTTATTAGTTGTATCTTTGGCAGTAACTGTAGTTACTTTTTTTTGTGATTCCTTTTTTGTTATCGTCATATATATCAACTCCTATTTTTTAGAAACCGCTTCTTTTGCCGACTCTATAATTTTCTCAGCAGTTTTTGGTCCTATACCGGGCAATGTTGTCAGGTCATCAATACTCAATTCAGCTAATTTCTTTAAACTTGTTAATCCTGCATCAGCAAGCAAATCTATATTTTTTTGACTGACCCCTTTTAATTGTTCCAATTCTGATGCCTGAGCCTCCAATTTTTGTTCACTTACCTGTCTCTTTTGCTGCTCAGATTTTACGTCAATATTCCAGCCTGTAAGTCTTGCAGCAAGTCTTACATTATGACCGGATTTACCTATAGCTAAAGACAACATATCATCGGCAACTATAACTTCGGCTTTCTTATCAATTTCTGAAAGAATCGTTACACCCAAAACTTTAGCCGGCGACAAAGCAGAAGAAATATACTTGATTGTATCATTAGAAAAAGGAATCAAATCAATTCTTTCTCCCTTTAGTTCATCAATAATCGGTTTTATTCTTGCACCTTTTACACCGACACAAGCTCCTACAGGGTCAACTTTAGGATTATGAGATATTACTGAAACTTTCGTTCTTAAACCCGGTTCTCTGACTATTCCTACAATATCAACTATCTTCTCATATATTTCAGGCACTTCCAATTCAAATAATACTTTAACCAAATCAGGATGTGCTCTGGATAAAACCGTATTCGGTCCTTTTATATTTTTTTCAGCTTTAATAATAATTGCTCTTATATGTTGTCCGACTGAAAATTTTTCTTTCGGAACTTGTTCTGAAATTGGCAAAATAGCTTCGCTTCTTCCCAAATCAACAATTATATTTCTATTTGCAATTTTATAAATTGACCCATTTACCATTTCACCGATTTTACCTTTCATTTCCTCATACAAAGAATCTCTTTCTGATTCTCTTATTTTTTGGACTATAACCTGTTTTGCTGTTTGAGCAGCTATCCTTGAAAAATCATCGGTATCAAGACCAATTTTCACATCAGCTCCAATTTCACTGTTTTGACCCAATTTCTTTGCTTCCTGAACAGTAATATCCGTTAACGGATTCACAACATTTTCAACAACTTTTTTTATAACACAAGCAGACATTGCTCCTGTTTCAGGATCAACTTTTGCTTCCACATTAACATTTTTACCTGCGTGTTTTTTATATGCAGAAACCAATGCATTTTCAATGACATGCAAAATATCTTCTTTAGGTATTTTCTTTTCCTTCTGTATTGTTTCAAGTGCTGTTAAAAGTTCGCTTGACATATTTTTCTCCCCTTATTAAATTTCCGGATCAACTTTCGCCCTTAGAATATTTATAATTTCTATCTCAACGATTCCGTTTGTTACATCATCTACAACAATCTTATTGCCTTCAACTGCCACTAATTTGCCTGAAAAATGTTTTTGATTATTTATCGCTCCAGCCGTTGTAATATTTATTTTAAATCCCTTAAAACGAATAAAATCTTTTTCTTTCTTTAAAATCCTGTCAATACCGGGTGATGAAACCTCTAAAACATACTCTTCTTTTATAATATCGGTTTCATCAAGTTTTACACCAAAAAGATGGCTCATCTTTGTACAATCTTCAAGGTTAATACCGCTTTCTTGATCTATAAAAATTCTTAATACTTGCTGTCCGTTTTCTTTCAAGTACTCAACATCAATGATTTCCATAGATTCTTCAGTTGCTATCGGCAATAATAAATTTTCTATTTGTTGTATTAAATTCATAATAAAATCCTATAAAAACAAAAGGTGACCTTCCGGCCACCTAAATTACCACTAACATAGAACCCACAATGCTTATTGTACAAAATTTGCCAGTCATTTTTCAAGCATAAATGACAAAACCGTACATAATTCAATAGTTCACTAAATTATCTTTTATACATTAAATTAAATTTCAGGATTTAAAATCGTTTACAAGATGAATTTCATAATTATAAATATATTATTTAAATAAATTTCTGATAGATTCTTCATCATAACCGACAATATATTTACTGTCAATAACAAGTATAGGAAATGTATCTTTTGCTTTTAAATGAGCCATTATTTTAACCTGTTCTTTTTCATCTAACAAATCAACATATATTTCTTGAAAAACAACATTTAATTCAGTCAATAATTTCTTAACTTTTGTGCACCAAAAACATGTGCTTAAAGAATACAGCATTATTTCCTCATATTGTTTCATTTTCACATCCTTTGCATCCTTTACCATTCCAACAAAACGTACATAAATCTTGTGCCTGCAATCCTATTGCTTCTATCATATCTTCCAGTGTCTGATATTTTAGTGATGTAATATTCAAATCTTTTCTAATCCACTCTATCATTTTTGCATATTGAGGTGTTGTATAATCTAAATATTTATCTATATTTTCAATATCTTTCCCTTCTATTTCTTTTATTGCTCTTCTTGTTACAAGTTCACTGTTGGTCCTGGTTGCATTACAATATATGCACGGGAACATCAACGGAGGACAAGCCGGTCTGACATGAATTTCTTTTGCTCCGCAATTCCATAGTTTTTCAACTGTAAAATTTTTAAGCTGTGTTCCTCTTACAATTGAATCTTCAAGAATTACCAGACTATTACCGTTAACAATTTCTTTTATCGGAATTAACTTCATTTTTGCCGTAAGATCTCTTAAATGTTGAGATGGCGGAGTATAACTTCTGCCATAAGTCGGGGTATATTTTACAAGTGCCCTTCTGAACGGCAGTTTAGATTCAATTGCATAACCAATCGCATGTGCTATTCCTGAATCAGGAACACCTGCTACAAAATCTGCTTTTATATCCTTATCTCTTCTAGCCAATGCTTTTCCACATTTTTCTCTGACGATTTCAGAATTTACACCTTCATAATCAGATGCAGGAAATCCTGTATATATCCACAAAAATGCACAGATTTTCTTTTTTTTCTCACCTTCATATAATGTTTTTATTTCATCCTGATTAATTAATACAATTTCACCCGGATTTAAATCCCTGATTGTCTTATATCCTAAATTTGCAAATGCACAAGACTCAGAACATACAGCAATTGAATCTTGATTTTTGCCTAAAATTAAAGAAGTTCTACCGTGATAATCTCTTGCAACATATAAACCTTCTCTGCTCAATATAAGCAAAGAACAAGAACCTTTTATTTTTTGAAAAACTTTTTTTATTCCCTCAACGATACTTGAACTGCTCGTAATAATTCTTGCTACAACTTCTGTCATATTTACATAATCTTTACTGAATTCCGTAAAACAAATACCTGATTTCATTAAACTCTCAGATAATTCTTTGATATTTTCTATTCTGCCGGTTGTAACAACACAAAAATCACCCAAATTGGATTTTATGTATATTGGTTGTTCATCTAAATCACTTATACAACCAATACCTTTTGTTATTTTTAATTCCTTTATATTTTCAAAAAATCTATCTCTGAAATTGGCATTGCTCATTTTATGAATATATCTTGAAAATTCTTTATCTAAAACGGCAAGTCCGCCATATTCAGACCCCATGTGTGTATGATAATCCGTACCATAAATTAAAAATTCTGAACAATCGCTCTTTGAAATAACTCCAAATAAACCGCTCACATTTTTCTCCTTTAAATTAACCCATTATCCTTAAAACTATAATGATTTTTATCTGTAACTATTAAATGGTCCAGCAAAGAAATATCAACCGTTTTTAGCGCCTTCGTAATTGCCTCTGTTGCTATTATATCATTTTGTGAAGGGTTAGAACTACCTCCGGGATGATTATGTGCCACAATTACAGACGTTGCATTATATTTAAGAGCAATTTCAACAATCTTTCTTGGATATACTGCCGATTTATTAACAATGCCTCTGTTGATTTCATCATAAAATAAAATTTTATTTGATGCATTTAAAAATATCGCATAAAAAATTTCATCTTTTGATAAACCAATAACTGATCTCAAAAATATCAGAGCCTCTTTTGGAGAAGAAATTTTTTCTTTCTCAACCATTTCAAGTTCAGCATATTTCACGGCAAAACTCCTCAAAAAAGCTATAAAAAATCCTGATTGATTTTTTATACCGTCTATCGTTTTAAGTTTATCTATATCTGTATTTAAAACCTGTTTTAAATTACCAAATTTAGATAACAATTGTTTTGCTATTTTTTTTGTATCTTTTCTCGGTATCGTAAAAGTCAGAGCAAACTCTAAAATTTCATAATCTTGCCATTTTGCTAATTTAGAGTTTAAAAATCTTTCTTTTAATCGTTGTCTATGTCCCCGGTAGTTTGTTTCCATGTGTATCCATTTGTTATAGGAAATTGTATATTTTTAATAAATGTTGTTTTGGTAATTTTTGTTCCAATCGGAGCTTGCCTTCTTTTATATTCTGAGGTAAAAATTAATTTTGATACTTTGTCCAAAGTGTCAATTGTTACACCTGAATCAATAATTTCTTTATATGTCATATTCTTATCGAAAATCTTTTCAAGAATATCATCTAAAATATCATATTCAGGCAGAGAGTCGGAGTCTTTCTGATTTTCTCTTAATTCAGCGGTCGGAGCTCTCTCAATTATTTCTTTTGGAATAACTTCCGACAGAGTATTTCTATATTGTGCCAATAAATAAACGTCTTTTTTCAACAAATCACTTATTACCGAATATCCGCCCGTCGCATCTCCGTATAACGTACTATAGCCAACCGCATCTTCAGATTTATTGCAAGTACACAATGGTAAATATCCGAATTTATTAGATATTGACATTAAAATATTACTTCTGATTCTAGCCTGTAAATTTTCTCCTGTTGAATCTTTATTTGTTCCTTCAAAAATTTTATCAAAATTTTTCAAATAAACATGATACATATCACTGATAGGTATTGTTTGCATTTTAACCTGAAACCTTTTACAGATTTCTGTAGCATACTGCATTGTTTCATTTGAGGTATATTGAGACGGCATTGTAACACCTAAAACATTTTCTCTGCCGAGTGCATCTACAGCTATGGCAAGTGTTAATCCGGAATCTATTCCCCCACTGACACCCAATACACATTTTTTAAAACCATTTTTCCAACAATAATCTTTTAATCCTAAAACTGATGCATTATACATTTCTTTTACAATTGATATTTCTTCTTCCGCAACATCACTTCCGTCTGTATCAAAAACCAGCAATTCTTCTTCAAAACTTTTTAATATAGCCTTAAATTTACCGTCTTTTGACACATATGTACTGCCGCCGTCGAAAACAAAACCATCCTGAGCCCCAACCATATTTATATAAATTATATCAACGTTATGTTCTTTTGCGGATTGTTTTAATATCTCTCTTGTCTTTAAAGTTTTTCCCTTGTAATACGGCGAACAACTGAACACAGCAATAACATCAACACCCAACCAAGATGCTTTCTCTATGTTCTTTAACATTGAATCTGCATCATCAGACATCACACATGTAAAATTTTTATCCTTTATTTTAAAAACATTGGAAAATCCGGATCTTTTGAAATATTTTGAATCCTTAAAATCAGAATCATCTAAAATATCCTTTGAAGCAACAACTGCCATTGTGTTTTTTGTAAACAAAGAGACAGTATTTATTATCCTGTTATTTTCAAATTTATCATTTGATACCGTGCCAATTAAGGTACACATATCTTCTAAATTTGAACGCGTTGTGATAATTTCAATATTTTCGTAATTTTTATCAATAAAATCCTTATTTAACAATAAATCATCCGCGTAGCCACCGACCATAGCAAATTCCGGAAATATTACTAAATCCGAATTCTGTTTTTTTGCAGCACGCACACAATTCACAATTTTTCTTCTATTATTTACGATATCACCAACTACCTGATTAACTTGACCCAATGCTATTTTCATTCGTATTCAACCTTCTGTCTATTTTGTTTTATTCCTGAATTTATTTTTTTCTGTTCCAACATTTTTTCTTTTGCTCTTTTTGTTCTTTTTCTTTTTTGCCTTTTTATTTTTTCTATTTCATGTGTTTTTTTACTTTTTGCCCCTAAAACTATGTTTTCAATTCTTTCAGCTAACATCTTTCGTGCCAAATATCTGTTTAAAAGTTGTGTCCTGTGTTTTTGGCATTTAATCTCTATTGAAGTTGGGATATGCTTTAAATAAACACAAGTTGCAACTTTATTAAGATTTTGTCCGCCATGCCCTGACGAATGTATAAACTTTTCTAAAATATCACTTTCTTTAATATTGAAATTTTTAAATTGTTTTTCCAATGCCAGTTGTTTTGCAATACTAATCCCAAAATTTATCATAAATTAAAAAATAACCCCGAGTGAATTTAAATCCTCTTTTAATTTTTCTAACCCCTCAAATTTAAATGCACTAATATTTAATTCTTTGGCCGAATTTATATTTTTATCTAAATCATCGGTAAAAAAAATACCGGCAGGGTCTATATTATAAAAATCTATTACTTTCTTATATATTTCCACATCCGGTTTTCTTGCTTGCATTTTGTAAGATAAATGCAGATATTTAAAACAGGCAAAAATTTCGGTATATTTATTTTGCAAATACTCAAAATGTAAAATATTCGTATTTGAAAGTATTGCAAGGTTATATTTTTTAGACAATATATTTATAAAATTGAACATGTCACAAAAAGGAGTAAATATATCATTCCATATGTTACAAAAAGATTTATAATCTATTTGTAACCCTAATAATATTGTCATATGATTATAAAATTCTTGCGATGTTATTAAACCTTTTTCATAGCTGATAAAAAGATCTTTACGCCCGGATATTAAACCTATAACATCTTGTTGAGACCTTTGAGAGGAGAGATGGAACCCATTTGACAATTTATCTATGTCAAAATCAAAAATAACTTTCCCTAAATCAAAAACAACAACTTCTATTGCCATATTCCAACAACTCCGTCCGATAGTAAGAAGTTATCCCTTTAGAGCACCTGCGGCAATGCCTTTAACTATATGTTTTTGCATAAGGAGATATACTATCAGTATAGGAATTGTCGCTATAGTCAAGCCTGCCATAAGAAGAGGGTAATCCGTTATAAACGTCCCTTGGAATACCATCAAACCTCTTTGTATAGGCATTTTTGCCGTATCTTGCAACACAACAAGTGCCAGCAAGAATTCATTCCAAATTGCAAGACAATTTAAAATAACAAGTGTTGCTATTGCCGGTTTTGCAAGAGGCAAAGCTATTCTCCAATAAATACCAAATCTTGAACATCCGTCAATAAGAGCTGCTTCTTCTATTTCCTTCGGTAATTCTTCAAAGAAAGATCTTAACAAAAATAATCCGAAAGCAAGTCCGCCGCTGATATAACATAAGAGAAGCCCTGTTCTTGTATCAAGCAAAGCCATTTTTTTTAAAAGCAGATATAACGGTACAAAAATGCCCGGTATAGGAATAAGTAACGTTGATATTAATAAGTAAAAGAAAAAGTTTTTACCCCAAAACTCTAATCTTGCAAAACCGTAAGCAGCAAGTGATGTAATAAAAATAATACAAACAACACCGACTACGGTATAAATAACACTGTTAAGAAAATACATCCCGAATTCTGCTTTTACAAAAGCTTCAATATAATTACTCCACTGCCAAGTTTCAGGCAGTAAAGATATTTTTGTAAATATTTCTTCCTGTGTTTTAAGAGATGATGATAACATCCAAAAAACAGGAAATATACAAGTCAGTGCAACCAGTATAAGTATTATGTGTGTAATAGAATCCATCAATGTTTTTTTTGCTTTAAATAAATTCATTTTATTTACCTGTAAATTTTTTACTTACATATAATTGTCCGAAAGAAACTATTAATAACACCATACCGAAGAGAACAGCCATAGCTGTAGAATAACCAAACTCCCCGTTACTCATATATTCATAAATTTTTGTTATAGGAACATGGGTATATCCTGCAGGACCACCCCTAGTCATTGAATATATCAAATCAAATATTTGCATTGTACCTAAAATTGTTAAAATTGTCACTACGGTAAAAACAGGAATCATGCATGGGAACGTAATATGTTTAAATTGTTGCCATTTATCTGCTCCGTCAACTTCAGCAGCTTCATATAATTCATTCGGTATAGTTTGAAGTCCTGCCAACAATATAATAAACCCATACCCGAACCCTCTCCACATATGAACAACAGCAACTGATGATAATGCAGTTTTTACCTCTGAAAGCCAGGCAAAATCTTTGAAATTATCAAATCCAAGTGCTATTAACCAATGATTTAAAATCCCGAAATTTCCGTCATAAACAAACTTCCATATCAAACCTACAACAATGCCCGACAATACAGGAGGCAGAAAAAATATAACTCTATAAATATTTTCACCTCTGATCTGTCTATTAACCAGCAATGCAAGCAAAAGGGCTAAGCCGTTTTGCAATGTAAGAGCCAACAAGGTAACATAACCTGCATTTAACATTGACTTCCAAAAAGCAGGATTATTAAACAATATATCTTTATATTGTGCAAAACCGATAAAAACCATATCTTTATCTATACCATTCCACTGAAAAAAACTCAATTGAAAAGTTCTTACCAGCGGATAGAAATTGAATACCAAAAATAAAACCAACGCCGGCAATATAAACACCATATTAAATGTTTTTTCTTTTGGCGTTATCATTTTTTTGCCTTTTCCTGTCTTGTTTTTTCAGCCTGAACTTCATCTGCTGCAATTTTAGGTGTTTTTTCACCAATCATAACGGATTGTAAATTTATATTTACATAGTTAACAACTTGCCATGCTTCCAATTTTGGTAAGTTCTCAAAAGTATTTGCTATGCTTTCAGAAAATATTTTTAAAACTTCCGGTAAATCTTGAGCACTCTCTTTATTTGAAGGAATATTCAAAGTTTCTTTAGCCAAAAAGGATTGTTGTGGTCTTTGTGTCAACCATTTTAAGAAAGCTATCGCTTTATCTTTTTTTGGAGACATTGCATTAACAAACATAGCTGAACCGTCTCCTCCAAATATTAATAATGGATATTTTGCATCAGCAAGTTGTGGCGGTGGCATAACACCGTAATTCAAATTTGGATTCATTGATTTATAAACATTTACACCCCAAGAACCATTAAAAGACATACCTGCTCTTCCTGTAGCAAATGTTCTTTCCGCATCCTTATTAACCATTGTAACCATACCGGATGCAAACATTTTATTTTCTTTCATTTCATTTAAAAGTCCGAATATTTTTACCCATCTTGGATCATTGTAAGCAATTTTACCGTCTATTGTATCTAAAATACCTTGTTTGCCGAATAATGCCCATTGATATGATGTTGCAAAAGCACCTATAAGCCAAGATTCACCAAAACCACTGACAAAAGGCTGTATATTTGCTGCTCTTAACTTCTTACCTGCTTCTATAAATTCTGCCCAAGTTTTAGGAGGGTTATTTGGATCAAGCCCTGCTTGAATAAATAAATCCTTATTGTAATATATCATGAGGGAACTTACATCCAGCGGAACACCGTAATATCCGGGTTTAACTTCCCATTCATTTCCCTCTGTAAATCTGTTTTGTTCCAGCGATTTTTCAAAGAAAATATCTTTCCAGCCCGCATTCATTTCATCAGTTAAATCTGCGATGAACCCTGCTTTTATATATGAAGCCAATTCTCTTTTATCACTTAAAGGATTAAAAATTTCAGGTAATAATTGTCCGCTTGCTGCTGCTGTGATTTTATTTTTATAAACATCTGTAGGAGCATAGGTTTCAAAAACAACTTTAACTCCTGTCTCTTTATAATATTCCTCGGAAAGTTTATCAAATGCGGTTTGTCTGTCTGTCATCCAATGCCAAACTTTTATGACATTTTCATCATCCATTTTTTGTTGTTGTGTTTTTGAACAACCTGCCGTAAACAATGCTAATCCCATAAATAAAACCTGTAGCAACATTAACTTCTTAAACATATATCCCCCAAAAAATTATTATTTATTATAATGATGTTGCTAATTCTAACAAATTTATATATTTACGTCAATTTTTTTATTATTATTTTAATAAGTCTGATCTGAGTTTTTTTTATTATCTTTTTTATTGCATCAACAGATAATTCCGTTTAATCCCGAAACTCATTTGTAAAAACTCGGATTGATATCAAATCCGAGTTATCCGAAGATTTGATAAAAACAAAAGATATTATTTTTCAACCGGCATTTTCGTTTTAGACGAGGCGACAAAGTATAAAATTATTCTTGATATCCAACAATTATACAAAGAACACAATTTTTTCAAAGGGTTTTGTATGACTTTTTGTTTTTATAACAAAGTGAGGTATATCAGGGAGTGCAACGAAGTGGAACGGCATATCCGAACATTTGATAAAAACAAAAGATACTATTTCCAAACCTGTATTTTCGTTTTAGACGAGGCGACAAAATGTAAGCGTATACTGTAAAGGGCGGAGCCCGAGGTATCCGAACATTTTGGCAACGAAGTATAAAACGAAAAGACCGAAGAAAAAAATGGAGCTAAGGGGGATTGAACCCCTGACCTCTTGCATGCCATGCAAGCGCTCTCCCAGCTGAGCTATAGCCCCGTAATTTAAATGTCTGTGCGTGTGAGTATACTAATTTTATCAAACAATCGTCAATACACTATTGATTTTCATTCGTTTGTTTCATATAATTTTACGGATATTATTAGACATGAAGGGGTGTTGTATGGCAAAACTTACAATAGTAAAGTATGGTGATTCTATTCTTAGAAATAAAACAAAACCCATAGTTAAAATTACAAAAGAAATAAAAATTTTGGCTGATGACATGTTGGAAACGATGTATAAATCTTGCGGTGCAGGTCTTGCCGGTCCACAGGTAGGCATATCGCTTAAAATATGTGTTATTGATATTTTATCTAATGGTAAAAAAAATCCGTTGGTGTTAATAAACCCCACAATTATTGATAGTGCTAATAAAATAATTTTGGAAGAAGGATGTTTGTCCTTTCCGGGTATTTTTGAAAATGTTCAAAGATTTGACACGGTAACAGTGGAATATATGGATTTAAATGAAAATATAAAGCAAATACAAGGGCAGGGCTTTCTTGCAAAAGCATTACAACATGAAATAGACCATTTAAACGGCAAGTTATTTATAGATTATTTACAGCCGTGGAAAAGAAAACTTGTTGAAAAAGAAATTAAAAGAAGAAAGAAAGGCGGAAATTGGTGAATATAATCTTTTTTGGCACTGCAGAAATTTCAAAAAAATTTCTTGAAAATATAGATAAAAAACATAAAGTATCGGCAGTAGTAACAATGCATGATAAACCGGCATCAAGAGGCCGGCAGTTGCAAATGCCTGCCGTCAAAATCTGTTCAATTGAAAACAATGTCCACTGTATTCAAGTTGAAAAATTTACGGAAGAAATTCAGGAACAAATAAAAACTTATAATGCGGATATAGGCGTTATTGTTTCTTTCGGTAAAATTATTCCGGAACGAATTTTCTCATTGCCGGCAATGGGATGTTTTAATGTCCACTTCTCGCTGTTGCCTCAATACAGAGGGGCTTCTCCAGTTCAACAGGCTCTTATAGACGGACAAACTAAAACAGGCGTAACAACTTTTTATATTGATAAAGGTTTAGACAGCGGTAATATAATTTTACAGGATTCTTTGGATATTGACCCCGATGATACCTCAAAAACATTATTTGATAAACTAACAGTATTAGGGATATCTGCAATGAATAAAACTTTAGAAATGTTAAGTAACGGTCAATGTTTAGCAAAACCGCAGACAGAAACACCGACTTTTTGCTACGTATTTAAAAAAGAAGACGGAAAAATTAATTGGAATAAATCAGCAAAAGAAATAAGAAATCTGTTCAGGGGCTTATTCTTATGGCCCGGTATTTTTACAATAATTACCGACGGAAAAATATCCGGAAAATCATTGAAAATTATTGACTGTAAAGTTATTCCAAATAATTCAAGTGCTCCTGCCGGTTCTGTTATATCAATAGAAAAGGGCGTCGGATTTGTCGTTAAATGTAAAGAAGACGCATTATTGATAACACGTGTACAGCCTGAAAGCAAATCCCAAATGACAGCATGTGATTTTTTAAACGGTTCCGGATTAACTATAGGAAGCAAATTCAATTGAGGTAAAAAAATGAATAAATTCAACTTAAGAGTTTCATATAGAGATACAGATCAAATGGGCACAGTATATTATGCTAATTATTTAGTTTTTTTTGAGAGAGGCAGAAGTGAATTCATGAGAGAAGTCGGTTTTACTTATAGACAACTGGAAGAACTTGGTTTGTTTTTCCCGGTTATGCATGCTGAATGCAATTACTATTCACCGGCACAATATGACGACTTACTGACTATTGAAACCACTATTTCCGAATTAAAAAATGCAAGTGTTATCTTTACATACAAAATAAAATGCGGGGAAAAATTACTTGCA
>JAQTSO010000003.1:0-65583 GCA_028711215.1 Endomicrobiaceae bacterium | reverse complement strand
AAGGAGTTCTTTAAAAATAAGAGATAATTTTATTTTCTCTGTTTTTTTCGGGGGTGAGTTGGGTTCGACGGGAATGGAAGAGGTATAGATAGCAAGCCCGAGTTGGCCGATGGCTCGGTTAAAAATCGGCTACAATAGAAACGACAAACAAATCGTTCCTAACGGTATGCTCAAACCCTTTATGGGGTTTGGCGCAATGCCAATAGCTGCTTAAGTCAGCTACGTTTTACCCGTGACACCTACTGGCGGGATAAAACGACAAGAGTAGGTTAGCGTTAACCGGCTTGTACCGTCAGGCTAATGCAAAATTTTAACGGTGCTGGTTTATGGGATATTCCCGTCTGGAGATGGTCCTATAAACGAGAAAAAAATTCCAGGCTAAGCTTGTAGCGATCTTACTGAAACATTTTCGGACGCGGGTTCAATTCCCGCCACCTCCACTTTAAATTATGTTATCCAAAATTAATACTTTTTACAAAACGAATTTATTTTTTTTAATAATCTTGGCTGTTGTTGTTTTTGTCGTTTACGGGAAAAGTATCAATTATAAAATTACAAATTTAGATGATGACTATCTTATAGAACAGAATATAACATACATTTCAAATTTTAAAAACATCCCAAATTTCTTTACGGAATCGTGTTATTATTCAAAAGAATTCCCGTACTACAGACCTGTTCTAAGTTTATCGCTTGCAACTGAGGCAATATTTTTCGGTTATAATTTAAAAGTTACGCATACTGCAAATATAATATATTTTATATTGAGTATCTTTTGTATATTTCTGTTAGTATCGCAATTAAGGTTTAATACTTCCGCAGTCAAGTTTATTTGTTTATTATTAGCGGTTCATCCCATACTTATGTCGTGCCCTTTATGGATACCTGCAAGAAACGATACACTGCTGGTCATTTTTTTCACATTAACTTTAACGTCTTTTCTCAAATTTATTGAAACAAGCAACAAAAAAGATTTATTCTTTTTTATGTTTTTCTTTATATTATCAATCTTTACAAAAGAAACTGCACTTGTTTTATTGCCGATATTTCCGCTTACTCTGTACTGTTTTGATTATAAAATATCAAAGCAACAATTATTTAAAATATCTTCAGTATTATTGCCTATACTTGCTGTTTATTTTATTTTGAGAGCAATTTCAATAACGACCGTAGAATTATCATCATATCTGACAAACTTTAAAGAATCGGCAGGCGTTATCATAACCGGACTGTTAACTTATATAGATAAATTCATAATCCCGGATTATGTGCCTGTTATGTTATATAAAATCCAATTAACGCCGAAATTATTAACAGTTAATATTATTCTGTTACTTCTAATGATTATTGTTTGGTTTACCCGGTTTATTAATAGAAAAGTTATATTATTTTCATTAACCTGGTTTGTATTATCTTTACTGCCTACATTTTTTATACCCGATTATTTATTATTATTTCACAGATTTATTATTCCTGCCGTTGCCGTAGTTATACTTTTATCCGGATTAACCGGTAAAATAATAACAAAGTATCCTTTTGCAAAAAAATATTTATTTTTTTTATTTATTCCGTTGTTTGTTGTTTTTTCTTTAACTTCCAATATTTATTCAAACAGGTACAAAAATGCCGAATCATTTTGGACAAATGCATACATGGATGCTCCTAATTATCCTGAAAATTTGCACGGACTTGCAAAAATTTTAATGACACAATGTAAGTATAAACAGGCAAAAGAATTAATTTATGAAGCAATGAAATTTAAATATTATAGTTATATTTCTACCCTGTGTAATATTTTATTTATGGAAAAAAAATATGATGAGGCTGAAACAATATTTTTAGAAGCACTAAAAACCAATCATGAAAATTATATTGAACATCAATATTACTTAAATCTGAGCAACATATACCTGCACAAAATGGATTTTAAAAAAGCTGTTGATTTCGCAGAAAAATCATTACATTCAGCACCTTATAATACAAATTCATTTAAAATGTTTTCAAAAATTTATGCCGTAACCGGAGAATATGAAAAAGCCATCGGCATACTTTCAAATTTATTAAAAAGTGATAAAAACAATATGGAATATCTGGAAAACTTGGCATTATTATATCAAGATTTAAATGACAGTACTAATGCCATCAAATATGCAAGGAAAATTTTAAAAATAGAACCTGCCAACAAAATAGCTCTTGATTTATTAAAGCAGTTAAAAAGTTAATATGAAAATTTTTGCAGAACTTCTTTGACCGACATTCCCATTGTAACACCAAGTTTTTGAGCTTCTGCGGTTAATGCTACTATATTTGAATTGATTACATCTTCAATAGTTTTTACGCCGGTAACTATACAAGCGACATCTCCTCTTTTTTGTGCAGTATTAATATTAAGATAACCGCACATAATATAACCTCTTGCCCCTGTAATCATCAACAATTTGCTGTTGTCACATAAATCAAGTTCTATAGCTTTAAATACAGTTTTATTGACTATAATATCTTTTGTTATCATATATTTTAAACCGTCCACGATGTATCGTTAAAATTTTCACTTGGCTTTGGAATTATAACGGAAGATTGATAAGGCCATCTTTCAATTTCCATATAATCTTTATCAACACTGATTGTAAATTCAATATTTTTATAATTATCCGGCAGTTCCAATAAACTTAAAGGTATAGACATTTCTACAATTGTTCTTATAGCAATATTTTCTAACGGTATAGAAATTTTATTGCCATTACTTACAATAACAAATTCAACAATGTTATTATTTAAATCAAAACTTAAAGATATTTTTTTTACTATAGGAACCAAAAAATTAATATTAAAATGCAAATTTTCTATATCCTTCGAATTTAACGGTATATTGGTTAAAATACCGATATAAATATTATTTAAATCAAATCCAAACATAAAATGTTTAATAACTGTCGAAACCTGATGCATTGACCCGCCTGTATAACCAACAGAATATAATCCGCTGTTCTTCCATTCAAAAAAACTTGAAATTTCTCCGTCAATTTTAGGTGTAAGCAAATCTTTAGGATTTGTCATTGTGAATTTTGAGGATGATTGCCTTAGAACTTTTATAGATTTATATAAATAATCAGGAGTTTTTTGGTCTAATAACTCATATATGGCCATTAAATGATTTCTGAAGAGTTTATCAAATATTTCATCATTACCGGAAGAATGCTCCTCTCCGTACCACCAGTTCCAGTCAGAACCTTCCGCAGCATATAATATCCGCCAAACTTTTTTTCCCAATTCACTATCTTTAAAATTTGAATTTTTCTGTGAATAATCCAATAAAAAATCCCTTGTTTTTCCTAAGTAATCCCATGCGGTATTATCCTCTTTGTGTCCAATCCAAATACCGAAATTACCGTTTATCCATGAACCGGACATCAAATTATTTATAGTGTCTTTAGGCGGAAATTTGTTTAAATAATCACTAATTCTGACTGTTTCAATATTTTCTTCTTTTGATAATTCGCTATATAGTTTTGATAAAAAATCCCATCCGTCATTTTTATAATACTCCCAACAATTTTCTCCGTCAAGTATAACAGAGACAAGAGGATATTCATAAGAATCCCCGACATAATTACCTATATTCTTTACTTTATCAATAAAATCTCTGACAGCATCATCCGGATTCCATTTTGAATAAACAAAACCTATAGAATCAGATAAACCGTGATCTCTGAATATCATATTTACGACACTGCCTTTTATATTAACAGCATACGGTCTGAATAAATATTGTCTGTTCTCTGAAGTCGGTTTATAACTGCCCAAAAGAATTGCTTCGTCAGTTGCAAGCCACTTGATCCCATTGTTAACAGCTAGCGAAACAACATCATTGGAAACAGATCCTTCGGATGGCCACATACCAACCGGTCTTTTACCAAAAAGGTTTTCGTAATAAGTTACCGCATTATTTATATGCCACTGGGCATCATCTTTATGAGCAAATCTTTTTTCAGGCAATGTCATATTTGGAGTCGCATCAAGAGCACTGTTTGTATCACATAAAAGAGGTAAAATCGGATGGTAAAACGGTGTAACCGAAACTTCAATTTGTTCTCTATCTTGTAGTTCTTTATGTTTTGTTACTATCATCCCGCAAATTTGCAATTGTTTTTCTATAAGTTTAGCTTTTTCAAGTTCCGTAAAGTCTCTGCCCTTAATGTAAAGTTCATTTACAAATTCATCATTTTTTCGCCAATACGGGTCAAACCATGAAAGATTAAACCATACCTGCAAATCTCTCATGTCATTATCTTTGAAATAGTTTAATATTCTTTTAATATCTGTTTCACTTGTCTGCTTTCCCCTCTTTTCAAGCAGTTGGTGGTATCTGTTGTTTGGAAACACCATAGTTTCCCAATTTGCCATAAAAAAATTCATAAGTATAAATATTTTATCTTCTTCCGAAAGTTCTAATGCGGGTTTTAAAGTTAAATCTAAAAATTTATCTTTTGCAATACCTTTTGCATACTCATCAAGCTGAACAAGCAGTGATGGAACCAGATTTATATTTGATTTAATTTTAGGGTAATCATCCAAGATTGCAACCATATCATAGTAATCTTTGGTTGCATGTAATCTTACCCATGGTAATTCATATATATCATTCAGCGGATTTTTATATATAGGTTGATGTTGATGCCATAAAAATGCCAAGTATACTTTTTTCATTTTATAAATATCCCATAAAACAAATTATTTTACTTTAATTTTTGCTCGTTCAGAATAATCAGTATTAGGGTAAATATCCATTATTTTTTTATATGTATTTTGTGCTTCCTGTTCATTGCCGGATAATTCATATAATCTTGCCATGTTTTCCATTACACTTGCAGACAAATAGTTTGTTTTGTATTTTAACAGAAATTCCTTTGATGTTTCTATAGCTAAATCAATCTTATTTGTATTATCATAAATTAATATCAATGTAGGGTAAGCTAAAGGTTTGGTCGTATCAGGCTTGGCATTGTTAATAATATTTTTCAATAACTGTTCTGCTTCGTCATATTTACTTTGTGAAATAAAATAGTTTGACTTCATTAACATTGCTCTGTAAGCAGACGGAGTATTTGAATATTTATTTATAACTTCATCTATTAGATTCAAACCTTGCTCCGTATTTCCGGAAGATACATAACTTACTGCAATTGCCAATTTCGTAGAAGCTGTATCTTTGACAATCTGTAACCTATAATAAACAAATATTGTAAATAATGTAATACCTACAATGAAAGCAATTATTGTCAAAAAAGTTGCTTTGTTTTTTTTGATTTTATTTATTATTTTTACCATCTTATCTTCATGATGTTTTTTCATTTTTATCCTCTTATTTTTTATCAATTATATTTTGTGAATTTTTTTGCATTGTTTCAAAATATTTCAAATAAAGACCTGCTTCAAGTAATGTTTTTTCTATTTTTTTCAAATCCATTAAATCATCCGGTGTGTGTGAATCTGTATTAAGTACTAAGTTTGTTCCGCATTGCATAGCTAAAGTTGCAACTTCCTTATTTGTAACGTTATGCCCTTTACGCGTTGTAATCTCTAAACAAACATTATTTTCTTTTGCAAGTAATACATCTTCTTTTGTTATATGCCCCGGATGTGCCAAAATGTCAATGCCTGCTTTTAATGCATAATGATTTGTTTCAGCGGGAACCGTTTCGGCAACCGTTTCACCGTGTACCACTATAATTTTTGCACCCAACTTTCTACATTTTTCAACAATATCAGCTATCAACTTTGGAGGAACATATGTTATTTCAACTCCGGGCAAAACTTTAATGTCATAATTTTCCTGCAAAACTCTAGCAACTTCCACTATTTTTGGGATATTAAATTCATAATTTGAATAGTCAACATGGTCAGTTAATGCAATTGCCGTATAACCTTTAAACTTTGCTCTGTAAACAAGTTCACTCGGCAGTAAAACACCATCTGAGAATAGTGTATGTGTATGCAAATCTATCATATTTGTGAATTATACCATAGCCTATTCTAAAAAGCAATTAAAAATATACAATAAAAAACATTTAATATGTGTTATAATACTGTCATAGAAAATGAAATTTTTAAAGATATTTTGTTTATTTATCCTTCTGTTTACAGCTTCAAACCTTATAGGCGATATCAGCACAAAGTATGTTTTTTTGTTTATAGGTGACGGAATGTCAATATCCGGCGAATTTGCAACAAGTCTATACTTGTACGGAACTGATAAAAAATTAATTTGGAACTCTTTTCCTGTTAAATTTTTTTCAACAACATGGAGTTTAACATCAATAAACAAATCAAATCCTGACGGTTATGATACATCTTCGGCAGGTTTATTGCCCTATCCGTATTATTCGACAGAGTTGGCAGATAACTACTTTAAAAATACACCACCGACAGATTCTTCTGCTTCTGCAACTGCAATGTCTACAGGATATAAAATTCAAAATGGCGTAGTATGCATAGACAATAACGGAAAATCTCTGCAAAATATTTTTGATATCTTAAACAAAAAGAACATCTATAACACATGTTTAATTACAACTACTCTGTTTTATAGTGCAACTCCTGCTTCTTTTTCAAGCCACAATATTTCAAGAAATAATTACAAAGAAATTGCCGAGGAAATATTATCAGTAACTAAACCTGAAATAATTATCGGATGTAACGAATATTTTTATCTTAATGATTTTGTAAAACAAAATGGATATTATATTGCAGATTCCATAGATATAAAAAATACTCTGCCTTTTTATACGACAGATAAAAAAATATTTGTCACCTTGAGCAATTATTCTGTACCTCAACCTAAAAAAATGAAAAACAATCCGGGTTTTTCATACAAAGATAATGCTTTATCTTTCAGTGATATTGTAACATTTGCAACAATAAAATTATTAGAAAAAAAGAAACCATTTTTGGCTGTTATTGAACAATCTGATATCGATTCTGCAAATCATGATAATGATTATCATTCAATGGTAGGTTCCGTTTATGAACTTCATGATGCCGTTAATTCATTAATAAAATTGATTCAATCAAATCAAACTGATATGAATTGGCAAAATACGCTTGTAATAGTTACAGCAGATCATGCTACCGGAATGTTAAGATTTAATGAAAATCTTGCGAAAGGTCAACTGCCACATAAAATGATATTTGCAGGCAAAAATTTATTAAAAATTGACAGAACAGTAAAATACAAAAGCAAAAATCATACAAATGAACTTGTTGGTTTGTACGCAATAGGAGCCGGATCTGAATTATTTAACAAATATATCGGATTGACTCACAAAAACTCGCAGATTATTGATAATACTGATATTTTTAAAGTGCTTAAAGAAGTTACAACAAAATAAGTTTTTTAAATATGTTCTGATTAACAAAAATTTATATTTTATTTTTCTCTTGAAATCTTGCCATCTTCTACTTTATATATAACATCACATTTTTCTATTGTAGTCAATCTGTGTGCAACAATTATCATAGTTATCTTACCATATAAATTTTCAATGGCATCCATAACAGCTTTTTCAGTATCAGTGTCAAGTGAAGATGTTGCCTCATCCAACACCAAAATTTCAGGCTCATTATATAAAGCTCTTGCAATACCGATTCTTTGGCGTTGTCCGCCTGAAAGCCTAATTCCTCTTTCTCCGACAAATGTATCCAATCTATTAGGCAGATTATCAATAAATTCCTTAAGCTGGGCTTTTTCAATTGCCTGGTCAAGCTTTTTATCATCCACATCTGCCTGATTGTAAAAAACAATATTGTTTTTTATCGTATCATCTGTTAAATATATAAACTGCGGAACATATCCTACTTTTTTAGACCAACTTTTTTTATTTTTATAAATGTCAATATCACCGACTAAAACATTTCCCGTTACAGGTTTTAACAATCCGAGTATTATATCAACAATTGTTGTTTTTCCTGAACCGGTTTTTCCGACAAAAGCCACAGATTGCCCGTATTTTATATTAAATTCAGAATTTTTAAAAATTAATTTGTCCGTATTAGGATACCTATAACTGATATTTGTTGCCAATATTCCATTTTTGAGATTTATTTCTTTATTTTCATCTTCCACTACTGATTCCACGGATTGGGTTCTTTCTAAATCCTTATATAAAATGTTGACGGAAGGTTTGTAAAAAATCATAGCATTCATGGCATTTTGAATTCTACTAACCGACGGCATCATTCTGAAAGATGCCATTGCAAATACTGATATTTGTGTAAAAATTGAAACGATATTGGTTCCCTTTAATAAAAAATATACTATCATAAGCAAAACAACCGAAATAACCAAAGTTTCTATAAAAATTCTCGGAAGTTGCTGTAAAAAATTGAAATATTTTTGAGCTGAAGTAAACTTGATTAAATTCTTATAATATTCATCAAGAAAAAACTGTTCTTTTGAAAGTGTTTTTATATCTTTGACAGCACCAAAAGCCTGGTTTATCCATTTTATCATAAGACCGGCATAAAGCTGATTATCTCCGCCGACTTTAGACATTTTAATTTTTAATTTTTTAAACAGGAATAAAAAACTTAACAGAAAAAGTGCTATTAATGAAAGCGTTATCAGTTTATTTACAAAAAACAAAAATGCTATTAAAAGACAAACAACCGAAAATTCCGACACGAAAAAGAAAAGATTATTTAAAAATGTAAAACAATATGCAACATCACCGGTTACATTTCTGATTATTACAGAAGTATTTGTACTAAGATGATAAGCATACGGCTGTTTTAAATAAAATGTCATCAATTTTAATGACATTTGTTTCTGGGCATTAAAAACCATTCTGTACTGGAAATAGTATAAAATCGTCATGTAAAGATTTTTCAGAACGTATACGCCGATTAAAGACAACGATATCAATATCAAAAAATGACTGGTAGACCCGATATGTAAAAAGTCATATATATGTTTTAAGACCGTGTTCCTTTCTATTATTGAGTTATCCATAACAACGCCGATAAGAGGCAAAACCAACGAAACGCCTATTAACTCCAAAATTGACGCAACAAAAATACCTATAAATAAAATTGAAAATTTTATCTTTTGTTTCGTATTAAAAAGTGCGTTTAGTTTTTTTAAGATATCTAACATTTTTGAACACCTGAGAAATAAATTTATACTTTATTATACAAAATTAGAATATAATATCTTACTTCCCGGCAAATAAATCTTTTACAAAGGCTTTATATCCGCCGTTTGAATGTTTTTTATATTTACCGCAAACCAACTCCGAAATTAAAATTGCAAATCTGAATACACTTCTTGAAGCACGGCATTTTAAATGTTTTAATTTTTTTTCAAGTTTTGTTATCAGTTCTTTTTCGGCGTTAAGTTCTTTCATTTTAGCGGTTAAATCTGTAAATCTGCCGACTTCTTTTTCTATGTTTGATATTTTACAAGCACGCAAAAATCTCCATATATCTTTTGAGGATTTTATTGAATTAATACCTATATGCTGTTTTGAATGTTGTCTGTAAATGACAAGATTCTCTTCCACAAAGGCAATTTTTGATATATAGGAAATTATAAAAGCAATCCATTCATCATGAACCGCATTTTTGCTTAGAGGCAAAAAATATTTTTTTAAGTTTTTTCTAAAACATAATGCCATACCGGTAAAATAACAATTATTTACAAGATTATAAGAATTGAATTCATTTAAATTGACTTTTGAAAGACCTGATGTATTCCATAAAGTATAATCCTCTATTTGTTTAAGATTTACATCCGCAACTATCCCGTTGCAATAACACAAACCTATTTTTTCATCCTGCATTTTCTCTGCCATTATTTTGATTTTGTCTTTATGCCATCCATCATCCTGATCACATAAAAATATGATATCTCCGCTACATAAAGATATTGCCTGTTCAAAATTTTTTGTCACTCCGAGATTTGCTTCGTTTATATTCAGTTTTATATTGAGTTTATCTTTGTATTCATTAATAATATTAACTGTATTATCTGAAGAATTATCATCGCAAATAATAACTTCATCAGCCTTTAAAGTTTGTTCTGTTAAACTTTTTAGCTGTTCCGCAAGATATTCTGCTCCGTTATAGGTGCATAAAGCTATTGAAATTTTCATTTTTTATTTTTCAAATTTTGCATATATTGTTTTTTTGCATTAGCATATTCATCAGAATTATTTTTAATCATTTCTATGTAATCATTAAATGTATAAGCATTATGAAATATTTTTTTTAATATTTTTTTTGGTAAAACACAGCACACAACTAATTTTATTATATTAAACAACTGCATTTCAATAAAAAAAACTATTGTTTTATATCCATACGCATTAAAATAAAATCTGTATTCGCCGTTCAAACTTTTTTTAAATTTTTCCTGAAAATTTTTTGTTGATTTACTCTCTAAATGTATAATTTTTGCCTGTGGGATTGATTTCAGTTTAAAACCTGATTTACTAATTCTGTAACTTAAATCAATGTCATCTCCGTACATAAATATGTCTTCGTCAAATAAACCCGACTTGTCAAGAACCGATTTCCTTATAAACATATCAGCACCGGAAACATATCCAACATCTTTTATCTTATCTCCGTAATTAAAGTAATTATAAAGTTTGTTTTTATTTAAAGTTCCAATTTTGGAAATAATGTGTGAATATTTTGTATATAAATACGAAAAGATCGTTGACTTTCTCATTGAAAAAGATAAAACAGGATTCATATTTTCATCATACAAATTTCCACAACATGCTCCAACATCTTCATTTTGTTCCATATAATCATAAAGTATTTTAATTGCATTGTTTATCAGTTTTGTATCAGGATTTAATAAAAATATATATTTGCCTTTTGCTTTTCTGATTCCGATATTATTTCCTCCTCCAAAACCAAGATTCTTACCGGCATCTATAACTTCTATTTTATCTTTGAATTGATTTTTTAAATATTCAACAGAACCGTCTTTTGAATTATTATCTATTACAATAATTTCATAATTAATACCTTCTGTCTTATCAAACACAGATTGTATCGCATCTTTTGCTAACTCTTTCGTTTTATAATTGACTATTATTATTGAAACTTGCATTTTATTTTCCATTTACAGTTTTTGCTATCTTCAAGTATAACACATAGGAAATTTTTTGTATCATCTTTCTTAAAACACGTCTTAAAGTCCAATATACAATATAACATGGGAGCAGCACATAAATCGCATAATAAAAATATAAATTGTCTCTATATTCCTCTTTTAAACTGCAAAAGAAACCTTCAAACGAATAAAAATCGTTCTTTGAAACTTTAGCAGCTGTCGTTATCGGCAGTATAACATTAAACAAAGTTCTTTTCTTCTCTCTTTCAAAAGTTTCTTTTTTTATCAATTTTTGTTCAAGATAAAATTTATATATTGAAAGATAGCGATTACAATGAACTCTAACAAAATCAACCTTATTGGTTTTTCTGACATTTATGGTATCATAAAAATCATCTATATAAATACTTGTACTATTTATTTCCGTTCTTAATTTCAATGTCCAATCAACCTGCATAAAAGAAGCCTTTATAAACCTTTTTTTATCGACAATAGCTGTAAATTGTTCTTTCCAACAGCCAAAATTTGTAATCCATGTAACACTTGTAGAAACAATATCAATAAAATCATCAAGATTTTCAGTCAGATATGCTTTAATTTTTTTATTGTAAAATTTTTCCCTGCTAATAAATTTCTTATGATGAATATCAGCAATAAACAGCAATTGCCGTCCGTCTGCTAAAGACTCTTGAATTTTGTTCAAAAAAAATTGAAGTGTATTAGCTTTAAAAGGAGCTGTGTCATTATTAAGTTTTATATATTTTCCAGTAGCAAAAGATAAGGCATCTATAAAATTTTCATCTGCTATATTCGTAGGTTTTAATTGCCTGTAATATTTTACATTATTATATTTATTCGTATAATCTCTGCATATTTGTTCCGTATCATCAGTTGAACAATTATCTGATATTACAATTTCAACTTTCTCATCAAATCCATCACTATTAATAATCGATTCCACAGTTTGAAGCAGGCTCTCAGATCTATTGTAAGTTGGTATACAAATTGATAATAAGGGCATATTCATCATTTTCCTATTGTAAAAAAATTTTACCACTTTTTTTATTTTTCTTTATTTTTATGCCGAAACAATTTATTATCTTAAAATTGTCATCTTCATTTTTTTTAAATTTAACTTTAATGCCAAAAATTCTTATAATAAAAAAATTATTATGTGCCGCATGCATACTAAAAAGCATTTTAAAAATAAAAAAAGTTAATAATTTAAATCTGTTTTTTGTATCTAATTGCCAATATATATCCCAAAAATGCATCCAATTCTGCTCGTCTAAATACAAATATACCATATCTTTGCTAAATTGCCGAAAATTTCCGTGTATATATTTTATTGCTTTATATATAGCCTTATGTTTCAGCTTTATATCTTTTATCATTGAACATAAATTTGCATATGCAACTATCCACGACATTGCTTTTGTTCTGTCTGACAAACATTCTAAATTTGAGCCTCTTGTATAACTACAATCAGTATTTTTTAATTCCATCCCGTTATAAACTACTGCCCTATCCAACACACAAATTCTATTTTTATTATTTATTGTAAAAATGGTCGGCACCAAGTGTGGAAAAAAAGCATAAATCTGATCATACATGCTTCTAATTATACCTTTGTTTAGTGTTGATGTTTTAAATATACCGGCCGGTACAAAAGTTAATTGTAAAATTTGAGATTCTATACTTACATCATCATCAATAGCATACTTTGAAACACAAATAATGTCTTCTTGCCTATAAATTGCACTTTCAACTTCTTTCCAATTAGTCCAATCATAGATATCATCATCACATAATACCCATACATATTCTTTAATTGCGTACTCAAAAGCTCTGACAATATTTGCATTGCCGCCTATATTATGATTATGAATTATATGTTTTATATTTGGGAATTTTTGTCTGTATTGTTCAATAAGTTCAGATGTCCCGTCATCAGATTTATTATTAAGAATTGTTATATCTAACTCTTTTATTGGAGAATTATCTGCAAAAATCTGGTCAAAAGTTCTTTGCAGATATTTTTTTCTGTTATATGTTATTAAGAAAACTTGAAGACTATTTATAAGATTCATAGGTTTTATACATTACTCCTAATAAATACCACTGTTTTTATAGAAAATTTCATTTATTTACATTCAAACGATACCGTCGTATGTAATCAAAACAATTTTTGGACTAAACATCTTATAGTTTTTTTTACTCCAGAAATATTTTTATCTTCATTTAATTGCAGATAAATAATATTAAACTTTTTACTTTTAAATATTTTTTTAAAAGTTTGTTTTCTAAACATATTCATATGTTCGTGAATCGGAATTGGTTGCAAAGGATAATTTAATCCCAAAAATATTAATTGTTTTTTTATTTGTTCTTTTATCCAAATTTTTATTGTTTTTGGTAACCAATAATCTTCATATGGAACTTCTATATATAAATAATTTCCTTTTTTCATCAAGTTTATTAATTTGTTTATTATTTCCATCGGATATGAAACGTGTTCCAATACATGACAACACATGATCAAATCATATTTATATTTTAACAACTCCGCCTCTTTTGAAATTTTTTTAACACCATTAACTGTATTAACATCAGAAATTTCATAAACATATTTATTTATATTAGTTAATTGGTCTGGAATAAATTGTCCTCTATCACCTCCAAAATCAAGCACACTCCTAATTTTTGAAATATCAATATTGTTTTTAAAAATATCAAACAAATTATGTTTCCGCATATTCAATTCATTTATATTATGTCCCAAGAAATAATTAAATTCTTCTGTATACTCTTTTTCAAATTTAAATCTTTGTTGTTGATAAACATCATTTCTATATCCAATATATAGTTTTTCCATTTGTTCTAATGTAGGTCTATAACTTGAGTAATAGACTCCACAACATTTACAATGAACTAGATCTGTTGAAAAATTTTGTCCATCAAACATCCTCTCAACTAAAAAAGGAACAAAATAAGCTTTTATCTTCGTTAAATATTTATGATCACAAATAATACATCCGCTCATCGTTTTATTATATTTTCCTCAAATTCTTTCCTGTCTAAAAACGGAAACATATCTTCCAAACTTGGCGAAATCATTGTTCCGTCAGGAAGTTTTTTTGCAGATAATTTAGGAGTAAATATATAGTCGTGGTTTAAAAACACTTCACATAAAATAGGTCCGTTATATTCTAACACACGTTTGATTTGTTCTTTCATGCGTTTAACTGTATTTATTCGTACTGTTTTTAAATTAAAAGCTTTGCCTATTTTTATAAAGTCAGGCAACGTCACTCCGCTTTTTATTGAACATGCTGTTAATCTTCCGTTAAAAAAATTATTTTGTGTTTGTTGTATGGAAATATATCCGTTATTATTCAATACAAATATTTTAACCGGCATATTGTAACTTTTTATAGTTTGCAGTTCCTGCAAATTCATCATAATAGAACCGTCTCCAGCCAAACAAACAACTCTTTTTTTCTTATTGGCTATACATGCTCCTATTGAAGCCGGCAAATCATATCCCATTGAAGCATTTCCTGAATTCCATATATATCTTTGATTCCTTTTAACTTCTCCCACTTGAAAAGGCAACAAAAAAGCCGACCCATTGCCTCCTATGACAATTTCATCATCTTTAAAACATTTTGTCATTTCGTTAATAAAATAATACGGCTCTATAGGTTTATGTTTTAATATTTTTGTTTCAGACATCGGAAAGTATTTGTTTTTCATGGCATTACAAAAATTATTCCAGCTTGAAAAATCTTTCTTGTTTACTTTATTTGTAAATTTTTTGATAAAATCTTTAGCGTCCGCATGAATTTTCAAATACGGTTTGAGTGTTGGTTTTTGAAGTTCATTTTTATCTATATCAACTATTATTAACTTTGCATTTTTAGCGAAATTTTCCCAATTATAACTTATCTGCCTGATATTATTCCTTGAACCTATTGAAATAATTAAATCAGAATTTTGAAGTATAAAGTTACCGGCTCTGTTACCAACTGTTCCTATTCTAGCCATAAAATTAGAATTATCTTTAGGGATTATATCAAAACCGTTAACAGTTGTTAGCACAGGTATATTCAATTTGTTTACTAAGTTTAAAAAATCATTTTTCGCATTTGAAAGTCTGATTCCATGACCTGCAATAATTAAAGGATATTTAGATTTTTTAAAAAGATTTTTCAATTTATTAATTTGTTTATCTATATTCGGTAACTCTAATTTATCTTCTTTAAAATCATATTTCTTAAGTTTAGATTCATCAATCATTGCAGATTGAACATTCATAGGAATATCAATCCAAACTGGTCCAAATCTACCATGCATTGCTTTATATATTGCCTTATCCAAATGATATTTTATCTCGTTTGGATTTGTTATCATAACAGCATATTTTGTTAATGGTTTTACAACACTGATAATATCAACTTCCTGATCACCTAATTGTCTTAAGGCAATATTTTTACATGAAGCAATCGTTGTTGAATATTTTACCTGACCTGAGATATACAATACAGGGACAGAGTCTGTCCACTGTCCGAATACACCGTTTAAACAATTAAGCCCGCCGGGACCAGTCGTAACATTTACAACTGCCAATTGTTGGTTAAATCTGGCATATCCTTCCGCAGCAATAGCACTAGCTTGTTCATTATGATTACAAATATAAGATATATATTTACCCAAACTATCATTAAGGTGCATAGCTCCGCCACCTGAAACAATAAAAAAATGTTTAATTTTATAAACTTCTTTAAGCCTTTTGGCAATATAATCAGAAATCTTAATCATTGTATTATTCCTGTCGGTTTATCTAATACGAAATCTGCAGTTTCTTTTAGCGAATTAATATCTTTGGCGTAACCCCAAAGAGCCCCTACTACTTTTATACCTGCACTATGTGCCGAATTAATATCACTTAAAACATCTCCAATCATAACTGTTTTTTCTTTGCAAAGTTTGTGTTTTATTATTATATCTTCAATCATCTCTTGTTTATTTAATCTCTTGTCTTGTGAATATTTATCAGGCGTAAGAATATCATTAAAGAAATTTATATTTAAACTACTAACCAATCTCATTGTTGGCACTTTAGGCTTATTTGTAGCTATAAATATTTTTTTATTTTCTTTTATCAAACATTCAAGCCAATCAAATATACCGGCATATAATTTGGATGAATCCTTGTTATTATAATCATATAAAAACCTGTATCTTGCAACAACACTATTTATAATCTTTTCATCATTTAATTCCGGCACAACAAGTTTGATAATTTCCCTTAATGACGGGCCCATTATATCCGTATTTAGCTTTGATTTGTCATACGCAACAAAATTTTGGTTCAGTGCCTGTTGAAGACATTGTAAAATCTCTGAAGACGAATCAACTAAAGTTCCATCTAAATCAAAAATATAATTATCCATAAAATAAAATTGTTTAATCATTCAATTCCTCCAGCAAATTTTTAGCATCATTTTCTATATAAGATTTTTTAATTTTTAAACAATTTTGTATTCTTTCTAATTAAAATATTTGGCATCATCTTTCCCATTCATAAATTATAATTTTCAAATTTTCTAAAATAACTCCAATATATCTTTCAATTTTTTTATTACTTTAAAATTATTTGTTTTAAATTCTTTTTCCGAAATCAAAACAGCTTTTGCCCCAAATTTTTCAGCCATTATAACGTCGCTTTCGTAACTATCTCCTATCATCATAATTTCATTTGGTAAAATATTTATATTTTTTACAATTAAATCCAACATTAAAGGACTTGGTTTTCCTATTACTATATCTGTACTTTTATTTAATGTATATTCTAAAGCAGCCGCAATCGCTCCGGTTCCAGGCGTAAGTATACCATTATGTCTAGGATACACTCTTTCTTTATTAGCCACAATAATTTTGCAGTTTTTTTGAAATATTTTTAAGATATGTTCTAACTGTGTTATTTTAAAATTTATATCATAACCAAGCACTATTGCCTGCGGATTATTTGATTTTGAATTTACTCCCATATCTTCTATTTCTTTTGACAAACTATCAGTACCCAAGCAATATACATCTTTATAGCTATTTTCATAAAGATATTTTGCTATTAAATATCCTGAATTTATAACTTCATTAAAATTAACATTAATATTCAGATTCAATAATTTTTCATATATTTGGAATCTTGATTTCGCAGAATTATTTGTTACAAAAAAAATATTTTCAACTTCTTTTCTGACTTTCATTATGACTTCGTCGGCTTTTTCAGCCAATTCGGTTCCGAAATAAATAGTACCGTCTAAATCAAAAATAACGCACTTGACATTATTTAAAAAACTATTCAATACTTCCTCCAGCTTTATATATTGAATCTTTATATCTTGACTCTAAAACAGAAATTCTGTTTTCATCTTCTCTATATATTACCCCATAAAAATTGCGTTTATTTTTAATCCACATTAATTCAAAGCCAACTGCTTTTAAAATACCATTTTCAGGATTTTCAGAAGCCAATACTTTTTGAGCATCAAAAATTATTTTCCTGGTCTCAAATCTGGTTAAAGATCCTTTCGGTAATTTTCTAAAAAACGGCAATGATTGGGCTGAAACCCCACCACCGACTATAAGTTCTTTTTTATGCATCAGAGTTTTTTGAGCAATCTGATAGGCATATTCAAAAATTTTCTCATGATTAATATCATCCTTAGTCATCCCTATTGAACCTGTCATATCTGTTCTGCCAAAAACGATTCCAGACAAATCTTTTGCAAAAGAATTTTCTAAAATTGACTCTAAATTATTAAAGCCTAAAAATGTCTCTATATTAATTAAAAATTTCATTTCATTTCTCTCTTCTTCAGTAAAAGCAAGTTTTGTTGATTGTATATATTTTGACATAGCATAAGGAGATTCTATCATCGGTGCAACTATTGTACTAACCCCAATAGTCCTAGCATCATACATATCCTTTAATGCTTCACAACCGCCGATTTTTATTGTTAAATCAAGTCCTGCTCTGGTTACAACTTCTTTTAACCGCAGAGCTTCTTCCATTCTTGTGCCTTCGGCTTCAAATTCAGCCTTAACGCCTATAACATTATGGTTTTCCTTTAAATCAATTAAAGTTTTAACCATATTTTTTTCTAAATTATTCATTATTTATCCTCCAAAAGTAAGCTTCTGTCTATTTTACTGATATTGTTTTTATAATATTCATATAACGATGATATTGATTTTGTAACATCAGTAAAATTAACGTCAGTAAATTCAGTTTTTAATCTACTGTTATTGCCTGTATAATCCAAACCATATCCGTCTTTTGCAACTTTGATTTCAATATTTTTGTTTGATATTTTTTTAACAAGTTCAGCAATTTCCAACAATTCAATTTTTTCATCAGGAACAATATTATAACTTTTGTATTTAACATCATTTTCTATAAAAAATTCCAAAACAGGCATTAAATCGTCAACAAACAAATAACTGAATCTGCGATTTTGCCTTAAAGTTATCGGCAAATCATATAAAGTTTTGCAAACTGCATTAGAAATAAATCTTATCTGCCAATCTTCATATTTGCCGAATATCCCAAAAATATTCAAATCAATAAAATTCTCAAGTTGCTCAATTTTTTTAGCCACAACATATTTACAAAAACCATGTTCGTCTTGACAGATATTTTTAAATATATTCTCTTCTTTAAAATCTGTAATATTTGTTGATGTATCGTAAATTGCACCGGACCCGAAATTTATAAATTTTCCATATCTGTCTTTATGATTTATAAGATTTTCAAACATTCCCGTATTTAAAGAAAATAAATCTTTTGTATCTTTTGCATTTCTGTGCCCCGGTTTTGTTGCCGAGTGCAAAACCACATCAAAAGTTTTATCTTTAAAATAACTTTTAACGCAATCATAATCAGTTAAATTCAATTCTTGTCTGGACGGATGAGAGATGTCATACTTTTCAATTAAAAAGCTCTCAAGTATATTTCTTCCTATAAACCCGCTTCCGCCCGTAAGAAGAATTTTCTTTTTCATTGATTAAAAAATTCCTTAAATGAATTAATCATATAATCAATTTTTTCATCAGTCATACCCGGATATACGCCAATCCAAAATGTATTATTCATAACAATATCGGTATTTTTTAATTCGGATACTGTTCTAAATCCCTGATTTATTTTTCTCATATCATCAAAACAAGGATGTTTCAATAAATTACCCGCAAATAACATTCTGGTTTGAATTCCGTTTTCTTCCAAATATTGAACTAACGAATTTCTATCAACACCGTATTTAACTGTTATTAAAAAACCAAACCAACTTGGTATTGAATCTGTACATGCTTCAGGCAATATTAATTTATCCTGTAAACCTGATAACCCATGTTTTAATTTATCAAAATTTTTTCTTCTTTCTTCAATAAATTTCGGCAGTTTTTTAAGTTGTGCAAGCCCTATTGCTCCCTGCATTTCGGTAGCTTTGAAATTATAGCCGAAATGTGAATAAACATATTTATGGTCATAACCTTTTGGCAAATCTCCATACTGTCCGTCAAATCTGTGACCGCAGTAATTATCCATACCTGAAGGACATATACAATCACGTCCCCAGTCTCTAAGAGAAAGAAGTATTTTATGAAGTAACGGATTATCTGTATAAACTGCTCCGCCTTCTCCCATAGTCATATGATGAGGAGGATAAAAACTCGATGTTCCTATATCGCCGATTGTCCCTGTATATTTTTCTTTACCGTCAATTATATATTTTGAACCTAAAGCATCACAATTATCTTCTATCAGCCACAGATTATTTTCATTACAGAAATCTTTAATTTGTTTTAAATCAAAAGGATTTCCCAAAGTATGTGCCAACATAACTGCTTTTGTTTTCGGACTTAATGCTTTTTTGATCTGAACAATATCGGCATTATATTGAGGGATTGTAACATCAACAAAAACAGGAACCGCCCCATATTGAATAATAGGAGTAACCGTAGTCGGAAAGCCACATGCAACGGTTATAACTTCATCTCCTCTTTGAATTGCTCTTTCTTTAAGCAACGGAGACGTTAATGCCATAAAAGCAAGCAAATTTGCAGATGACCCGGAATTTACCAGCAAACAATGTTGTATATCTAAAAATCTAGCGAAATCTCTTTCAAACTGTTTGCAATATCTACCTGAAGTCAGCCAAAAATCAAGAGCGCTGTCAACGAGATTTACCAATTCTTTTTCATCAAATATTCTTCCGCCGTACGGAATTTTACTGCCCTTTCTAAACGGTTTTTTCTCACCGAAAGCAGACGTATAATATTCCTTAACTTTAGTTAAAATATCATGTCTTACTAATTCTTTTTCATCCATTTATATACTCTTTTATTTGTTTTAAACAAACATCTTTCATGTTTTGTTTTTTTTGATATTGTTTTATCCAATCTGTAATTTTATCCAGAGAGGTATTAACCTGCCATTTAGGAATCCATTTAAGAATTGTTTTTGATTTAGTTATATCAAGTTTAAGATAACAGGCTTCATGAGGTTGTTTTTTTGTATCTTTTTTATATTTTATTTTGTTATCAAAATTTTGACACATTTTACTTACTATTTGCTCAACGGTTTTAATATCATTATGTTCAGGTCCGAAATTCCAGCATTGTGCAAATTGTTTTTTACCCTCTAATAATTTTTTACCAAGCATTAAATATCCGCTTAATGATTCCAATACATGTTGCCACGGTCTGATAGAATTAGGATTTCTGATAATTAAAGTTTTTTTTGCAAGTATTGATTTTATAAAATCGGGAATCAGTCTGTCTTGGGCAAAATCACCGCCACCGATAACATTTCCTGCTCTTGCAGAAGCAATTAACGTGTTATGTTTTTTACCGTATTCATTAATATTGAAAAAAGAATTTCTGTAAGAAGAGATTACTATTTCACAACAGGCTTTTGATGCACTGTAGGGGTCATATCCGCCGAGAGAATCCGATTCACAAAAGGCTTTGCATGTTTCATTATTTAAATAAACTTTGTCGGTTGTTATTGCTACAACTGCTTTAACGAATTTATTTTTTTTAATTGTTTCCAAAAGATTTGCCGTACCTATTACATTTGTTTGATAAGTTTCAATGGTATCAATATAAGATTTTCTGACAAGAGGCTGGGCAGCAAGATGAAATATTATTTCAGGTTTATATTTTTTTATGACATTATTTATTTTTTTAAAATCTCTTATATCACCTCTGACATCAATACATTTCGGCCTTGCAAGTTCAAACAGCGACGGTTTTGTAGGAATATCTATTGAGTACCCTATAACTTTAGCACCAAGAGATTCCAGCCAAATACATAACCATGAACCTTTAAAGCCGGTATGCCCTGTAACAAGAATTGTTTTATTCTTATATATTTCAAACATAATTATTTATCCCACACATTCCAAGGAGCTTTTCCGCTATACCACAAATCTGTTAATTCATTTTTTTCTCTGAGAGTATCCATCGGTTTCCAAAAACCGTTATGTTTAAAGGCATTTAATTGTTTAACTTTGGCAATATCTTCAAGAGGTTGACGTTCAAAAATTGTTTTATCGCTGTTTTTGATATAGTCAAATACTTTAGGTTCACAGACAAAAAAACCGCCGTTTACCCAAGTTTCGTTTCCCTTCGGTTTTTCCATAAAAGAAGTTATTAAATTGTCGTTTTTTATTACTAAAGCCCCGAATCTTCCTGAAGGCTGTACTGCCGTCATTGTTATAATCTTTTTTGATTTTTTATGTGACTGAATTAAATCTTTAATATTTACATCCGCAACACCGTCTCCGTAAGTTAACAAAAATGGTTCATTGCCTATATAACTTTGAGCTTTTTTTATTCTTCCGCCGGTCATTGTATCCTGACCGGTATATAGCATTGTTACTTTCCAAGGTTCATGTCTGGTTTTATGAATTTCAACAGAATTTCTAGCCATATCAACAGTAATATCAGAATATCTGTTGTAATAATTTATGAAGTAATCTTTTATAATGTGGGATTTATAACCGGTAAGAATAATGAAATCATTAAATCCGTAGTGTGAATAGATTTTCATTATATGCCACAAAATCGGTCTGCCGCCGATTTCAACCATAGGTTTTGGCACTAAACTTGTTTCTTCTGATAATCTTGTTCCTAATCCGCCTGCAAGAATAATAACCTTCATCGACATCTCCTTTTTGAAAAATCAAGATTACTAAAACTCAGATGTTATTTTATCATCTGTTTCTTTATCTTCTGTACAGGATATAATTATAACAAATTCTCCAAGTATTTCCCTGTTTTTTAAGTTTTCTAAAACTTCTGAAATCGTACCTCTGATATACTCTTCAAATTTTTTTGTAAGTTCTCTTCCTAAAACAATATTACAGTCAGCACCGAAAACTTCTTGGCAAGTTCCAATTGTTTTTATGATTCTGTGAGGAGATTCGTAAAATATTATTGTTTTATTTATAGATTTTGCCTCTTCCAGTTCCTTTTTCATCTTACCGGTTTTTTTTCTTAAAAAACCCAAGAATACGAAAGAATCCGTAGGAAGTCCCGAACCGACAAGTGCCGTTGTTAAGGCACATGGTCCCGGCAATGATATAACATTGATATTATTTTTTAATACTTCTTTGACGAGATAATATCCCGGATCAGATATTGCCGGTGTTCCGCAGTCTGAAACAAGCGAAATATTTTTTCCCTGTTGCAACATTGATATTATTTGTGGAATTTTTCTTAACTGGTTTTGGGTATAAAAACTGATAAGTTTTTTAGATATTTGTAAATGCGATAATAACTTAAGAGTTTGCCTTGTATCCTCGCAGACAATTAAATCGGATTCTTTTAAAATACGGATAGCCCTTAAAGTAATATCTTCAAGATTACCGATAGGTGTTGGTACTATGTATAAAATACCTTTATTCATTATTTTATATAAACTGTATAGTCTATGTTTGGAAATATATTATTTGTATATTCTAAATTTGAAAGGAAATCTTCGTCAATACTGTCATTTTTTATCTGGTCATATAACGTATTAAAATTATATATATGCTCTTTTGTTCTTTTTTCGGCATATTCTACCATCGTGCCTGTTGTCATAATAAATGCCCAATCTGATGACTGAGCAAGCAATAACTCTCTTGATGCCTGATTAAGAAGTCTTAATTTTAAACCTGTTGCCGTTCTATTTGCAGATGCTATTTCAACCATTCTATCTGCAATTATGTTCAAATGTTTATATATCCAATCATTCTTAGGATTTAACCAAACTTCATAATATCCTTTGTCTCCCCATGATGAGGGAGAAGGTGTTGAAATCTGATTTGTTTTAAATTTTTCAAGATACTCTACAGGAGTAATCGGAGCAAATGTCTTTTGTTTATCTATCGCTCTGAATAAATAATTTATAAATTGCGGACCTTCAAACCACCAATGACCAAAAAGTTCCGCATCGTACATTGAAACTACTATCGGATCTCTGCCTAAAATGCCGGATAAATAATCTATTTGATTGGATCTGTTAAAAACAAAATTTTCGGCATGCATCTTTGCTTTATTATCTGCCCGCTGTGGATTATAAGCCTGTTTTTCATGTAATGGAACTTTACCTGTTATTCTGTGGTATTTGATACCTATATTTCTTCTTACACCGTCAGAATGTAAATAGGGCTTAATATAATCGTAATCCAAATCATAAGCTAAATCCCTGTAAAATTCTCTGTAATCAGGATCGCCAGGATAACCTGAATCGGCACTCCAAACCTGATGAGCTGTTTCCATATCCCTGCTGAATACTGCAACTCCACTCGGACAATATATAGGAGCAAAAACGCCATATTTCGGTCTTGGTGATGCATATAATATCCCGTGTGCTTCTAAAAAGAAAAATCTTAAACCTTCTTCTTTCAATATTTTATCTACTCCATAGGAATAGGCACATTCAGAAAGCCATATACCTCTCGGTTTTCTTCCAAAATGTCTTTGATAATCATGACATGCTATTCTTATTTGAGCTCTTATCGCATTTTCATTAACCATCAAAGGCAAAAATCCGTGTGTTGCACAACAGGTAATTATTTCAATTTTTCCCATATCCTGTAAATTTTTAAAACCATGAAGGATATTGCCGTGGTATTTTTCCCATATTCTTCTACAATTTTTTAAATTTTTTTCATACATTAATGCAACTTGATTAAATTCAGGTTGAGATTTAGTTCTGAGTATTTCTTTTTCGGTGAGTTCTATTAATTTATTTAACTTTGCATAATATCTGGATTGTAAAAGCGGGTCTGCCAACATGTTGGCAAGCGAAGGCGTAATTGTCATCGTAATACGAAAATCAATCCCGTCATTAACAAAATTTTCAAATACTGAAAGAAGAGGCAAATAAGTTTCACTTATTGCTTCGTATAACCAATCCTCTTCTAAAAAATCCGGAAAGCTTGGATGGCGGACGAAAGGCAAATGCGCATGAAGTTGTAAACACCAGTAACCCTTATATTTCATCAAAAATCCGAATAGTTTTATTTTGTATTCTTTTTAACTTCAAACGTTATTGCTTTTTTCATAGAATCGTCATTTGATGTTGCTTCTATGGAATATGAATGATCCCCGTTTGGCAAATAAAATCTTACAGAAAAAGAACCATCTGCAGACAGTTTTACAGGTTGCCCATTCATTGTTAATTTTGCATCTGCTTCGGTTGCCCCATAAATTACTATTTCAGTATCTGCTTTTAACCAAAAACTCTTTTGTTTATCATGTTGGGTCTCTGCAAAATGTTTAGGATGTGTTCTAAATGAACTTGTTTGTGTATGAGAACTTGGCAAAGAGATGGCAACTATTTCTTCCCATCTTTCTCTCATAAGACGTGATATATCAAAAGAACTCATTCCTACTTGATTAACACCTGATATTTTAAGCAATTTTTCAAACTCAATTTGCAACATTGCCCATTGTTCATCTGTGACATTTGAAACACCGTATCTTGGCATACTTAATTTATTTGATCTTGCTATACAAACAAACTTACCGTCATTTGTTAAAAAACCGATATCAGCACACCAACTGCGATTGTACTCACCAACATTTATATACCAACTGTCAGCATTTGGAGTTATGAAAATATCAAAATATCTGTGTGCATTGTTTCCGTCAAAATTTATATCCGTGGTATCATAAATTCTTAATACTAATTTTGAATCTGTGAAAATGTTTTGACCATATTGATTTTTAATCTTTTCTTTTGAATCTTTGGAAATTGACCAATAAGCAAAAACACATATAGGATCTCTCGGCAAAATGGTAATTTTTGTATCACCATAATCCGTCGGCAAACCAGCTTTGTTAACAGCTTTATCTGCACTTTCCAATTTTGAACTTAATTTTTCCATAAGGACATCCTTATTATATTTTGCAAAAATGAATAGACCAAAATCTGATTTATTATATAAATAGATTAGCAAATAGTCAAACATATTTGTAACCCAATAAATTTATTGTAAAGAGATTAGTTTTTTTATATAATGCCAAACTATGAACCTAGATAAAATTATATCATTGGCATTAGAAGAAGATTCTGTATCTAATGACATTACTTCTAAAAATATTATTTCAAAAGATACCAGAGCCACTGCTGTTTTAATTGCAAAATGTTCAGGTGTTGTATGCGGAATTGATGTTTTTAAAAAAGTTTTTTTAAAATTGAACAAAAGTTTTACTTTTAATGTACTAAAAAAAGACGGACAAAAAGTAAAAAAATGTGATATTATTTTAAAAATGGAAGGTCCGGCATATCATCTTTTGTGCGGAGAAAGAACTGCTTTAAATTTTATACAAACACTTTCAGGAATAGCAACTACAACAAATATATTTGTAAATATAGTTAAAAACACAAATACCTATATCTATGATACAAGAAAAACTATTCCGGGATTCAGACATATATCAAAATATGCCGTAAGATGCGGCGGCGGGAAAAATCACAGAATGTGTTTGGCAGATATGGTACTTATTAAAGACAACCATTTAAAGTTAATAAATAACCTGTTAAAAAAAGTTCAGGATATAAGAAAAAAACATAAAGGAATTCTTATACAAGTTGAATGTGAAACAAAAAAACATGTGCAGGATGCTCTTAGTGCAAAAGTTGATTTGATAATGCTTGATAACATGAAAAAAGAACAGGTTAAAAAAATGATTAAACTGATAAGACAAAGCTCAACAGAAAAATACAAACCTGAAATTGAAATTTCCGGCGGTGTTAATTTAAAGACAATAAAAGAATTTGCAAAATTAGGCATTGACAGAATTTCAATAGGAATGCTAACTCATTCAGCACCATCGCTGGACATTTCACTAAAAATTAAAGTGCAAAAATAAATTCTTGGTATAATATGCCACATTTCTATATAAATCCAAAAGATATTAATAACAATCTATTCATCGTAACTGATGAACAGTTCCATTATTTAGCAGGTGTAAGAAGGTTTAATGTCGGCGATGAAATAAATATTTTTGATGGTCTTGGAAATTCATATTTGGCAAAAATAACTGCCATTAGTAAAAATTCTTTGAACGGACAAATAGTTTCTAAAATACCATTCGTTTTGCCTAAAATTAAAGTTTCGTTATATACCGCAATTGCAAAAGGTGAAAGATTTGAGTGGTTAATTGAAAAATCCGCCGAAATCGGCATATCCAAAATTATCCCCTTAATAACTTCAAGAAGTGTCCTAACGGAAATATCAGATAATAAATTTGAAAGATACAGAAAAATATCTGTTTCTGCAAGCTCTCAATGCGGAAGAGCAGATTTAATGTCAATCGAACAACCCGTTAAATTTATCAGTGCCGTAGATATTGTTGCAAAACAAGCCGGCACAATTAATATTATACCGTGGGAATGTGAGCAGTCAAACATTATTGATACACTTTTGAAGAATATTACCGGCATAAAAAATATAAATATTTTTATAGGTCCCGAAGGCGGTTTTGAAAATACGGAAACAGAATACGCTTTTAAAAATAATTTACACGCCGTAACTCTCGGCAAAAACATTTTGAGAATTGAAACAGCTTCAATAGTCGCTTCGGTTCTGGTAATGAACAATTTATGAAAAACTTCTTTATTTATACTTTCGGCTGTAAAGTCAACCAATATGAAACCCAGCTTATACGAGAACAATTTATACAAAACGGTTATACTTATGTTAATTTTATTGAAGAGGCTGATTTGGTTATAATAAATTCCTGCACTGTTACAGATCAATCTGACAGACAATGTAATTCTTTAATAAGTAAATTGCTGTCAAAAAACATCAAGATTATTTTGACCGGATGCTATGCCAAAATCTCAAATAAAAAAATATTAAAAGAGTTCCCCTCTGTAACCGTCATACAAAAAAATGATTTGCTTAAAAACATAACTCAAACTATAAAGTCATTTGATAATCACTCGAGAGCTTTCATAAAAATACAAGACGGATGCAACAGTTTTTGTTCTTACTGTATTGTTCCCTATGCAAGAAATATTATGTGGTCAAAACCAATACAGGATATAATAAATGAAATCAGTTTTTTATTGGATAACGGTTATACGGAAATTGTTTTAACCGGTATTCATCTTGGCAAATATGAAACAGGGATTGCAAATTTATTAAAACAAATATTTTCTGTCATAAATAAAGACTTCAGAATACGATTATCATCAATTGAAATGAATGAAATTGACAACAATTTAATTGAACTGATGAAAAATGAACCTTTAAGATTATGTAATCATCTTCATATTTCACTACAATCAGGTTCTGACAATGTTTTAAAACAAATGAACAGAAAATACACTGTTGATGATTTTCATAAAACTTTGAACAATCTGAAAAACAATGTTAAAGATATTGCATTAACTACTGATATTATTTGCGGATTTCCGAATGAAACAGAAAATGATTTTAACGACACTTATAAATTCCTAAATGAAAATAAATTTTCAAGACTGCATGTTTTTCCTTATTCAAACAGAAAGGGAACAAAAGCCTATGAAATGAAACAAATTACAGACCAATCAGAGATAAACCAAAGAGTATCAAAACTTTTAGAATTGGATAAAATTTTAAGAAACGAATTTTATTCAAAATTTATAGGAAACACTAGAAAAGCCGTGGCTTTGCGAGGCAACCAAGCTTTAACGGATAACTATTTAACCATAAAAAATATTAGACATCAGAAAGGCATTTTTGATGTTGTTATAAACTAATATTGAATAATATATAAATAAAAAACAATACTACTTAAACAAAAAATTAAAGTTAAAATAATTATAAAAAATTTATAGAATTTTACGAAAAAACTATCATTATGTTGAATTTTATCCAACACAAATGCTATAGCAGTAACCCCTATAAAAATTGAAAAAGATAAAAACCGAAACTCATATTCGATAATTTTGTGTCCGGCAATAAAAAACATAAAATATAAGAATACATTCGTTGCAAATATCGTATATAAAAATATTTTTAATAAGTAATTTTTTGTTTTATCTAAAATACTGATAACACCAGAGAGTATCGCAATTATTATAAAAACAATATTTGTATACAATAATATATTACCGGACATAATAACATCTGATGCAATACCGTGGTGGCTATAACCAAAAACAGATGTTTTTAATAAGACTGATAAAATATTTTCATTAAGATTTTGATTATAAAAAATATCTCTAAATACATTAAAATCTATATGAAATAATTTTTGAGGCACATAAACATAATTATTTATTAAACCACTCAATCTATTTAACCCTCCCACATAGTAAAAAGGGACATCCCATCTTATAAAATTATAAATATAATACCATAACCCAAGCGGAATAAATATTAACAAGAAAATTAGAATCTGTTTTTTAAATTCAATATTTTTATTATTTAAAAACTTAATTAAAAAAATAATAAAAACAGCCGGAATTAAAATCAATGCCAAAAGTTTAGTTATAAAAGCTAATCCCAAAAGTATCGCAACTTTTATAATATTTTTAATGTTTGGATTTTTATACCATTTTATAACAAATAAAACTGTTGCAAAAGATAAAGCAAGGAACAAAATATCATTATTTAAACTTCCTGAGAACATAATAAACTGAGGGTGAAAACATACAATAGCAAAAGGAATTACAAGTGCTAATTTTTTTAACGTTAATTCTCTAAACAATTTATAAAATATTACAATCATACATCCTGAATAAAACAATGTAAGAAATTGAAGATTTTCAATTGCTTGATTTTTTGTTAATACTCCCATAAAAATATTTATTCTGATCCATATTGCAGATATAATATGATGTAGCGGAGGATGATAAAACATCCCCCTCTCAACCGGCGAAAAATTAAAATTTGGCAATGTTAACTTATTTAATATATAGAAAATATAACCGACATGTCCGCCATTATTATCAAAATATAAATCATATTGATACTCTTCAATAGAAGTACACAAAACATATGTAACATGGAATAAAAAAGATAAGGAACCCAATAAAATACATATATTTACATCGTTTAATTTTAATTTGGAATTAAGAAACAACGCTGATATGCCTGCTATGAGAACAGCAACTAAAAACATATATTCGACAATTATTTTTTGTTCCAAAAACGAAATTTTCCCAAGAACACAAATTAAATTTAAAAAAAAACTGAAGAATAATAAAATAATGAAAGGATTTGACACAACTGTTTTAAAAATATTAAACGTAGAATTTAAAAAAAATTTTAATTTAAACATTTAGATTTTCTGACATTGAAAAAACCGGACCATCTTTACAAACCATTTTGTATTCATCGCCAACTTTAACTGCACACCCCTGACAATTGCCTATACCACATGCCATTTTTTCTTCAAGAGAAGCATAACCTTTCAAATTTAATTCTTTAACAATTGAAATTACTTTCTTCATCATCAGAGTTGGTCCGCAGGTGTATACTATATTGTTTTTTGTAATATTTTGTTTCAGTAAATCCGTAACATAACCTTTAAATCCTTTTGAACCGTCTTCAGTAGCTACAAAAACTTTCCAGCCTATTTTCTTAAACTCAGACAAACACAGTAATTCTTTTTTTGTTCTGGCACCGTAAAACAAAATCCCTTTCTTTTTCAATTTTGATGCTAAAAAATGAACCGATGCAATACCCGTTCCACCTGCAACAAGTATTGGTTCTCCAACAACAGATTTTTGATTTATAGGATAGCCCGTACCGAGAGGTCCCAAAACCTTAACTGTTTCACCCGGTCTCATAGTTGATAAAATTTCAGTACCTTTACCGATAATTTTATATAAAAAAGATACTGTTGTTTTTGTGGTTTTATAAATACTTAAAGGTCTTCTAAGATAAGTATTCGGAACTGATACCATACAAAACTGACCCGGCACTGCAATAGGTGCCATATTTTTTGACTCAATAATCAGCTCATAAAAACTAAGACATATATGCTTATTGCTCTTGATTTTTAACTGATTATCCCATCTTTTGGCAGTCAAATTATTTTTTCTTTTAGACATATATTCCCTCTGATTTTATATGGCTAAGTATATCATATCTTTACAAACCCTGTAAATATAACATATGTTTATGATTAATCAGAACGGAGAGCTTCTATAGGTGATAATTCTGAAGCTTTTTTTGCCGGCCATAACCCAAATACGATACCGACACCTGCAGAAAAAGTAACTGCTAAGACAACTGAAGAACCTGATACAAATGCTGCCCAACCTGCAAATTTTGAAACAGCCAAAGAAATAAGAACACCTAGGATTACACCAAATATTCCGCCAAGCAGAGATAAAACTGAAGACTCTATTAAAAATTGCAATAAGACCGCTATTTTTGTTGCTCCTATAGCTTTTCTTAATCCTATCTCTCTTGTCCTTTCAGTTACACTGACAAGCATTATATTCATAATACCTATTCCACCGACAATTAAAGAAATACCTGCAACCGCACCTAATAACATTGTCATTGTCTTTGTTGTAGAAGAAAGCATCTTTATCATATCTGACATATTTCTTATTCTGAAAGCATCTGCCTTATCTGCATTTAATTTATTCCTTGCCAACATCGTAGAAAGTAAATATGCCTGTGTTTCATCAATTTTACCGTCTTGAACTTCCACGGAAACAGAGGATATATATTTTGTACCTATTAATCTTTTCATAGCTGTATTTAAAGGAACTACTATCTTATCATCACCGTCTCTGGGACCCTGTGCCCCTTTAACCGGCAATATCCCGATAATGCGAAATTGTTTTCTGTTAATTTTTATATATTTTCCGATAGGATTTTCATTGCCGAAAATATTTTTAACAACTGTAGCGCCGATTACGCATACTTTTGCTGCATTATTATTTTCTGTATTGGTAAAAAACCTTCCGTATTCGGGAACCGAACTCTGCATATACTGGTATACCGGAGTTACTCCGGTTATGTTTGTGGATGTATTTTTATTCCCGTAAACAACCTGTGCGTTGCCGCTGACATTCGGGTCTATATTTTTTACAAGTTCCGTATTTTCAGCCAAAGCATTAACATCTTCTAAAGTTATTCTTCTTACAACATCTCCTGAAACACCGCCAACAGAAATCCTGCCGGGCATAAGATACAATAAATTTGTTCCCATGGATTTAATTTGCTTTTCTAATGATTGCTGTGCCCCGTTACCGAGAGCTAACATTGATATAATTGATGCAACGCCTATAATGATACCCAGCATTGTTAAAATTGAACGTGTTTTATTTGCTAAAATTGCTCTTATTGCCGAGAAAAAGTTTTCTGAAAATTCCATCATACTGAGACGTGAAGAATCTTTTTTTATTTTCAAAGGACTACTTGTAGCTTTTACAAAATCATTTTTTCTTGTATCTGATATAATCTGACCGTCTTTGATTGTTATTATCCTGTTTGCCCATTGTGCAATATCAGCCTCATGTGTTACCAAAATAACACTTATACCTTTTTTATTTAAGTCTGTTAATATTTGCATTATTTCATTTGATTGGGTTGAAGCAAGGTTCCCGGTTGGTTCGTCAGCAAAAATTATCTTAGGACTATTAACTAGTGCTCTTGCAATAGCTACCCTTTGCTGTTGTCCACCGGATAATTGGTTGGGTTTATGTTCCAATCTGTCATCAAGCCCAACATCCGTTAAAAGTTGCTTTGCTTTTTCTAAACGATTTTTCCCGCCTGAATAAATAAGAGGTAATGCCACATTATCACAGGCTGTCATTTTATTCAACAAATTATATTGTTGAAAAACAAAACCTATAATTTTAGACCTTAAAAAAGCTGTCTGATTATCATCAAACTTTAAAACATTCTGTCCGTATATTTCATAAATCCCGTCGGATGGTCTGTCTAAAAGACCAAGTATATGCATTAATGTGCTTTTACCGGAACCTGAATGTCCCATAATAGCTACGAATTCGCCTTCCTCTATTGTAAGATTTATGCCTTTTAAAATTTCTAATTCGGTATCACCAATATCATAAATTTTTGTTATATTTTTAATTACCAACAACGGTTTATTTTCTTTTGACATTTATTCTCTCGTAAACTTTTTATTTCTTAGTTTTTGTGGTTTCTGAACCTGCTAAGATTTCGCTGTTGCTTTTTCTCTTACCGGGTCCCATCTGAAGAAAACCTTTTGAATCTTCCGTTTTATTCTGTAATTTATATTGATCTGTTTTTTGAAGAATAACATCTCCGGGATTTAATCCTGAAACTATTTCTATTTTATTTCCGTCGACAATACCGGTAACTATTTCCTTCTTATTTTGCATACGATTATCACCAACCAATACATAAGCTTTACCTTCTTCTGTTTCATTTGCACTATCCCATGGAATAACTGTAACATTCTTTTTGTCGGTTACGGTTATATCAATATTTGCTGTCATTAAAGATTTAAAAAATTTAGGAGTGTTATGCGGTCTGATTTTTACATAATATGTAATAACATTGCTTACATTTTGTCCTTCTTCCAAAATTTGAAAAACATCACCGTCAACATCAATATCTTTATATGCATCCAATCTTATTACAGCTTTTTGACCAACCTTAATTTTACCTATATCTGTTTCATCAACGCTTGCAATAACTATTAATTCATCTGCTAAAGCAAATAATACATCGCTTGTGGCTATTGTTTGTCCTTCAACAACATTTCTTAAAATAATTTTTCCGTTCATCGGAGAGATAATCGGGGTAGCTTTATAGGTATTTTCCCAGTCTGATAATTTTTCTTTTTCATTTGCTCTGACTGCATCTAAAATGGCAACTCTGTCGGAAGAACTCAGATATCCCAAAACCTGGCCTTTTTTGACAATATCGCCTTCGCCCACCAATAATTTATCAACTCTGCCGGCAATACTCGGTTTAATTTCAACTCGGTTTAACGCAGAAACTTCTCCCGTTGTATCAATGATTTCTTTTACATCTGATTGTACCACTTCCACCGGAGTATAGGAAACTTGTTGTACTTTTTCTTTTTTAAAAAAATATTTGTATCCGACAAAACAAATTGCCAATATGACCAAACCTATTATTAATTTCTTTTTCATTTAATTTCTCCATTTGTATTGCCTAACATTTGATCTCTTTTAGCTAATGCAAGATTATAATTATGCAAAGCTGATAAATGTGATATTTGATTATTGACTAATTCCTGCTCTATATCCTGCCACGTTTGAAATTCCATACTACCGGCAAGATATTTTATATTAGCTTCTTTTTGTCTCTGTATTGATGCTTCTAAAAACATCTGATAGGTTATAACATTATCTTTGCTTCTCTCTATTGTCATCTGTATATCCTGGAGAGTTGTCTTTGCATTTAATACTGTTTTTTTATATACCTGCTGACTTTGTTCCAGCGCAGTCTTTGAAGATAATATCGTATTTTTAACACTTGTTATTCCGCCTGAAAACAACGGATAATTTAATGCAACGCCTAAACTCCATGACTTACTGTCGGCAGGAGGTATTGGATTGCTTTCATCAGATAAACCAACTGAAGCTGAAGCTGATAAATTAGGATATAAACTGCCTTTTGAATAAGAAACCTTATATTCTGCTATCTGTACATCTGAAGATGCAATAATAACATCAGGAACTTCCAAAGCTTTAGCATCTACATCTATTTCTATATTGTCTTCTAAAAGTGACAATTCCGCATTAACTGTAAAATCTTGATTAATATCAACCCCTAATACTTCACAAAGTGTTCTTCTGGCAAGACTTAAATCTCTTTTGGCATTTAAAACATCAGTATATGCCGAATGTTTTTGTGCCTGAGCTCTTAACATATTACCTTTGCTTTCTTTCCCGCCTTCATATTGCAATCTGACAATTTCTGAACTTTGGTTTCTTAAAGTATATATATTTTCTAAAAGATTAATATTTTCTTGTGCATAACACATTTTCAAAAAGGCTTCCCGGATAGAATAATAGACTTCTGCATAAGATTTTTTTAATTGTGCAACAGTTTTATCTACGGCAGCTTTTTTACTACTGAGTTCTGCATTATTTTTAAAATCGTATAGGGTTTGTGAAGCACTTAAATTTGCCCCCCAGTTGTTTTCCGTAACTCCGTTGCCTTTTCTGTCAAAACCGTATTTAAAATTAACCGAGGGATAATAATTGTTCCATGAAATATAGTAATCATATTCAGCAATAGCCAGATTTTTTTTTGCAATGATGAGGTCTTGATTGTATTGATTTGCCATATCAATACACTGTTGCCAAGTTAAGATTTTCGTGTCCTGTGCAAAAGCACAACTTACAAGAAACATAAAAAAAATAAATGAGAATATTTTGTTCATAATGATTAGTTAGACATCAACAACATGCAAAATGTTACACACGTGTATAATTATACTTTTAATGTTTTTTTACTTATTTATCCGACACTTGCCTTATAAACCAACATATTAATATGTTAAATCATACATTTTGTTTATTATATATTATTTGTAGTTTATTTTTTTGCAATTTTTAATTTTTATTTAATTCGTCTCAAAAAGTTATATAATATATGTCAATGAAAACTTCTATATTAAACAAAACAAAAATATTTTTTCAGGACATTTCACGAAGCGAAATAATCTTGCAGGCTGTATTGGTAGGATTAATAGTCGCTTTGTTTGTGATTTTGTTCAACACAGCCATAAATAAATTATTTACACTGACTCAAAACTTTTTTTCCAATTTTACCGTTATCCAAAGAATTATTATTTTCCCTTTATTTCTGTCTCTTGCCGGCTTAATAGCCGGACTTCTTGTATTTAAGATTGCTCCCGAAACGAAAGGGAGCGGAATTCCATATGTTAAACTCACTCTGGCAAGACTTGGAAAAAGAACAAGAATCAGAAGTATTACTGTTAAATTTTTTGCAGGTATAATAGGAATAGGCTCCGGACTTTCTTTAGGACGTGAAGGACCAAGCGTACAAATCGGTGCAGGTGTGGGTGCCTTAATTGCAAAATTATTTAAACTGAAAGGAACAATTCAGCACAATCTTATTGCAAGCGGAGCTGCCGCTGCTATAGGAGCAACTTTTAATGCCCCGATTTCTGCAACAATATTTGCCCTTGAAGAACTTACCCAAAAATTTTCCGCATCAACACTGTTTTCCGTTTTAGTGGCAACCGTAAGTGCCGTAAGCGTTTCCAGATATTTTCTAGGTGAAAGTCCATCCTTTCTGGTTCCGTCATCTGATATTGCGGTACACATAGCCGCAGGTAGCTTTGTTGTCTTCATAATACTCGGATTTTTAGCAGGTATTTTAGGTGTTTTATTCGCTAAAATGATATTTTTCAATCTTAAAACATATGACAAAATGTATAATATCCCTAATTGGGTAAAACCGGCAATAGCAGGTTTTATACTAGGTATTATCGGACTTAGCTTGCCTTACGTTTTAGGGGGCGGCAACTTAGCTATAGACCAGTTATTGCAACATAAATTTACGATAGGTATTATTGCCCTGATTTTTATTGTAAAATTTATTGTTACCCCTTTATGTTTTTCATCCGGAGCAGCCGGAGGAATTTTTTTACCGATGCTCATGCTCGGTTCTTTTTTGGGATATGCAACAGGCATAATATCAAACTATTTTGGAATGGAAGTAAATCTGGTAACAATTTCAATAGTCGGAATGGGAGCTTTTCTTGCAGCGGTAGCAAGAACACCGATTACAGCCGTAGTAATGGTGTTTGAAATGACCGGCGATTATCATAATATTTTACCCGTAATGTTCAGTGTTGCCATAGCAGATTTGGTAGCAGAAAAACTTAATCATGCTCCTATATATTCTACTCTTATATTAAAACAGGATGCTCCCTCAAAAGAAAAAACAATTCTAACTAAGATTCAGGCTTTTGATACTATGGACTCAAAAATATGCACAATATCTCTTGAAACAAAAGTTAAAGACGCAGTTGAATCAATGAGAAGATGTGATTATGATATTTTGCCTGTTTCGGATGAAAAAGAAAAACTCGCCGGAATTATAACCAGAGATGATCTTGAAGATTATATAGTAAGGGGAAACACCACTGAAGCAAGCATTGAAATAATAATGAATCCCGACCCATTATTTATAAAACAGGAAGATGACCTATACAAAGCACTATTTCTACTTCATTCAAACGGCATCAAAAGTATTATAGTTATAAACAGAAACCGGCAGATACAAGGGATTTTATCCAGAGACCAAATAATACAAAAACTCCGCAATTGACAATGTTAATATTTTATTTTAAAAAGAAAATACTTAAAAATTTAACTGATGTGAGTTTTTTTACTCGATTATTCCGTCTTTCAATGACCACACAATCTTACCATTGACGATCGTCATAACAGCTCCGCCTTTAAATTTTCTGCCTATAAAAGGTGAGTTCTTGCTCTTTGAAAGAATATCTTCTTTTTTATATTCATAAGAATACTTTGTATCAATTATTGTAATATCTGCAAATGAGCCGACTTTAAGAGTTCCTCTGCCTTGGAGTAAAAATATCTTGGCAGGATTGACCGTCATTTTTGCTATTGCCTCAGGTAATGATAAAACTTTTTTATCAACAAGTTCATTGAGCACAAGAGAGACCATTGTTTCAAAACCGATAATCCCGAAAGGCGCCAAATCAAATTCTTTATTTTTTTCTTCATCTGTATGTGGAGCGTGATCTGTACAAATGCAATCTATTGTGCCGTCTTTTAATCCTTTTTTAATTGCTTGAATATCTTTTGAAGTTCTAAGGGGAGGATTCATTTTATAATTTGTGCTGAATGTTTTTAAACTGTCATCCGTTAACGTAAAATAGTGAGGACAGGTTTCTGCTGTTACTTTCAGCCCTTTCTTCTTTGCCTGTCTGACAAGTTCAACCGAACCCTCTGTTGAAACATGAGCTATATGCAAATAACCATCTGCTAATTCAGCTAACATTATGTCTCTTGCAACCATAACTTCTTCACTTTGAGTCGGAATACCTCTTAAACCTAACTGCATAGAGTTTTTACCTTCATTCATCACACCATTTTTGCTTAATTCTTTATCTTCACAATGAGATATAACCGGTAAATTAAACATTTTTGTATATTCCAACGCTCTTCTCATAATTTGAGAATTAGTAACAGGACTCCCATCGTCAGAAACCGCAACGATACCGGCTTTTTTAAGAATCCCTATTTCTGCAAGTTCAACTCCTTGCGAACCTTTTGTTATACAACCTATAGGCAGGACATTTACCTTTCCTTCTTTCTGAGCTTTTAATAAAATGTATTCCACGGACGGTGCATTATCAGTAACAGGCTTTGTATTAGGCATACAAAAAACCGTAGTTATTCCGCCTTTACATGCAGAACGGGTTCCCGTTTTGATTGTTTCTTTTTCTTCCTGTCCCGGTTCTCTTAAGTGGGAATGAACATCTATTAAACCCGGAACTGCTATTTTGTTTTTTCCGTCAATAACTAGATCCGGTTTTTTAGATAACTTAGAAACTATTTTATTCCCCTCGACAAAAACATCTTTTACTTTATTTGTTTTCGTTGACGGATCAATAACTCTTATATTTTTAATTAATATTGCCATTTTTCTTCCCCTGTTTATTTCTGGCTGCGACCAGCAAATACAATACTGCCATTCTAACGGCTATCCCGTTTGTGACTTGTTCGTTTATAACAGCATTAGAACTGTCTGCAACCTGTGAAGATATTTCTATGCCCCTGTTCATCGGACCGGGATGCATAACCAAAACATCCGGTTTTGCAGTTGCCAATCGATCTTCCGTAACTTGATATAACTCAACATACTCATGAACTGAAGGAAATAAATTTTCTTGTTGCCTTTCCATTTGTATTCTTAAAATGTTCACAACATCAACATTTTTTATTGCTTTATCTAAATCATAAAAAACTTCAACACCTAAATCTGTAATGTGTTTGGGAATAAGTGTCGGCGGACCTGCAACTCTAACTTTTGCACCCATTTTTGTGAGTGCCCATATATTTGATTTTGCAACTCTGCTGTGAAGTATATCTCCAACTAACAAAATTTTAAGACCTTCAACCTTTTTCTTTTTGTCAAGAATGGTAAAAAGATCTAACAAACCCTGTGTGGGATGCTCATGAAAACCGTCACCTGCATTTATAATTGAGGCATTTAGATTCTTTGCTAAAATCTCCGGAGCTCCGGCAAGTGAGTGCCTGATGATTATAATATCAGCCTTCATTGCCTCAAAAGTTTTACCCGTATCTATTAAGCTTTCACCTTTTACTACACTTGAAGTAGCTGTCGCAATACTGACGACATCTGCCGAAAGTCTTTTTGCGGCAAATTCAAATGAAGTTCTTGTTCTTGTAGATGGTTCATAAAATAGATTTACGACTGTTTTTCCGACGAGTGCGGGTGCTTTTTTGATTGAACGGGTGAATAAACTTTTGAACGGCTTTGCTGTTTCAATAATTGTTTGAATTTCTTGTTTTTCCAGGTACTCCAATCCCAACAGATCCTTTCTGTTAAAAGACATATCTCTCCCTCTAATTTGAACTGTTTAAGTATACCATATCTTTACCTTCAATTTCAATAAACTCAACACAAATTTCATCTTTTGTATGATAAGATAAACCGACAAAATCTGCCTGTATCGGAAGTTCCCTATAACCTCTGTCTATTAAAACAACCAACTGAATTGATTTTGGTCTGCCGTAATCTTTTAATACATCCAATGCTGACCTGATTGTTCTTCCCGTGAATAAAACATCATCAACTAAAATTATATTTTTACCGTTTATATCGAACGGCAAATTTGTATCTTTTATGGTCGGGATATCAGCATTGTCTCCAAGATCATCCCTGTAAAGAGTTATATCCAAAACTCCAAACGGAATTTCCTGTTTGATTTTTTTTATTTTTACTATTTCATTTAACAGTCTTTTTGCCAGATGAACTCCGCCTGTCTGAATGCCGACAACGGCAATCTCGGATAAATCAGCATTTTTTTTGAGCACTGCTTTTGCCAATTTTGTTATTATCTTTTTTATATCTTCTTGTGTTAAAATATTTTTTTGTACCATTTTATTTTTTCATCTCTTCTATATATTTTACATATCCTGTTTTATTTAACTTTTCATCTTTTGCAACTATTGATTTTGCCATGTCCTGTCTGTATACTTTAAACTTATCTGCAAGTTTTGCATCATTTATTGCAAGTATTTGTATTGCAAGTATTGCTGAATTTATTGCTCCCGCTTTTCCTATTGAAACACAAGCTACCGGCATAAACGGCGGCATTTGAGATACAGAAAACAAAGCATCCATACTTGCTAAATATTTACCGTCCATAGGAACACCTATGACAGGAAATGTTGTTTCTGAAGCAACAACTCCGGGAAGTGCTGCCGACATACCGGCCACTGCTATGAAAACTTTAGCTCCGGTTGCAATTGATTTTTGAACACATTTTTTAACATGTTCAGGAGTCCTGTGAGCAGAACCAACATTAACTGAATATGATATACCGAATTTATCAAATATTTTCAAACATTCTGCCATTGTCGGAAGATCGGAATCTGAACCCATAATAACTGCTACATCTATTATTTTATCCATTTTTCAATACCCTCCAGGCAATATCTTTTCTATAATAACTTTTTTCAAATTTAATTTTTTCAACTGACTTATAAACTTTATCGACTGTTGATTTTATATCATCTGCTATTGCGGACACGGCTAATACTCTTCCGCCTGATGTGACTATTTTACCATTTTCTGTTTTAGTTCCTGCATGAAAAACTATTGCATCCTCAGGTTTTACCAAATCCAATCCTGATATTTGATATCCGTTAATATGTTTTTCAGGATAACCGCCCGAAGCAATAACAACCGTTACCGCTGACTTATTAAACCACTCTACTTTTAAATCACCGAGTTTACAATCTATGGTTTGTTCCATTATATCAAATAAATCTGTTTTTAAAAGCGGAAGTATCACTTGGGTTTCCGGATCTCCAAACCTGCAATTAAATTCTAAAACATAAGGCTGATTTTTAACAATCATAAAACCTACATATAAAACACCCTTATATTCTATTTTTTCTTTTTGCAATCCTTCTAATATTTTCGGGGTTATATTTTCTTTAATCTCTTTCAATAATTTTTCTGTAGCAATAGGAGCAGGAGCGTAAGCACCCATCCCGCCTGTATTTAACCCTGTATCTTTTTCCCCTATTCTTTTATGATCCTGTGCCGGTGGCATTATTTCAAACGATTTGCCGTCTGTAAAAAGAAGCACTGAAACTTCTTCGCCTTCCAACCATTCTTCAAATACTATTTTACTGCCGGAATCTCCGAATACTTTTGACAACATCATTTGTTCTATTGCAAGTTGTGCCTCTTTTCTGTTTTGGCACATAACAACGCCTTTACCGGCTGCAAGTCCGTCTGCCTTTACAACAACTTTTTTATTGTCTTCCCATTGATTATCTAAAAAATCTTTTGCTGACTTAAAATCATTAAAACTATAATAATCTGCCGTAGGAATAGCATATTTTTTCATAAAATCTTTTGAAAATGTTTTACTTGCTTCAAGCAATGCGCCTTTTTTTGAGGGACCAAATATTTTTAAATTTCTTTTATTAAAATAATCAACTATACCCAAAGCAAGAGGGATTTCAGGACCGACGAAAGCATAGTCAATCTTTTCTTTTACAACAAAATCAGCAAGTGATACCAAATCATCTGCTTTTATATTAACTATTTCTGCTAAATTTTCTATACCTGAATTGCCTATTGTACAATACAATTTATTAATTTTCGGGCTTTGTGCCAACTTCCAAACAATAGCATGTTCTCTTCCGCCGTTACCTATAACTAAAACTTTCATCTACAACCTCATTAAAAAATATATTTATCAAAAAACTTTACAACAACCAGAAATGTTAAAAATGCCATAATGAATGTGGCTATCATTATATACCAATTCGACTTAATAATGTATGACATACGACTGTCATTGCCCTTTACTTTCATTGCATAATGAGCTCTCAAATCTTTACTTAAATCAGCATATTCGATAAATTGCAGACATGTATCCTGTTCTTTTTTCCATTTACAATTTACCATACAAAAAACTCTACCATCTCCGTTTTCATCAACATTATTGTCACCTTGAAAAAAACAATTAATACAGTTTTTCATTTTTACCACCCTTTGAATTATTTTAAAAAATCTATTGCATTCTGGAATATTTGCTTCCCCCATCCGTAAACACCGTCAAACCCTTCTCTTGCAGGATGTTGCAAAGCATAAACATATCTTTCCGGATGTGGCATAAGTCCGAAAATATTACCTTTTTCGTTACAAATTCCGGCTATTTCATTCATAGACCCGTTAGGATCCTGCGGATACTGTGCTTTAAATCCTTTCCTATCACAATATCTGAAAACAACCTGAGAATTTTCTTCTATCTGTTTTAAAACTTTTTCATCTGCTATAAATTTACCTTCTCCATGAGCAACCGGCAACGAAATAACATCAGGTAAATTCTTTGTCCAGATACATTTTGTATCATTGTTTTTCTTCTGAGTTTTTAAATAAACCCACCTGCATTCAAATTTATTTGAATCATTGTAAGACAATGTTGATATCTGTTCAAACTTTTCCGGTTTAGGAAGTAATCCCATTTTTACCAATACCTGAAATCCGTTACAAATACCGATTATAGGTTTACCCGAAAGTGCAAACTTTTTAATATTGTCGCCTAATTTATTTTTTAATTCATTTGATAAAATTTTACCGGAAGCGATATCATCGCCGTATGAGAATCCGCCCGGAACTGCCAAAATATCATATGATAATATTTTATTTTTATTACTTATTAATTCATTGATATGTACTCTTTCTGCTTCAGCCCCGCACATTTCAAATGCAGATTGTAATTCATAATCACAATTTGTTCCTGCTGTTCTTACAATTATCGCTTTTATTTTTTTCATTTAAAAATCCTTGTTGCCTTTTTGTTTATTGTATTTTGCAAATATTTAAAACTTAAAATCATTAAAACAACTGTTTCTGCCAGGCTTTTTGTAAATTTCTTATATTTTCTTTTACAACAATTTTTGATTTTTTTGATTCTAACTCCAAATATTGTTTATCTGTGACATAACCTACTTTTGCAAATTCAAAACCTTTTAATGCTTTTTCAAATTTTTCTTTAATGCTATCACTTACTTCAACAACAAATCTTGTATTTGATTCTGAAAATAATTTTTCAGCCAATGTCATTTTTGTATCATCTGTTTTTATTAAATCAGCGTTAATATTTACGCCAAGTTCACCGGCAAAAGCCATTTCTGAAATTGAGGTTATAAATCCGCCTTCAGAACAATCATGACAGGCTTCAACAAGCCCGCCTGAAATTGCATTATACATGGCTTTCATTAATTTTTTAGAAGTCTTTATTTCAACGTCAGGCACTATTGCCTTAAACCCTTTTATCTTTGAATATATTGAACCGCCTAATTCATTTTTTGTTAAACCTACCAAATATATACTGCTACCTGCTGATTTTAAGTTCATTGTTATAGTTTTATTTACATCTTCAATAACACCCATAGCCGAAATTAAAAGTGCAGGAGGGATGGAATAAGTTTTGCCCTCTATTGTGTATTCGTTATATAAACTGTCTTTGCCAGATATAAACGGTATTTCAAAACCTTTTGACATATCGTAACATGCCTGAGATGCTCTGACTAAACTACCCAAAATTTCAGGTTTATTCGGATTACCCCAACAAAAATTATCTAATACAGATAATTTTTCAGGATCTGCCCCGACACAGACTGCATTTCTTACTGCTTCTTCTATTGCAGATGTCGTCATCTTATATGTATCAATTTTACCGTATTCAGGATTCAGCCCGTTTGATAAAACAATTGCTTTCTTTGTATTTTTAACAACCGCATACGGCCAAATAACCGATGCATCGGAAGGGCCGAAGTTATGAACGGAATTACCCTGTAAAGGTTTAACAACGGTCTGTCCCTGAACTTCATGGTCATACTGTCTTATAATCCATTCTCTTGAACAGACATTTATATCACCCAAAACTTTTTTAATATCCTGTAATAAAGATTTTGAAGTAGTTTTTAGCGGTTTTTGTTTTATAATTTTATTTTCTTTCCAGACCGCAGGTCTTGTAGGTTTTGGCACACCGTCGTGCAGAAAATCCATCCCCATATCTGCGACTGTCTCTCCGTTATAAGTCAGAAGAAGTTTTTTATTATTTGTGAATTTCCCTATAAAAACAGCTTCAACATTTTCTTTTTTAAATAATTCTAAAATTTTATTTTTATTCTTCGGCTGTACTGCAAAAACCATTCTTTCCTGTGCTTCGGAAATCCATATTTCCCACGGTTTAAGCCCTTTATATTTCAGAGGAACTTTCTCGAGTTCAACAACAACACCTGTTTTTTCTCCGAGTTCTCCTACGGCGCTTGAAAGTCCGCCCGCTCCGCAATCAGTTACTCCGCGGTACAGATTCAAATCTCTTGCTTTAAGCATCGTATCTAAAACTTTTTTTTCAACTATCGGATTTCCTATTTGAACAGCGCTTACATCTGATTCTTTATCAAGTTCAACAGACGAAAATGTTGCTCCGTGTATTCCGTCTCTTCCGGTTCTTCCGCCGACAACTAAAACCAAATCTCCCGGTTTAACTTCTTTAACTACTTTGCTCTTCGGTATTATTCCCATTGTTCCGCAATAAACCAACGGATTTGCCATATACCCTTTATCAAAAAACACAGAGCCGTTTACGGTAGGAATACCCATTCTGTTTCCGTAATCTCTGACTCCGGAAACAACGCCTTTTGCAATTCTTTTAGGATGATGCATTCCTTCAGGCACTTCAGAATATTTCGTATCGGGCAGTCCGAAACAAAAAACGTCTGTATTTGCCAACGGTTTTGCACCAAGACCGACTCCTAAAATATCTCTTATAACACCGCCGATTCCTGTTGCTGCTCCGCCGTAAGGTTCAAGGGCAGAAGGATGGTTATGTGTTTCAACTTTAAAAGCAACTCCGTTTTTATTATCAAAATCTATAACGCCTGCATTATCTTTAAATACCGAAATACACCATTTTTTATTTAATTCAACCGTTGCTCTGAAAATTGTTTCTTTAAGTAAATTAGAATACTTTTTTACCTTCCTTCCCTTTGAAGTTTCTTCAACATATTCAATGTTTCCCGTTAAAGTTTTATGCTTACAATGTTCGCTCCATGTCTGGGCAATTGTTTCAAGCTCGACGTCAGTCGGATTTCTTTTAACGGACTTGAAATATTTTTGCACTTCTTTCATTTCAACAAGAGATAAAGAAAGCGTATTTTTTTTACTGAGTTCTATTAATTGTTTGTCGCTTAGATTAATTACTTCAACAGTGTTTACATTTGGATTCATTTTATTTTATATTCCTGAATTAGAGTATTTGCAAGCAGTCCCGTTGCAATTTTTGTTAATTTTTTATCATCAATCTCGCCGTTTAACAAATATTTATGTCCCGTTTTTACGGCTACGGTATTTAATATGCCTAAATCTTTTATTGCTTTGACAACACTTTCCGAGACTGTATCGGTAACACCTGATTTAAACCAAACTTCAATAGAATTTTTTTCTATTTTTTTATCATTTAAAGAATTGTACTTATTTATACCAAATTCCTCTGTTATTTTATCGCTTAATAATTCAGATGCTATTTTTTCGGACTGTTTTTCTGTTATGTCGGAGTCTAGTCTGTAAACCGGCATATATTCGACTGACTTTATTCCTTTTACTCCTATTCCTTCAATATCACCGACCAAGTGCGTTGTGTGCGGATTTGAAAATCCTTTTTTCATTTTAATCGCAATTTCAAATATCATTAAAAATTCCTACCTGTTATTTTTTCATAAGCTTCAATATATTTTGCTCTTGTTTGTTCAATCACATCTTCCGGTAATGACGGAACCGGCGGTTGTTTATCCCATTTAATCTTTTCAAGATAATCTCTGACATATTGTTTATCCAAACTGTCCTGGCTGATGCCTTCCTGATATTTTTCTTTTTCCCAAAATCTTGAAGAGTCCGGAGTAAAAATTTCATCAATTAATATTAATTTGCCTTCATAAATACCAAATTCAAGTTTTGTATCTGCAAGAATGATTCCTCTTGTCAAACAAAATTCACTGACTTTTTTATAAAGTGTAATTGAAATTTCACTGATTTGTGCTGCCAAGTCATCACCTATTCTTCCGGCAGTTTCTTCAAATGAAATATTCTCATCATGTTTCCCGCCTTCTTCTTTACTTGAAGGCGTAAAAATAGGGTTCGGCAATTTTGATGATTCTTTTAGTCCGGCAGGCAATTTTATTCCACATACAGTTTGAGATTTTTGATATTCCTTCCAGCCCGAACCTGCAAGATAGCCTCTTACAATACATTCTATGTCTATTCTTTTTGCTTTTTTTACAATCATTGACCTGTCTCTTAAAAAAACATATTTTTTTAATTCTTCAGGAAAACTGTTAAAATCACCTGTAATGATATGATTCGGGACTATATTTTGAACATAATCAAACCAAAACATTGATAATTTATGAAGAATTCTGCCTTTATCCGGTATAACCGAACCCAAAACATAATCAAATGCAGAAAGTCTGTCTGTGGCAACTATCAAAAAATCTTTACCATAATAGAAAACATCTCTTACTTTGCCTTGATGAAATAACTTTGCCTCTTCAATATCATTTGAGCCTATCACGATACTCTCCTCATTTTCTTTAATCCCACTAGTTGCATATTTTAGTATTTTCAAGCCTTTCTGTAAAGCAAAAATATGTTTGACAAATAAAATCTATTCTGGTACAATTCCGTTCGTGTTAACTTTTGGGGATGTGGTGTAGCCTGGTTTAACACACTGCCCTGTCAAGGCAGAGACCGCGGGTTCAAATCCCGTCGTCCCCGCCAAAAATTAATAACAAGTCCAATTTTAAAAGATTGGACTTTTTTTGTTTAATTATGAGATTCAACAAATATACTAATGTGGCAATTGAAAGCGCAAATGCCGGATCTGAAATCCTTTTAAAATATTTCAATAATCTGAAAGATATTGAATATAAAGGTAAAGTTGACCCCGTAACAATTGCCGACAGACAATCCCAACAGATAATAGTTTCCACTATTAAAAAATATTTTCCAAATCATAATATCATTGCAGAAGAAAAAGATAATTTTGAAAAAAATAAAAGTGATTATTGCTGGATTATAGATCCTCTGGACGGGACAGTTAATTTTGTACACGGTGTTCCGACATTTTGTATTTCAATAGGATTACTATATAAAAATGAAATCATATCCGCAGTAGTTTATGCACCTGCATTGAAAGAATTATTTGTGGCAGAAAAAGGCAAGGGTAGTTTTTTAAACAATAAAAAAATTAAAGTTTCTAATATAAACAAAATGATAAGGGCTCTGCCTGTAACTGGTTTTCCTTATTATACTCATCAAAATCATAAAAGAGTTTTAAAAAATTTCACAAACATAATGTTAAAAACTCAAGGACTTAGAAGGTTCGGTTCTGCGGCAATAGATCTGGCATATGTGGCCTGTGGCAGATTTGATTTTTTTTGGGAAGAAGGGCTTAAGCCGTGGGATGTGGCTGCCGGCATCTTAATGGTTGCAGAAGCCGGTGGAAAAATCTCAGATTTTGATAATAAAGATAATTTTTTATTTGGGCAAACTATGGTTGCTTCAAATAAGTTACTACATCCTCAAATTATAAAAATACTCAATATTAAATATGATGAATAAAAATATTGATAAAATCATTAAAATCCTAAATAAAGAATACAAAGATATCGATATCGCTTTAAATTTTTCCAATGTATTTGAATTATTAGTTGCCACTATACTTTCTGCTCAATGCACAGATAAAAGAGTTAATATAGTTACATCCTGTTTATTTAAAAAATATAAAACTGTCACTGATTATGCAAAAGCAGATATTATTGAATTCCAAAATGATATAAAATCCATAGGGTTTTACAGAAATAAGGCGAAAAATATAATTTCAACGGCAAATAAAATATTAAAAAATCATAACGGGATTGTGCCAAAAACGATGGAAGAACTTATCAAATTAGACGGAGTAGCAAGAAAAACGGCAAACATAGTTCTCGGAAGCGGGTACGGAATTACAGCAGGAATTGCCGTTGACACACATGTTATAAGACTGTCAAATTTAATCGGTTTATCAAAAAACTCAGACCCTAAAAAAATAGAACAAGATTTAATAAAAATTATTCCGAAAAAACATTGGATAAAAATTTCATTTTTAATACAAACTTTGGGACGCAGAATTTGTAAAGCAAGAAAACCTAATCATATAATTTGCCCAATCAAACATCTATGCAGGTTTTACATCAAAACAAATCCGAAAAGTAATTTTTAATCAACATGATTATTTTAAATAAATCTAAAATTAAATCACATTTTTAAATATTGCCTAATATATTCAAACTTGCTATAATTTAAAATTGTTAAGGTTATTTTTACTTATGTGGAGATATAATGGAAAATTTGAAAGAAATGTTATTATTGCTGTCTGATTTACAAGAATTGGATACTCGTATTGTAAATTTAGAACAACAGTCTTTAAATTTACCAAAGGAAATTGAAGAAAAAAAACAAGAAATTATAAATTTAAAGGCTAAATTTGAAAGCGAAAAAATCGAATATGTCAGACTAAGTTCTCTAAAAAAAGAAAAAGAATCTTTGTTGTCAACAAAAGAAACAGTTATTGCGAAACATACTTCTGATTTAAATTCTGTTAAATCAAACGATGTTTATAAAACGTGTCTTTTGGAAATAGAAAAAGCAAAAGCAGATAAAAGCAATATTGAAGATGAAATTTTAATGTTAATGGACAGTATTGATCAAGAACTTATTAATTTAAAACAATATGAAGAAACTTTAAAAAAAACAGAAGCAGAGGCAACCAATACAATTTCGTTGATAGAACAAAATATAAAAAAATATATGGACGATATCATTATTTTAAAAAAAGAAAGAAACGAGTTTGCAAAAAAAATAAACACAAATATTTTGTCACAATATGAAAGAATAAGAGAAAACAGAAATGGTCAAGGGCTTGCTTTACTTGATGGAGACAGTTGCACTGCTTGTAATATGGTGCTAAGACCTCAATTAATAAATCAGGCTACAAAATGTCAGGAACTTGTCTATTGTGATAATTGTTCAAGAATTTTGTTTAATAAAAAACACATATAGATTATGTAGATACTGTACGGTCGCTTTGTAATTAATTTTACAAAGAGGAAAGTCCGAACTTTATTCTCTTAAATGAGAAAACGGTAGTGGGTAATTCCCATCGTCCGCAAGGATAGAGGTGCGAACAGTGACGCTTTTTACTGAAAAGTAGAAAGCTCCCTTTTTTAAGGGAGAATCTTGTGATAAGTTTAACAAAAACAAGAGTGAAACGGCTAAATCCTTACTGGAAAGCAAGATAGAATATCTATCGCTTGACTATGCAGAGCAATTTGCGTAGCAGAGAAATGACCGTAATGTTTGGAAACAAACATACAGAATTCGGTGTATAGGTATCTACATTTTCTTTGTAAGCGGTGTATTTATGGATATAATTTCAGTTATTTATTGCATACTTATAGGTTTGTTGGCAGGTTCATTAAGCGGACTTGCCGGCATCGGCGGCGGCGTTGTCATGGTGCCACTGCTTGTATTGTTTTTTGGGATGACCCAACATTCCGCTCAAGGTACTGCTTTGGCTGTTTTACCTGCAAGCATCCTTACAATTTGGATTTACTACAAAGCAGGAAATGTAAATATCCCGGTTGCTCTTATTATTTGTTGCGGATTTATTATAGGCGGTTATTTTGGCGCAAAATTTGCGACAGTATTACCTGCAAATATATTAAGGAAAATATTCTCAATTATTATGCTCATTGTTGCCGTGAGAATGTTTTTCTCAAAATAGGAAAACATAATGAGTGATGCCTTTTACCATAAACCCGTTATGTCAGATGAAGTAACTCAATATCTAATTACTAAAAACGATGGTTATTATATAGATTGCACTTTTGGCGGAGGGGGACATTCCCTATATTTTTTGGAACAGTTTGACAATATAAAAATAATTGCGTTTGATCAGGACATTGATTCTTATAACCGTTTTTTAAGCAATGATAACATAATAAAATTTAAAGACAGAATAATATTTTGCAAATCAAATTTCAGACACGTATTAAATCAATTAAAAGAAAAAAACATTGAGAAGGTAAATGGTTTATTTGCCGATTTGGGTGTATCATCTAAACAACTGGATGATATGGCCAGAGGATTCTCATTTAATTCTAATGACCCCCTAGATATGAGAATGGACCAAAATCAAACATTATCTGCTTATGATATTATAAATTCTTATAATCAAGAGGAATTGGAGCGAATTTTTTTTCAATACGGAGAAGAATCTTTTTCCAGACAAATAGCAAAAAAAATTATAGAAAGCAGAATTAAAGGAAAAATTAAAACCTGCAGACAACTAAGCGATATTGTTTGCAGTGTAAAATGGAAAAAAGATAAAATTAATCCGTCAACAAAAATATTTCAGGCACTTAGAATCTATGTAAATGATGAACTTGGAAGTTTACAGGAAATGTTAAGCAGTTTACCTCAGGTTTTATCGCTAAATGCAAGAGCCGTAATACTAACTTATCATTCTTTAGAAGACAGAATCGTTAAACAAAGCTTTAAGAATTTTCAAAGTTATGGATTAAAAATTATTAATAAAAAAGTTATAATAGCAAATGAAACCGAAATAGAAAATAATCCCAGAAGCAGAAGTGCAAAGATGCGTGTATTGGAGAATTGTAATGTATAAAAATAAACCTAAACTATTTAAAATTGTTGTTTTTATATGGATTGTTTTAATAATCTTGGGAACAATTGTAATTTACACATACCTGCCTAACTTGTTATTAAAATTTGAATCTGAAAATTCACGTTTAAAAGTAGAATATGACAGATTGAAAACTGATACGGATGAAACAAAGTATAAGATTAATGCCATACTGTCCCTGGAAAAATTAGATAAAATTGCCAAAGAAAAAAAATTTGCTGCTCCCACTGAGAATGAAATTGTTACTATAAAAGAATGATTAAAAAAAACATATTTATATTTCAAAAAAATCAACAAGTTAACATTAAAAAAAGAAAAACATTTATACTTCTCCTTATATTGTTTATGTTTTTAATAATTACTACAAGAGCCTTTTATTTCCAGATTTTTAAATTTAGCGATACTGATAAACGTGTTGATTTCACGGTTAATAAAGAAATCACAGAAAAACCCAGACGTGGCGATATTTTAGACAGAAACGGCAATGTTTTAGCTATGAGTGTAAAAAAATACACGCTGTTTTTAGACGGTAAAAACATCAAAGACATTGATAAAATAATAAAAATATTGACTGAATTTAACATAAAACTCTCACCTCAACAAATCCAACAAGTAAATCAAAAAAAAAGAAATATAAAAATAATAGATGACTTAGATGAAAATATTATAGAACAGATGAAAAACAATAAACAATTGCTTGTCGGTTATGAGTGTAAATTCACTTATAGGTATATACGTCAATATCCCGAAACAAAAATGCTGTCTCATGTTTTAGGTAGAGTAAATGCCTCCGGAATAGGCATTGAAGGGATTGAAAATACCTGTAACAATCATTTAAGCGGAGATTATTTAAAAATAGCAACAAAAGAAATCGGCGGAGTAAAAAGAAAGAGTATTTATACCACAACTCCCAATGAAAATTTATACTATGGAAAATCAGTCTGTTTAACAACAGATAAGAAAATACAATTTATTGTTGAACAGGAATTGAGGGAAGCTTTCAAACAAACCAAAGCAAAACATGCCGTTGCAATTGTTCAGGATCCATATTCAGGTGATATTCTTGCCATGGTTTCATTACCTAATTACGCCCTCAGTGAAAAAATTAAAGATCTGTCCGTATTGCGAAATTATGCCATTAGCGGAACAAATGAACCGGGGTCTACTTTTAAAATCGTTGCTCTTGCCGGTGTACTGGAAGAAAAATTATTAAAACCAACCGATAAAATAGACTGCCAAAACGGAAAAATGGAAATTTATAAAAATGTTATAATCAGTGATCATGAAAAACAAGGGGTTATTACTCTGACTCAGGTTATAGAATATTCTTCAAATATAGGAACAGCTAAAATCGCACTGGCTCTGGGGAAGGATAAATTTTACAAATATATTAAATTATTCGGTTTTGACAGCAAAACAGGAATTGAATTAAACGGCGAAGAAAACGGAACTTTAAAAACGACAAATGCCTGGAGCGGAAGAAGTTTACATACAATATCGTTTGGTCAAGAAATATTAACAACACCTTTGCAAACAATAAATAGTTTTTCCGCTGTTGCCAATAACGGTTTGTTAGTAAAACCTCAAATTATAAAATCTATAAATTCTGTTCAACAATCGACACAATCGTTTATAGTTCGCAGGGTAATTTCGGAAGATACCGCCACACAAATTCGTAAAATTTTAAAAGGAGTTGTTGATAACGGAACCGGGAAAGGAGCAAAAATTGAAGGTTATACGGTAGGCGGCAAAACAGGTACTGCCCAAAAAATAGATAAAACAATAGGAAAATATTCAAAAAAATATTATGTATCATCATTTTGCGGGATGATTCCTGCAATGAAACCAAAATTAGTTATACTCGTCTTATTTGATGAACCACAGGGTGACTATTATGCTTCTTCTGTTGCTGCCCCTGTTTTTGCTAAAATAGCACGGAGAACCATGCAATATCTGAATATTCCGAAAGATGATATTGCTAAAATAAAAAAATAGGAATTTTTTATGTTTTTGAAAGATTTAATATCAGAAATTGAAAATCAAATTATAGGTAACAGTGAAATTGATATTCTGGGTTTATCATACGATTCCAGAAAAATATCTGATAGTTATATGTTTTTTGCATTAAAAGGGGTACATACCAACGGGATTAAATTTGCAGAAGAAGCTGTTTTAAAAGGTGCATTATGTGTAGTTTCCGAAGAAAAAATTGACGGATTATCCTGTGTAAATATTATCGTGTCTGATGTAATTGACGCAATGGCAAAGATAAGTGCCAAATTTTATGATTATCCCGACAAAAAGATGACGGTAATCGGTGTTACCGGTACCAACGGAAAAACATCTATAACTTACATGACAGAATCATTATTTAAATCTCTCGGAGTTGAAATCGGTGTAATAGGAACTATAAATCACAGATACGCAGATAAAAAGATTGATGCTTCCAACACAACTCCGCATTCTTTAGATCTATATAAAATGATGAGTGAGATGCTGGCTCATAACATAAAATATCTTATTATGGAAGTTTCTTCTCATTCATTAGTATTAGGCAGAGTCAAAGGCATAGAATTTGATATTGCTGTTTGGACAAATTTAACGCCGGATCATCTCGATTTTCATAAGAATATGGATACATATTTTGAAGCTAAATCCTTATTGTTTTCATCACTACAGAATAATACAAAACAAAATAGAAAATATGAAATAATTAACATAGACGATGTTTACGGAAAAAAACTTTTTGAAAAAAATTTAAAAGTTCAAAAAATTTCATATTCGGTCAAAGACAAAACGGCGCAAATTAATGCATCCGACATACAACTAAACAATGACAGTTCTTCATTTCAACTAACATCTGTATTTGGCGATAAAAATATAACAATACAACATATAGGATTACATAATGTTTATAATATATTAGCTGTTTTTGCCATATGCATGGCAAGTGGTTTCAAATTTCATGATATAATAAACAGACTGGAAAATACTTTGCCGGCTCCCGGAAGATTTGAAAAAATAATTTCAAAAAACGGTTTTACAGTAATTGTTGATTATGCTCATACAAATGATGCATTGCAAAATGTATTATCTGCTATAAAAAATTTAAATCATAATAAAATTATTACCATATTTGGATGCGGTGGCAATAGGGATAAAACAAAAAGACCTCTTATGGCACAAACTGCATGTTCTCTGAGTGATTTTGTGTTTATAACTTCAGATAATCCCAGAGAAGAGGATCCGGTTCTGATAGTTGAAGAAGTAGAAAGCGGTGCTAAAAAAATAAATAAAACAAATTATAAGGTAATTATAGACAGACGAGAAGCAATTAGGGAAGCTATTAAATCTGCCGGTAAAAATGATATAGTATTACTTGCCGGTAAGGGGCATGAAACTTATCAAATAATAGGAACTACAAAGTTTCATTTTGATGATAAAGAAGAAGTTCTGAAATTAATATAAAAATAATAAAATGGAAAATATAAATTTAACTGAAATAATAAAATCTATAAACGGCAAATTTACCGGTGGCAATCCTGATATATCAATAAATAAAATCGGAATTGATTCCAGGACAGTAGAAAAAGATTCGCTGTTTTTTGCAATAAAAGGAAAAAATCTTGACGGACATGACTTTATAAAAGATGTTGTTGGAAAAAAAGTATCGGCAATAATATATTCCGATGATAATATTCAAATAAATTACTCCCCTTATCAGCCTATATTTGTAAAAGTTCAAAACACTTCGATTGCATTGGAAAAGGTTGCAAAAATGTATAAGAACAAATTTACAGATTTAAAAACCATTGCAATAACAGGATCCAACGGAAAAACAACAACAAAAGAAATGCTGGCATCAATTTTAAAACAAAAAGCAAAGACATTAAACAATCAAGGAAATTTCAATAACAGAATAGGTGTTCCCCTGACAGTTTTCAATTTAACTTATGATACGAAATACGCCGTTTTTGAGTTAGGGACATCTGAATTCGGGGAAATAAAAACTTTGACAGATATTGTCACTCCAGATTATGCAATTATAACCAATATCGGATCATCACACCTTGAATTTTTTAAAAATCAGGAAAATGTCCTAAGAGAAAAAATACAAATCATTGATGGTTTAAATGATAACGGTGTAATAGCATTAAATATAGATAATCCATATTTAAAATCCATAGTTAATACTATATCTAAAAAAGTTGTAACTTTTGGTTTCAATCCGAATGCAAATATATATGCAAAAAATATAAAACTGGATATAGATAATCCGACTTTTGATGTTTTTGTGAATGGAATCTTTGAAACTTTTGAAATTCCCTTAAAGGGAAAGTTTAATATTCTTAATGCTTTGGGAACAATCGCCGTTGCAAATGACATGGGGTTTTCAATCAGCGAAATTAGTGAAGGTTTAAAAACATTTTTCCCGCCGAAAATGAGAATGCAGTCTGTTAAACTTGATAACGGAGCTATTGTTATAAATGATGCTTACAATGCTAATCCTTCATCAATGAAAGAATCTATTTCCAGTTTAGAACAATCCTATCCAAATAAAGATATTATATTGGTTTTGGGAGATATGTTGGAGCTGGGAGACAATTCTGATCAATATCACATAGAAATCGGAGAATTTATTAATACACTCCCCTCAGTTAATACAGTTTATTTATTCGGAGATAAATCGAAATATATGAAAGACAGGATTTTAAATAAGCGAACCAAATATTTTGATAACAGAGATTTACTTCTGCAAGATTTAAAAAAAGATTTAAAAGAAAATTCTCTTGTGCTTTTTAAAGCTTCAAGAGGCATAAAACTTGATATAATATATGACAAACTTATATCCCGGGAGATTTAAATGCTATATCATATTTTGTATCCCTTAAGTGATTTATTTTCCCCTTTTAATATTTTTCAATATATAACTTTCAGAGCAGGCGGTGCTGTTTTAACAAGTTTAATGATATCATTTCTCATAGGTCCTTATATTATAAGAAAACTTAAAGAACTTAAAGTCGGACAAACAGTCCGTGATTGTGCCCCGTCTAACCATCAATGCAAATCAGGTACTCCTACAATGGGCGGAATAATAATAATAATTTCATTGTTGTTGTCTGTGCTTTTATGGGCAAGGCTTGATAATGTTTATATTTTATGGCTATCTGCTGCCACATTATTTTTTGGCACTATCGGTTTTGCAGATGATTATTTAAAACTTACAAAAAAAAACCCGAAAGGATTGTCAGGCAGAAAAAAATTGTTTTGGCAGACAATATTTTCACTTGCCGTTATAGCCTATCTTTTCTTTCATCCGACAAATGCCCAGTTTGCAACATCTTTGGATATTCCTTTTGCAAAAAATTGTTTTCTGCCTTTGTCTTATTTATATTTTGTTTTAATATTATTTGTTATCGTCGGCAGTTCGAATGCAGTCAATCTTACCGACGGATTAGACGGTTTGGCAATAGGAAATATCATTGTTGTTACTCTTACTCTGGCGCTCTTTGCTTATCTTATAGGAAATTTTAACATATCATCTTATTTAAAAATCATACACGTAAGCGGTGCGGGAGAAATATCCGTATTTTTAATGGCAATGTTCGGAGCGAGTTTGGGATTTTTATGGTACAATGCGCATCCTGCGGAAATTTTTATGGGTGACACAGGAAGCTTATGTCTCGGCGGAGTTCTCGGACTGATTGCTGTTTTTATAAAACAGGAATTGATCTTGTTTCTGGTCGGCGGAATATTTGTCGTAGAAGCATTATCTGTTTTGATACAGGTGGCAGTTTTTAAAAGAACAAAAAAACGTGTATTTAAAATGGCTCCTATTCACCATCATTTTGAACTTGGCGGCCTGCGGGAAACTAAAGTCACAATAAGATTTTGGATTATCGGTATTATTCTTGCGATTATAGCAATTGCTTCATTAAAAATCAGATAGTTAAAAATATTTTTCAAAGAAAACTTTTTAAGATTGGCAACAGAAATTGTTAGTTTTTTTAACAATTCAAATATAAAATTAATTTTACGGAATATACTATGAAAAAAATATCAGTTTTAGGACTTGGAAAATCCGGAATTGCCTGTGCCAATTTAGCCTGTAATAAAGGATTTAAAGTTTTTGCAAGTGACTGTGGCAAACCAAAAACACATTTGCAGATGAAACTCAATAAAAAAGTTAAAATTGAATTTAATAAACATTCAAATAAAGTATTGGACTGTGATTTAATAATAAAAAGTCCTGGATTATCGTCGGATTTACCAATTTTAACAGATGCTGTAAGAAAAAAAATACCTGTTATAAGCGAAATTGATTTTGCTTTAAGTTTTGTAAAACCTAAAAAAGTTATTGCAATAACGGGGACAAACGGCAAAACTACCACAACTACGTTAACTTATAAAATCATAAAATACGCTTATAAAAATACTGTTGTGGCAGGAAATATCGGATATCCATTATCATCTGTGGCAAATAAAATAAATAAAAATACAATTTTAGTACTGGAATTGTCCTCTTATCAGCTGGAAGATTTTCCCAAGTTTAAACCGAATATCAGTGTTTTATTAAATATAACGCCCGACCACATAAAACATCATAAAACAATGAAAAATTATATAAAAGCAAAATCAAATATATTTAAAAATCAAACTGGCAATGATTTTACAATATTTAATTATAAGGATAAGTATTTAAAAAAACTTATCGCTTTAAATAACAACTCCCGGTTCCCATTTAATCTGTCAAAATCCGGACAAAATTGTATTTACTATAAAGAGAATAAATTTCATATTCAATATAAAAAGAAAAAAATTGACTTTGAAATATTTGTAAAAATTCCCGGCAGACATAATATTGACAATATTCTTGCATCAATTGCCAGTGCTTATCTTCTGGGAATAAAAATTGATGATATTAAAAAAATGGTTTCGTCTTTTAAAGGCGTGGAACACAGAATAGAGTTTGTCAGAAATATCAGAGGTGTAAAATACTACAATGATTCAAAGTCCACAAATGTAGACTCAACAAAAGTGGCGTTGGAATCATTTGATAAAAACATTCATCTTATACTTGGCGGTCAAGATAAAGGAAGTTCTTATAAACCGATTTATAAACTTATTAAAGCTAAAGTTAAAACTATTATGTTAATAGGCGAGGCAACACCAATAATAGAAAAAGAGCTGAAAGATTCTGCAAAAATATATAAAACAGTCACATTAGAAAATGCAATAAAACAACTCCAATCTATTGTAAAAGAAAAAGATATTGTATTGTTCTCTCCCGCTTGTGCCTCATTTGATCAATTTGAAAATTTTGAGCATAGAGGACATGAATTCAAAAAAATAATTTTGTCTATAAAATAATATGAATAATTTCTTTAAAACTATTAAAAAATATATTAAAAATCCGTTATATGAATTTTCCACAATTAACAGATATAATTGGTCTTTACTTATCTTTATCTTTTTTCTTCTGTTTGTAGGCATTGTAGAAAGCATATCGATTACACCTGTCCGATTGGAGGATATTTCCCTTCATCTTTTTTTTAAACATATAATAACCATGTGCTTAGGTATAATATGTTTTTTATTTACTGCGTTTGTTTTTGACTATAAGTTGTATAAAGAAAAAAAAATAACTTTGTTTATATTTATTATATTAATTGCTCTGCTTGTTGCGGTATTGGTATTAGGTAAAGAAACCAAAGGCGCAACAAGATGGTTAGATTTAGGCATTATAAAAATGCAACCGTCAGAACTTGCAAAAATAGCTTTTGCTATAATAGCGACTAAAATTTTATCTAAAAAACAAAAATTTGAAGACAATTTCAGTAAAAAGTTTTGGATAACAATAGGTTGTTTTGCGATATTTACAGTATTAATAGTACTGCAAAAAGATTTGGGAACTGTTGTTCTTCTCGGATTAACATTTACAGCAATACTCATTATTACCGGTGCCACATGGAAACGTATTATTATTACAGATATTGTGTTTGCAATTTGTGCAATACTGTTTGTATACATAGAAGCATATAGAACAACCAGAATCACGGATTATTTTTATTCTCTTTCTGATTGGACAAAATCTTCATCAAATGTTAAAAGTGCTATCATAGCTTTAGGATCAGGCGGATTTTTCGGCAAAGGACCCGGTCAAAGTGAAATGAAACTTTTACATCTACCCGAGGCACATACAGATTTTATTTTTCCGATAATAGGTGAAGAAGGCGGATTTTTCGTAGTATCTCTTGTAATTTTATCATTTATATTTATAGTACTAAAAGCTTTTAAAATAAGTGAAAAATGTGATGATGATTTTGGTAAAAATTTAGCTTTTACGATAGGAGTTATGTTTGCACTTCAAGCTATCATAAACATGGGAATGTCCATAGGGGTTTTGCCAACAAAAGGTATGCCCTTACCGTTTATATCTTACGGAGGATCATCTATGTTGTATAGTTTGATAACAATTGGTATATTATTCAATATATCAAGGAAAAAATAAATATGGACAATATTTTAATAATAGCTAGCGGTACCGGCGGGCACGTATATCCCGGAATTGCACTTGCATACGAGTTAAAAGATTCCGGTTATAATCCTGTTTTTGTCGTCAACGATGTTGCAAATTCCGTATCTTTAAACATAGTAAGAAATTCCGGATATGATTACAAACTTTTAAATTTTTATGCACCTCCCAGAAAAATATCAATAAAGTTATTTTTGTGTCCGTTTAACTTTATAAAAAGCATATTTAAGGCAAATGCAATAATCAATAAAATAAATCCTAAAGCCGTAATCGGAATGGGGGCATATTTATCAGTGCCGGTATTAATTGTCGCCAAATTTAAAAAAATACCGACAATGATACATGAACAAAATTCCATACCGGGAATTGCAAATAAATTGTTATCTAAATTTGTCGATAAAATTGCGGTAAGTTTCAAAAATTCATTAAAATATTTCTGCCCTTTAAAAACAGTCTACACTTCAAATCCCGTAAGAAAAGATATTTTTGATATACCTCGGAAAGAAGCGTGTAAAAAACTTAATATAAGCAACGGAGTTTTTACTGTTTTTATTTTTGGCGGAAGTCTCGGAGCAGTTAAACTGAATAATATTGTTTTTAATATTGCAAAACAGCTTTACGATAAATATCAAGATAAAATCCAGTTTATTCATATAACCGGAATCAAATATTTTGAAGAAATAAAAAATAAATATGATGTTCTGCCGTATAAAAAATATATAGTACCTTATATGCACGATATAGGAAACGCTTATGCGTGTTCTGACTTAGTAATATGCAGAGCCGGCGCAGGAACGGTAAAAGAAGTAGAAATGTACGGCATAAAAGCAATTTTTATCCCTTTCCCTTTTGCCACAGACAATCACCAGTATTTTAATGCAAAAAATATTGAGAAAAACGACTTCATTGATGTTATTGAAGAAAAAAACCTAAAAGAAGAACAATTAATTGAAATCATAGAAAAAAACATGAATAATCAAATTGATGAAGACAGACTTATAAGTCCAAGAATTTTTCCACAGAAACAACTTCTGAATGAAGTTTTAAAACTTATAAAATAAAAAAATAAATTTTAAATATTTTTAAAATTTACTTATAGGAAACATATGAATATTTTAATTTCTAATGACGATGGTATCAAAGGCAAGGGACTTAAACCGCTTATAAAAGAAATATCTAAACTCGGCAAAGTATACGTTATCGTACCTGAACATGAAATGTCCGGCATGAGTCAGTCAATAACATTAGATAATTACAGACAGATCAAAGATTACGGAAACAATATTTACAGTCTTATTGACGGCACCCCTACAGATTGCGTTAAATTCGGATTATATTCATTTTTAAAAAACAAAATAGATTTAGTTATCTCCGGTATAAATACACATCCTAATTTAGGGCAGGATGTTGTTTATTCAGGTACTGTCGCTTGTGCAAGAGAAGGTGCATATCTTGGGATCCCCTCCATGGCAGTATCAGTAGTTAATGAAAAAAATCCATGTTTTAAAAAGTCCGCCGAAATTGTACTACAAATAGCAAAACAATTTGTTAAAAAAGCAGAAAAAAGCAGACCTGCAATGTGTTTGAATATAAATATACCGCCAAACGCTAAGGGAATAAAAATTGTCTCTTTAGGTATAAGATCCTATGATGAAAATATAGAATCTAAAAAAGTCGGCAAAAAAACTTATTATAAACTTGCCGGCAGATTCATTTCAGGAAAAAAGAACAAAGGTACAGACATAGAAGTTGTTGAAAAAGGCTTTGTTGCAATTACCCCTTTGCTGCTGGATCAGACACATCATATACATATAAAAAAATATAAATATTTGGAAACTTCCTTTGGAAAATAAATTTGAATTAATATCAGACTTCAAACCGTCCGGAGAACAACCTCAGGCTATTGAACAGTTATATAAAAATATCACAGACGGCAAAAAATCACAGGTATTACTTGGTGTTACCGGTTCAGGAAAAACTTTTGTTATGGCAAATTTAATAACAAAATTGCAAAGACCGGCACTCATAATATCACCTAATAAAATATTGGCTGCCCAATTATATTCTGAATTTAAATCTTTTTTTCCTAACAATGCCGTCGAGTATTTTATTTCCTATTATGATTATTATCAACCTGAAGCATATATACCGTCAACCGACACTTATATTGAAAAAGATTCTTCAATTAATGATCACATAGACAGATTACGATTAAAAGCAACAACCTCTATACTTGAAAGGAATGATGTGATAGTCGTTGCATCTGTATCAAGCATCTATAATCTTGGCTCTCCCGATGAATATCAAAACATGTGTGTGAGTTTTAAAGTCGGCGAAAAAATAAGCAGAGAAAAACTTACAAAAAGTTTAGTGGCTATACATTACGAAAGAAATGAAATAGAATTTTTACGAGGCAGATTCAGAGTAAAAGGTGATACTATTGAAATATTTCCTGCTTATCTTGAAACAGCAATAAGAATAAATTTTTTCGGCAATGAAGTTGACAGTATAAAAGAATTTAATCCTTTGACCGGCGAAGTCTACCATAAAAAAGAAAAGTGTTTTATCTATCCTGCAAAACATTTTGTTACAACAGGAGATAAATTAGAAGGTGCATTAAAATCAATAGAATCTGAATTAACTCAGCAGGTTCAATCATTAAAATCAGAGGGCAAATTACTTGAAGCACAGAGATTATTACAAAGAACAAAATATGACATGGAAATGTTGAAAGAAACGGGTTTTTGCAGCGGTGTTGAAAATTATTCAAGACATTTATCCCAAAGACCTGTCGGATCAAGACCGACAACTCTTATAGATTATTTTTTATCAAACGAAAAAACAAAAGATTTTCTTTTGATAGCCGATGAATCTCATATTACACTGCCTCAAATAAGAGGAATGTATGAAGGTGATAAAAGCAGAAAACAGACATTGGTTGATTTCGGATTCAGATTACCGTCGGCACTTGATAACAGACCTCTTAAATTTACGGAATTTGAATCAATTATAAAGCAGTCTGTAATGGTTTCGGCAACTCCCGGCAAATACGAATTGGAAAAATCAAAAAACGATATAGTAGAACTTGTTATAAGACCGACAGGACTTATTGACCCGGAAATTATAATCAAACCTATTGACGGACAAATTCAGGACATGATGAAAGAAATAGAAAAAACTACAGCAAAAAAATACAGGGTGCTTATTACAACATTAACGAAAAGAATGTCAGAAGATTTAACAACATACCTCAAGGAAAAAGGATTTAAAGTTGAATATATGCATTCTGAAATTGATTCATTGAGAAGAATAGAAATTATCAGAGATTTAAGATTAGGTAAATTTGATGTTTTGGTCGGTATAAATTTGCTCAGAGAAGGGCTGGATTTACCTGAAGTTGCTTTGGTTGTAATTTTAGATGCAGATAAAGAAGGATTTTTAAGATCCGAACAAACCCTTATCCAAACTTGCGGAAGAACAGCCAGAAATGTTGACGGCAGAGTTATTTTTTATGCAGACAAAATGACAAATTCCATGAATAGAGCCATTAACGAAATGGAAAGAAGAAGAAAAAAACAAATTGCTTATAACAAAGAGCACCATATAACCCCTAAAACTATTATCAAAGCTGTTACACAATTAGAAGAATTTCAAAGTAAGGCCAAAAATGACAGCTTGACATTATATACCGCAGAACTTAGCGAAGATTATATATCACATAATAAAATTGAAGATGTCCTTAAATCCCTAGAAAAACAAATGAAAGAATCAGCCGAAAATTTAGATTTTGAAACTGCCACACTGTTACGTGACAAAATTATCGAAATAAAATCTATGAAAGCAACAAAGAACAAAAAAAGAAAATAATGTATTTGCCGTTATATATTTTTTGTAATTTTAATTTTTTTGATAGAATAATTTATATATTTCAAATAGTTCAGGAGAAAACGATATGCATGAACACGGAATCGGCAGAGAATTATGGGCAGTAATTGAAGAACAGGCCAAACAAAATAATTTAACTAAAATTACCAAAATCAGCATTGTTATAGGAAAAGCCAGCGGAATTGAGAAAGAGTTACTGGTCCATACAATGAAAGATCATATCATTCCTCAAACTATTGCAACCGGTTGTGAACTTGAATTTACTGATGAAAATTTAACGGCACAATGTAATAACTGTAAAGAAAAAATTGAAATTCATAAAATGGAAACAATATTTTGTCCAAAATGCAATTCCGGTGATATATCAATAATATCCGGCAATGATGTATTTGTAAAGAGTATTGAAGGTGAATAAAAAAATCGCATTTCTATTAAAAATATATGGAACGGTACAGGGTGTAGGATTCAGACCTAAAATATATAATCTTGCAAAAAAGCATGAATTAACCGGTTTTGTTCTAAATACATCTTATGGTGTTGAAATTACAATTGAAGGATTAAACCAAAATATTAAACGATTTATTTTCCAATTAAAGAAACAAAATATAGATAGATTTGAGATTGTATCTGTTTTACCAAAAAAATATAAAAAGTTTTTAATAAAAAAAAGTTTAAAAAACAAAAATATTATATCTGATTTTCCGGCAGATATTGCATTATGCAGTGAATGCAAAAAAGAACTGCTATCATCTCAAGACAGAAGACATTATTATCCTTTCATCAATTGTACCCAATGCGGTCCTCGCTATTCTATAGTAAAAAAATTACCTTATGACAGAAAAAACACAGTTATGAACAATTTTAAAATGTGCCCCAAATGTTCGGATGAATATACAAATATTTCAGACAGAAGATTTCATGCACAGCCGAATGCCTGTGAAAGATGCGGACCTAAAGTAAAACTTTTAGCTACAAAAAATAATAAAACTTACTATACAGACAAATCATTGCAAAAAACAGCTCAAATGTTAGATACAGGCAAAATAGTTGCAATTAAAAGTATAGGCGGTTATCATCTTGCTTGTGATGCTTATAATACAAAAACTATACTAAACTTAAGAAAATTAAAAAACAGAGACAAAAAACCTTTTGCTTTAATGGCAAAAGACATAAATACTGCAAGAAAACTTGTCAATATAACTAAATGGGAAGAAAAAGAATTAACATCATCAATTGCACCGATAATCCTTTTAAGAAAGAATCAAAATATAAATCCTATTTTCAATGAATATATTGCTAAAAATAATAATTATTTAGGAATAATGTTGCCATACACCCCCATCCATTATATTTTATTTGATCTGCTCAAAACCGATGTTTTAATAATGACTTCCGCCAACAAAAATGATGAACCTATAATCTATACTGAAAATAAAATATTAAAAGAATTTTCAAAAACAATTGAAGGTATTTTAAGTAATGATAGGGCCATTCATAATCCGGTAGATGATTCTATTGTTTTATTTTTTGATAAAGATAAAAAAATTATTATCAGAAGAAGCAGAGGTTTTGTTCCAAATCCAATCAATATGGAAATAGAAAAAAACATTTTGGCTATTGGATCTGACTTAAAAAATTCTTTTTGTTTAACAAGACAAAACTCTGCATATTTATCACCATACTGCGGTGATATGATTTATTATGACAATATCAATTTTTTAGAACAAACTATGAACAAAATGACAGATTTTTTAGATGTAAAATCAAACAAAATAGTTTGTGATTTGCATCCACAATATAACACAACAATTTTTGCAAAAAAAAGATTTAAAAATGTAACTCACGTACAACATCATTATGCACATATAGCATCCGTTATTGCCGAAAATAATATAAAAAATAACGTTATCGGATTTGCCTTTGACGGAACAGGTTTCGGATATGATAATAATATCTGGGGCAGTGAATGCATTTTGTTTAAAAACAATACAATAAAAAGATTATCACATTTTGAATATTTTGATTTACTCGGCGGAGATATTGCGACAAAAGAAATTTGGCGCTTGGCAGTATCTATATTCCAAAAATATAATAAGCTTAATTTGTTACCAAATCACATTAAAAAAGAAAAATTATATAATGCTATAGTATCTATAAGTAATTCAAACATAAAGCATATGAAAGTTTGCAGTGTCGGTCGTTTTATAGATGCAATGGCTTGCATAATAGGGTTATCAAACTACTGTGAATATGAAGGGCAAACTGCTATACATTTAGAATCACTACTCATAAAAAATAAATATACTTCCTATCCTTTTGATATTAAAATAGAAAAAAATAAACCGGCAATAATAAAATTTGAGAAAGTTGTTGATGCACTGCTAAATGATTTAAAAAATAAAATTAGTATGGAAAGAATAAGCGGTAAAATTCATGAAACTATCTGCCAAATTATATACAAACAGGC
>JAQTSO010000023.1 GCA_028711215.1 Endomicrobiaceae bacterium | reverse complement strand
GTATGTTTTTCATAAACTTTTTTAATTATAATCTCTTTAATTTTATTAATATTGTTTTTACCTGCAATAAATCCCGATTGAATACAATCACCGGCTTTATTTAAATCAAGTGCACTTATGTCCGTAACGTTGGGTCTTATAACAATATCGGATATTGCTAAATTTGCTTCGTCTTTTTGCTGCCCCTGTATATAAATTGCCTGATATAATGTTGATATAACGCTGCTAAAAGAGTTTTTTGTAATATCGGCAGCAACACTTACCGTAATAATTATATCCGGCTCAAATAATTTTGCAACCGATACGGGAATATTTTCAACAAGACCGCCGTCAATAAGATATCTCTGCCCATACTCTACCGGTGCAAATACTCCGGGAATCGTTGAACTTGCTCTTGTAGCCAAAGCAACATCTCCTTCCTTTAAAACAATTCTTTCACCTGTTGATATATCTGTTGCTATACATGCAAAAGGTATATCTAATTGAAAAAATTGTTTATCAGAAAGAGTTTTTCTTAAATAATTTTCTAATTTTTTTGTGGAAAGTAACTTTTCGGAAAGAACAAGAGTTAACATTGAAATAGTATTCAAGTCGCTGATATCTTTCCAGCCTATATTGTTTGCAAGATTTTGAAGTTCATTTGTTGACATTCCTGAACAATAAAGAGAACCTACCAATGCACCTATACTTGTGCCTACAACCATGTCAAACGGGATATTTGCTTCTTCCAGTGCCTTAATAACGCCTATATGAGCAAATCCTCTGGCACCGCCGCCGCCAAGCACCAAAATTATTTTCGGTCTTTTTGAAGCCGGCAAACTTGAAACTTTGTCCCAAAGATAGTTTTGCAGGAAAGCTTCCTGCTCAAAACAAAAAACCACATTATTAAAGAATAATATGGCTGTAAATATTAACGAAAGGGTAATTTTTTTATTCATATTATTCTGCAAGCTTTAGATTTAAGTCGGATATTTGTTTGCCTATTGATAATTCAAGTTCAAACAAACTTTTCAGGTAATTATACATAATGTCCATTTTGTATAATTTTTCTTCAAGATTTTTTATTGCATCTTTTTGTTTTTTTGTGTTGTTATTTTTTGATGTTTTACTATACCAAAAAGTATATTTGCTGAAAGCTTTTCTGACCTGCAACTTAATTTGTTCTTCTTCTTTTGATCTTTCAAGAGTTGCTTGTCTGGATTGTATTTTCTTTTCTTTTATTTTTGCAAATAATGAACCGCCGTCAAATATTGGCAAACTAAGGTTCAAAGAAATATACCAATTTTTTTCGACAGTTCGCGAATCTCCGTCCATCCAGTCATAAGCTGCCCCAAACATAACAGTCGGATATTTTTCCATAGTCAATAAATTAACTTCAATGCCGTCTATAGTTTCCTGATATTGCGTGTTTTTCATTTCGGGTCTAAATTGATATGCCCACAAAATACATTGGTCTAAATTTAAATCTAAATTTGTCATATTCATATCTATGGAACCGGATAATTCAATAACAGTGTCCAGTCCCAAACCGATCAGGTTTAAAAAATCCAATATTTGGATTCCATATTCATATTGCAATATTTCGAGTTTGTCTTTTAAATTATCAACATCAGTTTGTGATTTTTTATTTTTTGATAGAATTTCTATTGTTTGTTTGTAGAGTTTTATTTTTTCTTGCAAAACGATAATCTTATAGAAGTCTGTTTTTACATTTGCGATTACTTCATTTGTCTTAATATCAGATTTGTTTTTTACCTGTGATAAGGAAATTTTCGCCAATTCATTGGTGGCTGATGTTTTGCCTCCGTTATATATTGTTTGCCATAAAGAAAGTCTTGTAGAATAATATAGGTCTTGAGTGCCGCTTGGTAAATATGTAACATTCGGCATAGACTCTGAATCAATTACAGTTGGAAGATCATTTGAAAATTTAGAAACATTAATGTTTAAATCAACAGCAGGGTAATAAAATTTCTGTGTTTTTTTTATTCTTTGTTCGGCAAACAAAACAGATTGTTTGTTAATTAAAATATCATGGTTTATATTTAAAGCCTGCCTGATACTGGCATCCAAAGTTAAGACTCTTTCAGGATATTGTGAAAAAGCTTCGTGTGCAAAGAATATGCATAATGACAATACTACCATTAGTTTTATTTTATACATTTTTTTATATCCGTAATCTGTTTTAGAACTGATTTTTTTGAGGTTCCGCCTATGGAATTTTTAGCATTTACAATATTTCCGATATTTATAAATCTAAAAATATCTTTTTCAATGTTTTTTGAAAACTTTTTGTACTCATTTATTGACAAAGAGTCTAAAGTTTTATTGCTTTTAATACAGAAATTAACAATGTCCTTTACTATTGAGTGGGCAGTTCTGAAAGGAATACTTTTTCTTGCAAGATAATCTGCAATTTCAGTTGCCTGTAAAAATCCTTTTTCTGTACTTTTCACAGTTTTTTCTTTATTAAAAGAAAAGGATTTCATCATATCCGTGATAACTTCTAAACATAATTTTATAGTATCAGTTGCATCAAACACAGGAGGTTTATCTTCTTGTAAATCCCTGTTATATGCAAGAGGTAATCCTTTTACTATTGTTAACATTGCCATTAAATCTCCAAAGACTCTTCCTGATTTGCCTCTTATTATTTCAGCGCAATCGGGATTTCTTTTTTGCGGCATAATTGAAGAACCTGAAGTAAAAACATCATCAATTTTAATAAAACCAAATTCAACAGATGACCAAACAACAATTTCTTCACTCAGTTTTGAAAGATGAACGGCAATTAGAGAAAGCACAAATATATATTCACATGCGAAATCTCTGTCACTTACAGCATCTAAAGAGTTGTCAGTTACTTTATCAAACTCTAAAAGTTTTGCAACGTAATTTCTATCAATTTTAAAGGAAGTGCCTGCTAAAGCTGCACTGCCTAACGGCAATATATTTACTCTTTTAAGACAATCTAAAAGTCTTTCTTTATCTCGTTGCATCATCCATACATAAGCAAGCAAATGATGTGAAGCTAAAATCGGTTGAGCCGGTTGTAAGTGAGTATAACCGGGCATTATTATATCTAAAGATTTTTCTGCATTATTAACGAGAACAGATTGGAATTGGTTTAACATTTTTACAATATCATTGATTTCTTTTCTGATATATAATCTTAAATCGGTTGCAACCTGATCATTCCTGCTTCTTGCAGTATGCATTTTACCGCCGACAGTCCCGATTCTTTTTATAAGTTCTTTTTCTATTGCGTAATGGATATCTTCCTGTTTAGGTAATTTCCAGCCATTTTCAATATCTTTTGATATTGATTGAAGTCCTTTTATAATTTTTTTACCGTCACTTGATGATAAAATTTTTGTTTTAACAAGCATCTGTACGTGTGCAATAGAGCCGATGATGTCAACTTTTGCAAGCCGCCAGTCAAAAGAAAAAGAACCTATAAACTGTTCAAAATTTTTCATTTATATTCCTTTCTTAAAAGTGCCTGAACTTTTGTCGGTAATCCAAACAGATTTATAAAGCCTTCAGCATCTTTTTGATTATATACTTCATCTTTATCAAATGTTGCCAACTCTTCCCAATAAAGCGGTTGTTGTGCTTTTCTCGCCACTACTTTGATGTTTCCTTTATACAAACTCAATGTAATTGATCCTGTAACATATTTTTGAGTAACGTTAATAAAAGCATCCAAAGCCTCTCTTATTGGGGCAAACCATACACCGTTATATGCCAATTCTGCATATTTATGTGATAATAATTCTTTATAATGAGAAATGTCTCTGTCAAGAGTTAAAGTTTCAAGTTCATTATGTGCAAAATATAAAACAGTAGCTCCGGGCGCTTCATAAACTCCTCTGGATTTCATGCCGACAAGTCTGTTTTCAACTATATCAATTCTTCCGATTGCATTTTCACCTGCAACTTTATTAAGTTTTTTTATCAATTCAACGGGATTGAATTTTTTACCGTTGATTGCAATAGGAATGCCTTTAATGAAATCAATTTTAACATAAGTCGGTTTGTTCGGGGCCTCTTTGGGAGAAACCGTCATCTGGAACATGGAATCATCATATTCATTTTCCAAATTTTCCAAAATACCGCCTTCATAAGATATGTGCCATAAATTTGCATCTGATGAATAAGGTTTTGCCTTTGTTACAGGTACGGGAATATTTCTTTTTTTTGCATAGTCTATAGCGTCATTTCTTGATTTTATCTCCCACTCTCTCCAAGGAGCTATAATTTTTACTCTGGGCATTAATGCTTTAAAAGCAAGTTCAAATCTGACTTGGTCATTTCCTTTGCCTGTTGCACCGTGGCAAATTGCATCTGCTTTTTCTTTTTTTGCGACCTCAACAATTTTTTTTGCAATAATAGGTCTTGCAAGAGATGTTCCGAGTAAATACCTGTTTTCATAAAGAGCATTTGCTTTGATTGCGGGAAATATATAATCTGTTACAAATTCTTTTTGAGCATCAATAATATACACTTTTGAAGCACCCGTTTTAATAGCTTTTTCTTTTAGCCCTGTAAGTTCCTTATCTTGTCCGACGTTTACACAACAGGCAATAACTTCTGCATTGTAATGTTCCTTAATCCAAGATAAAATTATTGATGTGTCCAATCCTCCGGAATATGCTACTACTACTTTTTTGATGTCTGACATTTTAATGCATCCCCCAATATTTTGATTGCAAAATCCATATCTTTTTTTGTAATTACAAATGACGGCAGAAATCTTAAAACGTGTTCTTTGGGACTATTAATTAAAAGCCCTTTGTTGAGACAAAATTCTACTATATCTTTAGCAGTTAAATCAAGCTCAACTCCAACTAAAAGCCCGATATTTCTTATTTCTTTTATTGAAGGGTATTTTTTCTTTAATTCATTTAATTTTTTTACAAAATATTTCGCTTTATTTGAAACCTCTTTTAATAATTTAGGATTCATTAATTTAAGCACGGCAAGTCCCGCGGCGCAGGATACCGGATTGCCGCCGAAAGTTGAACCATGATCACCGAAGACAAATAAATTTGCAATTTTTTTATCTGCAACAACTGCTCCAAGCGGAAGTCCGTTTGCAAGCGATTTTGCTAATGTAAAAATATCAGGTTTTACTCCATAATGCTGCCATGCCAAAAACTTGCCGGTTCTGCCCATGCCGCATTGAATTTCGTCAAATATAAGAAGAAGGTTATTTTTGTCGCAAAGCAGTCTTAACTGTTTTAAAAAATCTTTATCGGCCGGTATCATACCGCCTTCACATTGGAACGGTTCAATCATAACAGCAACGGTCTTTTCATTTATAAGTTTTTTAACAGAATTTATATTGTTAAAATCTGCAAAAACAAATTTTTCAACAAGAGGGGTAATTATTTTATGAAATTTTTCCTGTCCTGTTGCAGAAAGTGTTGCAAGTGTCCTTCCGTGAAAAGAGTTTTTAAATGTAATAATCTCATATTTGTCTTGATTATTTTTTGTTTTATGCTGTTTGCCGAATTTTCTTGCCATTTTAATGGCACCTTCATTAGCTTCTGCTCCTGAGTTTGCTAAAAAAACTTTTGCACCTTTCCCGAATGATTTAGTTACAAGTTCCTTCGCAAGATCAGCCTGCGGTTTTGCATAATAAAGATTTGAAACATGTAAAAAAATATCCAGTTGTTTTTTGATTGCAGAATTTACTACAGGATTACAATGCCCTAAATTACAGACACTTATACCCGAAAAGAAATCTGTATATTTTTTTCCGTTTTCATCCCAAATGTATTGTCCTTTTGCTTTTCTGACGGCAATATCAAACCTTTTATATGTTTGCATCAAATATTTGGCTTCTTTTTGTTTTGTGTCCATTATACTTTCTCCTAGTAAATTTCATATATTAAAACATTTATGTTAAAATTTGACAATAGCTTAGCAAATCATTTTCTGTGGTATAAAAAGTAGTTTTATTATTTTTTAGATAATTGACAATTATTTAATTTTTCAATACCATAAACCATAACATGCAAATTGGGCGATAATATGAAAAATAAAAAAATAGTTTTGATAAGTGATTTTGACGGAACCATAACCAAAGAAGATTTTTTTAATATGGTTGTTGATAAACTTTTATCTAAGGATGCTTTGAAGCCTTGGTATGAATATATTGACGGAAAAATTACGCATATTGAAGCATTAACCGGTATTTTTTCCCAGATACATTTGTCAGAGAAAGATATGGATGAATTTATTTCAAAAATGGAAGTTGATAAATATTTTTATGATACGATGGATCTTTGCCTCAAATACAAAATACCTGTATATGTTTGCAGTGCAGGAACTAAATATTATATTGAAAAAAAGATGGGAGAAACATTAAAACGATACAATATTTCTCTTGTTTCAAATGATGCTGTTTATTCACAAGAAAAAGGATTGCGTTTAATTGCACCTGAAAAAACAAATCCTTTTTATGACGAAAATACCGGAATATCAAAAGAATTTTTGGTAAAAAAACTAAATGCCGACGGATATTTTACAATTTATGCAGGAGACGGTCGTCCCGATTTACTGCCTGCTAAAACAGCAAACATAGTTTTTGCCAAAAGTGTACTTTTGGATATGTGTAAGCAAGAAAATATAAAAACAGAAAAATTTGAAAATTTTAAAGATATTCTGGATTATATCAGGAGGCTTTATGCCGCAAACTAAGGTTATCAACATTCCGGCACTTTTAAAAATAGGCCACGGTAAAATACATAAAATAGGCAAATATCTTTTTGACAGAAAATATATGAAAGTTGCTATTTTTTTCAGTGACGAGATTGAGAAGTTAATTGCCGACAGACTTTATTCCGGACTTGAACTTTTTGACATACAGGTAGTATGCAAAGCGAATATAAACGATATTGACATAGAGAATGTAATACATACTGCTTTTAAAATACCGTCAGATACCAATGTCCTTTTGGGTATAGGCGGGGGAAAAGCATTAGATTACAGTAAATATTGTGCCCACGTTTTAAAATTACCTTTTATAAGTGTTCCGACTTCTGTGTCAAATGACGGATTTTGCAGTCCGAATGCTTCACTTTTAGTTTCAGGCAAACGTAAAAGCGCAAAATCAACTATGCCATACGGGATAGTTGCCGATCTTGATATAATAAGCAAAGCTCCCGAGACTACATTGTATTCGGGAATCGGAGATATTATTTCAAAAATTACAGCTCTTTGGGACTGGAAACAGTCGTTTTTGAAAATGAAAGAGGACTATAGTGATTTCTCTGCTTTAATTTCACATAATTCACTTGATATTCTCATATGCAATAATCTGAATAATCCAAAAGACAGTGAATTTCAATATAAACTTGTTAATTCTCTTGTGTTAAGCGGAATAGCCATGGAAATTGCAGGTTCATCAAGGCCGGCAAGCGGAAGCGAACATTTAATATCGCATGCATTAGACAATGTTTCAAAAAATCCTAAAATGCACGGATTGCAGGTAGGAGTAGCAACATATTTATGTTCTTTACTTCAAAACAATAAGTCTGATTTGGTTAGAGATTTTTTAATTAAAACAGGTTTTATAAATTTCGTATCACAAATGATAGATAAAAAAGAATTCATTGAAGCATTAAAACAAGCTCCTAACATAAAAGATAATTATTATACAATCTTGTCGGAAGAAGATTATATGTCAAGAGCGTTAAATTTTATTGATACGGACGATATCTTAAAACAGATTTTGAAACAATAAAAAATTAATCGGAATAAAGCACTTCTTTGATTTTTATATCAGGCAGGTTTTCTTTTATATCTTCGTTACTGTTTGTGCAAAACTGATCTACGCTTTTTATTCCCTGTCCAAGCAAATATTGCTGTAAATTTGAAAAATAATATTTATCTTTTTTTATTTGCTTAAAAATTATAATATTACTGCTTTTATCACTGATATGGGTTGTTATGTTTTTTGAACTTTCAAATGTCTTAGTGAAATCATTATTTTTGTTTGACGTTATAAACATTATTAAAATTAAAAAAAACAATCCGAATAATATTCTTTTATTATGTTTGAATTCCAGGATTATAATTATGGTAAAGTAATAAAATAAAATTTCTAAAACTGTCGGTATTTTAACTGTAATCATTGAAAAATTAAAGTTTGATAAAATCTGTATAATACCCAAAATAATATTAAGTAACCCTGACAATAATATAGCAAAAGCCAGAGCCAGATAACCTGATAAAAAAGTTGATATATAAAATACAAGTGAAAGCCCGATTAGAAAACCTACAATCGGGACAATCAAAATATTTGCAACAAATGATATTACGGATAATTTACCGAAATAAAATATTAATATAGGTATTAATGCTATCTGTGCAGATAATGTAACACTGGCAACGTTCCAAAACCACTTTAAATATTTGTTTTTTATTTTCCCAAAAATATTATTAATTTTAGGATATAAGTATATTATACCCAGTGTCGCTAAAAATGACATTTGAAAACTGGCAGTAAATAATTCCTGCGGATTAAAAATTAATATTATAAGTGCTGATAATGCTATTGCATTATATATCAATGGCTCTCTGTTTAACACAAGGGATAATAAAATGCAAGAAGCCATTATGGAGGCTCTTATTGCAGGTGGATTTGCACCGGTCATAATTGTGTAAAAAAATATAGCAGGAATAGTTAATAAATAAACATATTTAAGAGGCAAATTAAATAATTTAAATAAAAAAATAAATATAACAACACCAAATCCTACATGAAGACCGCTGACAACTAAAATATGTATTAGTCCGGTATTTACAAAAATATTTTTCGTTTCTTGTTCCAATGATGATTTATCACCGATTAACATTGCTTGTAATATGGAAGAATAAGGTAATTTAAAATAGTTTGTAAGTTTGTTTGAAATATCATTTTTTGTTTTTAATGCAAAAGATTTAATTGATGACGGCTTTTGCTCTAAAAGTTCAAAGTCAGATGCATAAAATAATGTGTAAATATTTTGTCTGTTTAAATATTTTCCGTAATCAAAGTTCCCCGGGAAAGCCGGTGACGGAGGAATTTGCAGTTTTCCTGATAACTCTATAATATCACCGTATTTTAAGTCATTGAACAAAGGGGCATAAACAAAAGTTTTCTCTTTTATGGGATTGTTGTTTAACCCGGTTGTTTCCAATATAAACTGTTGGCGGTTATTTTTTATAACCGGCTCATTTATGATTTTGCCTGTTAATGTAATTCTTATATTATCGGTATATCCGATTAAGCTACTTCTATTTATGGCAGAAAAATTACCAAAATAATTTAATAATATTATAATCAGAACATATAAAACAAGAACGGTTATAACAGGTCTTTTAAATAAAATCATGTTTTTGTTCTTTTAAAAATTTTAATTTTTCAACAAGAGCAATATTTTCAGGTGCCAGTTTAAGCCCTTCATCTATGTATTTTACGGCATTTTTGTAATCTTTAAGAGATTCATACAGAGTCCCTATTGTATAATAATATTGTGCATTTTTTTTGTCATGTTTTAAGAGATTTAAATATATATCAATTGCACTTTTGTATTCGTTTGACAATTTGTAAATTTTTGCCATGTATATAGAAAAATCAATATTGTACGGTTCAAGATTAAATGCCTTTTTAGCATAAAGATAAGCATTTTGCACATCATTTTGATATAAATATATTCCGCTTAAATTTCTGCAACTAGATGCAACATTTATATTCGCTTCTATGGATTTTAAATATTCTTTTTCTGCATTATTGTAATTGCCTTCATATGCATAGATTAATGCTAAGTCAGATGAATAAAGAGGTGAATTATTACTGTATTGTATTGCTTTATATATAAACTCCTTTGCTTTTTTATAATCATTGTTTTTAAGATATATTCTTGAAATAAAATAACATGTCGCATGATAATTTGGAGCATCATAATAAGCATTAATCCAATATGTATCGGAATCTTTATATTTGTCAGCCTGTATATATGCGGCATATGAATATGTACCGAACAGTATTACAAAAACAACAATAAAATATTTTTTTGATACAGTATATTTTATTATTACATTATTTGTGAATTCACAAAAGATAAGAGTTATCCCGATTGATGATATTAAAAATCTGTGAAATACCAATACATAATCGCTGAGTAAAAAAGTTGGGAAAAGCCATATAACAAGCCATACAAAACCAAATAATATAGTTCGCGGACTTATAAGTTTTTTCTTCAAAGAGACAAATAAAAACACAAACAATATAATACTTAATATCAATGTTTTTTGACCAATATTTAAATCATACATAATTATGGAAATATGATCGGGTATTAAAAATTTAGAGACATATGTCATTGTTCCGATTAATATGGTTGAACCATATTGCTGCCATCCAAGAATATCTATATTGGAGTTTGATACTGCAATATTTCTTAAGCAAAAGTAACAGATAGTTATCGGAAACAATACCATAATTAATTTTATAATTTGTTTTTTTGTTATTTTTATTTTAAAGATATATATAAAAAACACATACATAGGAATTAATATTAATGCAGTTTCTTTTGTAAATAAAGAAAGTGAATAAAATAAAAAAAACAATAATATGTTTGTGTTTTTTCTGTAATTTAAATAATTAATTAAATTTATAAATGATAAACATATAAAAATAATTAATAAAGTATCATTTCTGGCCGGTATCCATGCAACGGTTGAAGAAAACATAGGATGAACTGCAATAAGCAAACAAATAAATTTTAAAATTGTGGAATTTTGACGTAATTGTGTCAGAAAAATATACATCAGATAAATACTTAAAATAAATAATATTATATTTGATAAGTGATAAACTTTTGTATTGTTGCCAAATATGATTGATTCTATTGCAAAGGAAAGGGTTAGTGTTGGTCTATAGTACGGGAAGTCGCCTGAGTAGTAGCAAGATGTTATAAATAATTTTGGAATATTTTTAAGTTCAGTAATAAAATTTATATTCCTTGTAATTAACACACTATCATCGTGATTTGTGAATTCATAATTTATTGTTTTGCCATAAACCGCAAATACAATAGCCGTTAAGATTATTAAAAAAGCTAAATTAGTTCCTAAAAAGTTTTTAATTGTTCTCATTGTTTTGTTCTTTTAAAGATTTTAATTTTTCAATAAGAGTAATATTTTCAGGTGCCAGTTTAAGCCCTTCATCTATGTATTTTACGGCATTTTTGTAATCTTTAAGAGATTCATACAGAGTCCCTATTGTATAGTAATATTGTGCGTTTTTCCTATCATGTTTTAATAAATCAAAACATATATTCAAAGCATTTTCAAATTCATTGTTTAATTTATATGCGGTTATTAATAATTTTGCGAACTCAATATCATTTTTGTTTAAATTATATCCCATTTGGGCATACCGAAGGGCTTTTTTTATGTCATTTCTCTCTATGTATAATTTGCTTAAATTTCCGTAGACAAGATCTTTCGTGGCAGGATTCAATTCTGCTGATTTAAACAATAATTTTTCGGCATCTTCAAATTTATTTTCATAGAGAAGTACCGCGGCAATATCTAATAAATATCTGTTTGGAGAATAATGCTCAGCTAACAATAAGTATTTTTTAGATTTATCATAGTCTCTAATTTCTAAGTATCTTTGAGAAAAGCCATGACAGGCAACATGATAAGTTTTAGCATCGGAATATGCATTAGCCCAAAAAACAAATGGATTTTTGTATTTGTCTGCTTGGATGAAGGAAGCGAAGAAGTATAAACCAAACAATATTATAAATATAATAATAAAATATTTTTTAGATACCGGATATTTCAACAATATATTATTTGTAAATTCACAAAGTATCAGAGATATTCCGATAGACGGCAGTAAAAACCTTTGAAACAGCAGTACATAGTCATTCATTAAAAATGTCGGCAACAGCCAAAAAATTAGCCATACAAAACCAAATATCATAATTCGGTTATTTGTGAATTTCTTACTCAGATTAAGTAATAAAAACAACAATAACACTATGTTAACGATTAATATGTTTATATTAATATTAATGTTATACAACATGACGGGGATATATCCCGGTATTAAAAATTTATAGATATAGATCATAGTGCCTTTCAGTATAATTGAACTATGCTGTTGCCAGGCAAAAAGATTTATATGCGGATTTGACGTTGAAACATTTCTCAGATAAAAATAGCATGCAATTATCGGCAATAATCCCATGCCTATTTTTATAATTTGTTTTTTTGTTATTTTTATTTTAAAGATATATATAAAAAACACATACATAGGAATTAATATTAATGCAGTTTCTTTTGTAAATAAAGAAAGTGAATAAAATAAAAAAAACAATAATATGTTTGTGTTTTTTCTGTAATTTAAATAATTAATTAAATTTATAAATGATAAACATATAAAAATAATTAATAAAGTATCATTTCTGGCCGGTATCCATGCAACGGTTGAAGAAAACATAGGATGAACTGCAATAAGCAAACAAATAAATTTTAAAATTGTGGAATTTTGACGTAATTGTGTCAGAAAAATATACATCAGATAAATACTTAAAATAAATAATATTATATTTGATAAGTGATAAACTTTTGTATTGTTGCCAAATATGATTGATTCTATTGCAAAGGAAAGGGTTAATATCGGTCTGTAGTATGTATAATTACTTGAATAATAACAGGAAGTGGTAAATAACTGCGGGATATTTTTAAACTCGGAAAGAAAATTAATATTTCTTGTAATTAATGTGTTGTCATCATATTTTGTAAATTCATAATTTATGCTTTTGCCATAAATTGCAAACACAATAACAGTTAAAATTATTAAAAAAGCTAAATTAGTTTCTAAAAAGTTTTTAATTTTTTCCATAATATGTTTGGTCGGGAAAGCTTTTTATTGCAATACAGATAAATCGACAAAAGAATCAAATCCTTTGATAATTCCTGATATTAAAGAAATCCTGTTTAGTTTGAGCAAGTTGTCATCGCACATAACCATAACATTTTCAAAAAAATTATCAAGATGAGGTTTTATATCATTTAATTTATTTAATGCCTGGGAATAATTTTTATCTGCTAATAATTCTTTTAATTGTTTATCTATAACATTATACTGATTATACAACTTTTGTTCAGGCTCTTCCTTTAACAATTGGCTGTTTATGTGTTCAGATATTTGTAATTTTTGTTTTTTTGCCTGCTGAACAATATTATTTGCTCTTTTAAATATAGTAATAATTGATTCAAATGAAGATTGTTTTCTTGCATTATGTAAAAATGATAATTTTATTTTTATATCACCCAGATTGTTGAATCCGTTTTTCTGTGCAGGCAAAATAATAGCTTTTACTTCATCAAATTTATATCCGTCATTTTCATAAATATTTTCTATTCTATTCCAGAAAAATTTGATAAGTCTTTCTTTTGCATTTTTAAAAGTTTCAAGTTGTTTTATTTTTTCAGGCAAATTATTTAAAGATTCATCTATAATGACTTCAATATTTGCATTTGGAATATATTCAACAATCATTCTGATAATACCGATAGCCATTCTCCTTAGTCCATAAGGATCGGCAGAACCTGAAGGTTCAAATCCTATAGCAAAATCTGCCGATAATGTATCAATTTTATCTGCTAATGATACTACGGCAGACAACAGGTTTTCAGGTAATTTGCCTGAGGCACTCAATGGCCAATAATGCTGTTCAATTGCCTGTGAAATATCTTGAGGCTGACCTGCAACATTTGCATAAATTCTGCCGATGATTCCCTGTAATTCCGGATATTCAAATACCATTTCACTTACCAAATCAGTTTTTGACAAATCAACAGCTGTATTGATTTTATTAGTGTCGCAAGATAAATTATTTTCAGTTGTTATAAATTGTGCAAGGTTTTTTATTCTGGAAAGTTTTTCATAAACCGTTCCAATTTCTTTTTGAAATACGAGTCCTTTAAGCCTTTCAAGTGAACTGTCTAAAGTTTTTTTCAAATCATTATCATAGAAAAATTCTGAATCGGCAAGTCTTGCAACGACAACTTTTTGATATCCTTCTCTGACTATATTTTGATGTTCCGATTTGCCGTTTCTTATACCGATAAAGTAGTTTGTGAGTTTTCCGTTTTCATCTTTTACGGCGAAACATTTTTGTTTTTTCTTCATACACGTAATTAAAACTTCTGCCGGTAATTTTAAATATTTTTCATCAAATTTACATAAAACAGCCGTCGGATGTTCAACCAACTGGTTAACTTCATCAATCAATTCATCATCTAAGATTGCCTTACATGATATTGTGTTTACAACTTCTGAAATTGAAGCCAGTATTCTGTTTTTTCTTTCAGACTGATCGATTAGAACACAATTGTTTTGTAATATTGTTTTATAATTATCAACATGATCAATCACTACAGGTTTAGTTGTTAACGCATGAAGCCCGATAGTTTTATTTGATGATTTTAATGTGTCATTGGCAAGAGAGAATTTAACTATTTTATCACCATACATTGCCACAATCGATCTGACAGGTCTTGCAAATTTCATCAAAGAACTTTCCCAAACCATTGTTTTAGGAAAATATATTTTTTTTATCAATTCAGGAAAAATATTTGATAATGCTTCCTGAGCTTTAATACCTTTAATTTTTTGAGTATGACAGTAATATTGTCCTTTGTCCGTATCTTTTACGGTTAATTGTTCCGGGGTTATATTATGTTTTTTTGAAAAACCGACAACTGCCTGAGTCCAATTCCCGTTTGCATCTTTTCCTGCTTTCACAGCAGGTCCGTTAAATTCTTGGATTTTATCTTCGCTTTTTTCAGCAACATTATTTAATATCAATACAAGCCTTCTTGGTGTTGAATATGTTGTGATACTGTCGAATTTTAATCCTATTAGATTTAACATATCATCAGCATTTTTTTTCATTTGTTCAAGAGCCGGTACAATATATGATGCCGGTATTTCTTCGGTTCCTATTTCAAGTAATGCATTTTTTGCCATTTTTTTATCCTTTTTATTTGAAATTTATACTTTTGTCCTTTGTCTTTGTCGTTAGAGACTTTAAATTTTTAACTGAATCGAAGTAATTTGCGACCGCAGTGTACGTAAGTGAAGCGGTACATAAGGAAGCAAATTACAAAGATGTAAGTAAAAAGTTAAAGTCGATATTATTGCCCTTTTTCGTTTAGTAATTTCACATATCCTTCCGCAACCATTTTAGCAAGAGTCCTAACCCTCAAAACATAATTAACTCTTTCAGAAACCGATATTGCGCTTCTTGCATCAAGCATATTAAATAAATGCGAACATTTCATAACCGCATCATAAGCCGGCAAAACCAAATTTGATTCAACAAGTTTTTTTGCTTCAGATTCCCAATCATTAAAATGTTTTAAGAGCATTTCAGTGTTGGCAATTTCAAAATTATATTTAGACCATTGTTTTTCATCTTCAAGATGAACGTCTCCGTAAGTTACTTCATCAGTCCACATTAAATCATACACACTGTCTTTTTTCTGTGAATACATGGCAAGTCTTTCAAGTCCGTATGTTATCTCAACTGATATAGGATTAAGTTCTATTCCGCCTATTTGTTGGAAATATGTAAACTGTGTTGCTTCCATGCCGTCTATCCAAACTTCCCAGCCAAGTCCCCATGCGCCGAGAGTCGGAGATTCCCAATCATCTTCTACAAACCTTATGTCATGTTCTTTAGGATCAAGCCCGATTGCTTCTAAACTCTTTAAATATAGTTGTTGAATATTTGCAGGTGCCGGCTTCATAATCACTTGAAATTGATAATAATGTTGCAGTCTGTTAGGATTTTCTCCGTATCTGCCGTCAGTCGGTCTTCTTGACGGTTCAACATAAGCAACACTCCAAGGTTTAGAACCCAGACATTTTAAGAAGGTTGCAGGATTAAACGTCCCTGCTCCTTTTTCCAAATCATAAGGTTGCCAAATCAAGCATCCCTCTTTTGCCCAAAACTTATGGAGCTTCATAATAATTTCTTGAAAATTCATCGTGTCCCCTAATTTATAAATTTAATCTTTTTTAAGAATGTCCCAACCGACAGTTGCGGAACATAAGTTTTTATATAGTTTTCAACATAATTCCACATAAGTTCGTCCCTTTTTTTGTCAAATCCTTCAAGTATTTCAAGTTCATCTCCTGAGCAATTTGAAATTTTTTGCAAATAAACAAAATCATTTTTTTTCATTGCAGATTCTCTTGCAATATAATCAGTCATGCTGTATCCTGATATTTTTAATAATCTCAATGAAAAAGCGGTCAGCACTCTCAAAGGTACCTGAGATGAACCCAGCAATTGCCAGGTTCTTGATATTAAATCATATTTTTTTTCATTTGGCATATTTATGGGAGCAAATTTATCACTGAGTTCACTGACATATAAGGCTAAAAAATATCTGTTATAATCCTGTTTTACAATAGTATTATTATTTAAAATTCTGGCACCGGTTACCGTCGGTTTAGAATGTGAACTTGTTTGATAAATCGTTATCTCGCTTTCAGTAACAGGTTCGGTAGCCGATGCTAATTTGGCAATTATCTTTTTGGCACTCGGAACAACAGCCCGTATTTTACCCCATTTACAGGTATATATAGTTATGGTTTTATCTGCTTCTGCGGAAACAGTACTGTTTAATATTAAAGCATTCAGATTATAATACATTTTCTTTTTTTCTTAAAATAATTCTTTTTATTTTTTTTGAAGTTGCACTGTCTATTTCTATCTCAAAATCTTTCCATATTGTTTTTTCATAAACTTTCGGTATATATCCGAAACATTCCAATACCCATCCGTTTATTGTGGAAAAATGTTCTTCCGGTATTGACATTTTTAATTCGTCATTAACATTTGCAATAGATTCAGAGGCATTGATAATATATTCATTTTCTTTTAATTTTACAATATTTCCCTCTTGAATATCATATTCATCCCATATTTCACCTATAATCTCTTCTAAAATATCTTCTATGGTTACAAGACCTATGGTTGAGCCAAACTCATCAACGATTATTGCTATATGCTGATGATTGTTCTGAAAATTTATAAATAATTGTTTTATATAAGCAGTTTCAGGAACATAATAAACAGGTTTAACAATATCTTCAACTCTCAATATTCCACCGCTTCTCCATGTCATTGCAAGATCTTTTATGTGGATAATTCCTATTATGTTATTCATTGATTCTTTGTATATAGGAACTCTTGTAAATTTTGTTGCGATAATATCTTCTATAACTTTATCCTGTGGCTGATTGATATCTACAGCTAAAATTTCAGATCTTGGAGCCATAACCTGTGTTACTTTTGTTTTTCGAAATTCAATTATTCTTTTTATTATTTTTCTTGATACCGGCGACAAAGGCGAAACTTCTGCATTTGATAATAAAAAATCAATTTCATCAGCTTCAATAGAAGAAGGCTCTGAAGTGTTTTTGCCGAAAAAAATAAGTATTGATGTTGATAGAGAAACAAGAAAAGCATTTAATTTTGCAGTAAATATAGATAATCTGACGAGTATCGGCAATGCTTTTAATGAAAATGTTTCCACATTGTATCTGGCAATTGTTTTTGGAATAATTGATCCGAAAATTAAAACGATTGTAATTGATAATGTTGTAAAAATTGCAATCCAAAGAGTTTTATTTAAGGAAAAATATTCTATTAAACTTAGTTCCAGTGATGTTGTAACAACACCTACGGCAACAACAGACATATTCATGCATACTAAAATAGTTGTAAGAATATCTTCAGGTTTTTTTTCCCAAACGGCAATATGCTTATGAAATTTATTATATTTTTCTTTCAATCTTCTTACATGAGAATGAGAAAGGCTTGTCATTGCAGTTTCAACGGCAGAAAAAAATGCAACTAATAACACAAGAATAATAAAAAATAGTAGTTTAATTATAATTAATATCATAATTCGTACTCGTCTAAAATTTCTCCGACTATTTCTTCTACAATATCTTCAAGAGCAACCATTCCCATAATTTTATCTTTAGTATCTTTTATAAATGCGATGTGAGTCCTTCCCGATTGCAGTTCTTTTAGGAGTTCATTTATTTTTTTATCCTCAGATATAAAATATGCAGGTTTTATAACATCTTTTATTGAATTTTCATTTTTTTCTTTTAAAATTTGAAGGACATCATTTATATGCATATAACCGATTATATTTGTTTTAATGTCAGCATAAATCGGAACTCTCGTTCTGCCGGTTTCAACGATCATATCAATAAATTTTTCATTATTTTCATTTAAATTAACTGATTCAATGTTTTCAAAAGGAGTCATAATTCTGGATGCCGAAGTTTCAGTAAAATTAACAGATCTTCCTATCATAATGCTGATTTCTTTATCAAAAATACCGTCTTTATCAGCTTCGGCTATTAATGATTTTATTTCATCACTGCTTAATGTCGGGCGAATCGGGGTGCTTCCGTTTTTGCTGAAAATTACGTCGAATATTTTATATATCGGCCAAAGGAAAGGTTTTGTTATATACTCAATTTTAGTCAGAATAGGGATTGTTGCCACAGTCACTTTTTGGGCATTTGCATTACTGTATATCTTAGGTGTAATTTCACAGATTAAAAGAACCAAAAAAGTTATGACTATCCATGTAAAAAACTCAATAACATGTCTTTCTATCATTGTGAAAATTGCAACGGAAACTGATGTTGCTAAAAAGCTTAACATCATATCGCAAACAACATTCCCCGTAAGTATCAGGGTTAACAGGTAATAAGGACTGTCAAGCCATTTAATTAGAGGAATTGCTATAGATTTATGAGAAACAATTAATTTTTTTATTCTGTATTTTGACAGATGGTTTAATGCAATTTCTGTTGCAGACCAGAATGCAGAAAAAATAAAAAAAAGTACCAGAAATACTAAGCCTAAGAAAATAAACATTTAAAAATTTTATCCTGTTTAGAAAACATTAATATTTTGTTTTTAATATCATAGTCGGTAAATCCCTCAAGATGTAATATTCCGTGAATAACAAGATAACATAATTCTTGTTCGAAAGACATTGCATATTTTTTTGCATTTATCTTCGGTCTGTTGGAAGAAATATAAATGTCTCCCATGAAATGTTCTTTTGAAACTAAAAATGAAATAACGTCAGTGATTCTGTTAACTTTTCTGAATTTTCTGTTCATTTTTTTTATATCGGCATCAGAAATCATCGTAAAACTTATGTGGTATTTTTTTATTTTTTCCTGTTTTAAAGTAAAAAGCGCAGATTTCCTTAGTAAAGGAACAACTTTTTTATCAAAACCCGTAAAAAATAATTGAGAGTTTAAATTATTTTTTTTCGACATCTTTATATTCAATTCTTGCATGATATATCCCGCATAATGTTGTAGTCATGCTTTCTGCTATTTTAACTAAATCGGCCAATGTAATAGGGCACTCGGAAAACTGACCGTCCGTAAATTTGTTGTTTATAACTTTTTCAACAACTTCTTTTAGTTTTCCTGCATTTTTATCAGGCAATATTCTTGAAATTGCTTCAACAGAATCTGCTATCATCAGAATAGCCGTTACTTTTGTTGTTGGTTTTTGGCAAGGATATCTGAAATCTTGCTCGTTAAGTTCTTTATTTTGCTCAAGAGATTTGTTATAAAAATATTGGATTACGGATGTTCCGTGATGTTCGTTAATAGCCTTGATAATAACATCATCTATGTTGTATTTCTTGGCAAGTGCAATTCCGTCTTTTACATGTGAAATTAGAATTAACCCCGATAAAGACGGTGCTAATTCATCATGAGGATTTTTTTTAGTATTTTGATTTTCTATAAAATATTCCGGATTTTTTAATTTGCCGATATCATGATAATATGCACAGGCTCTTGCAAGCAAAGAGTTGTCGCTTATTGCGGTCGCAGCTTGTTCTGCAAGAGAGGCGGTAAGCAAAGAATGATGATAAGTTCCCGGTGCTTCAACCATTAATTTTTTGAGAAGAACATTGTTGAAATCTACTAATTCAATTAATTTTATATTTGTTGTTCTTGAAAATAATGTCTCAAGAATAGGTAAAGCTACCAATACAATTAAAACCGATAAAAATCCGCTGAGCAAAGAGAACCAAATATTATATTTCACTTCCACAAGCGGGTATATTTTTAAAAGATATAAAACTATTACAAATAATGCCATGGATAAGGCAATTTTTATCCCCACATTTATAAACTGTGATCTGTTTCTGATTTCTCTGATACCTATAATGGAAGTCAGGCATCCAACCAGATGTATCATTGGAACTACGTTGTTGAAATTATTAATAACGGATATAAAAATAGTCATAACAAAAATGTAAATAAAACTGATACGTAATGAAACAAGAATGCATAAAATAATTGAAAATGCGGACATCGGAAAGGCTATGGGAGACAGTGATTTATCAAATATTTGGAATATAAGCAAAGAAATTATGAATATGAAGCTTACCAAAACTGCTATATCATTATCTATTTTTGAAATTTTTGTTTGATTGTTTACATAAAGCAAGATAAAAAAGAAAAGAATGGATAATATAATAAAAACAGCAATGCCGTTGCTTAGCCCAATTCCTATTTGCATTAACAACATAAAATATAAAACTAAATAAGTTACGGCTATAATTATAGGCAAAGGAATTTTTAACTTGCGATTAAAAGAACTGCCAGAAGAAAGTCTGATACTGGGAGTATTTTGATATTTTTCATCTAATCTTCTAACAAAAAACAGCAACCAATTTTTTAATTTGGATTTTATCCAATCATTTAGTTTATTCACCGTTTACTTTAAGTCCTCTTGTTTTAGAGTTATTGGTTTTTGAATAACTTTTATACCAAGCTCCTTTAATTGTTTATCGGTAACTTGTGACGGTGCGTTAGACATAGGACATATTGCTTTTTGTGTTTTAGGAAAAGCAATTACTTCTCTGATAGAATCCTCGCCAACCAATAATGCACATAATCTGTCAAAACCGATTGCAAGTCCGCCGTGAGGAGGAGCACCATAGGTAAGAGCATCCAGTAAAAAACCAAATTTTTCTTTTGCCGATTCAGGGGATATGTTTAATAAGTCAAATACTTTTGACTGCATTTCAGATTTATGTATTCTGATAGAACCTCCGCCCAATTCAACCCCGTTTAATACAACGTCATAAGCTCTGGCTTTTGCTTTCCCGGCATTTTCGAAAGTAAGTTTATCTTTATCTTCTTCTTTGACCGATGTAAAAGGATGGTGTATTGCAGCCCATCTTTTTTCATCTTTATCCCATGCAAATAACGGGAAATCAACAACCCATAAGAAATTATATTTGCTTTTATCAATGATTCCGAGTTCTTTTGCCATTTTTAATCTCAGAGCGCCCAATCCCTGTGCGACTATACTGGCTTCATCTGCTAAAAATACTAGTAAATCACCTTCTTTTGCATGAAATTTATTTATTATCATTGTTATTTCTTCAGGTTTGAAGAACTTTACTATGTTTGATTCGGCACCGTTTGATGTAACTTTCATCCATGCCAATCCCTTTGCACCGTATTCGGATACAAATTTTGTTAATCCGTCGATTTCAGACCTTGAAAATTTTGCTCCGCCTGAAATACAAAGACCTCTTACAACACCGCCTTTTGAGATTACTCCGTTAAATACGCCGAAACCGCAATTGGCAAGTTCACTTGAAAAATCTTCTATGAACATTTCAAATCTGGTATCTGGTTTATCAGAACCGTATTGTAACATTGCTGTGTCATAAGGCATTTTCTCAAAAGGAGTTTTTATATCAATATTTAATGCCGACTTAAAAACACCGGCTAACATATTTTCAACAACAGCCATAATGTCATTTTCATCAACAAAAGACATTTCTATATCTATTTGTGTAAATTCAAGTTGTCTGTCTGCTCTTAAATCTTCATCTCTGAAACATCTGGCAACCTGGTAATATTTATCAAAGCCGGCAACCATTAATATTTGTTTGAAAATCTGTGGAGACTGGGGCAGAGCATAAAAACTGCCATGTGACATTCTTGACGGAACTAAAAAGTCTCTGGCTCCTTCAGGAGTAGATTTTGTTAAAAACGGGGTTTCGATTTCCAAAAAACCTTCGGAATTTAAATAGTTGCGAATTTCTTGTTGCATTTTATGTCTTATAATGAAATTCTTTTGAAAAGAGGGTCTTCTTAAATCCAAATATCTGTATTTTAATCTTATTTCCTCAGAAGTTTCTTTGTAGTCATCAACTTCCAAAGGTAAAGCAGGACATGTGTTTATTATGTCAAGTTCTTTTGCAACAATTTCAATTTTCCCTGTAAACATATTAGAATTTATTGTTCCTTCAGGTCTGTTTCTGACAAGTCCCTTAACCGAAATAACAAATTCGCTTCTTAATTTTTCAGCAATGGAAAACATTTCTTTGCTTTCAGGTTGAAATACTATTTGCACTACTCCTTCTCTGTCTCTGAGGTCAATAAAAACAACTCCGCCGTGATCTCTTCTGGAATGAACCCATCCGCTAACAGTAATTTCTTTATTCAAAAAACGTTCATCAACTTGACCGCAATAGCAACTTCTTTTCATCGTAGTCCTCACTTATAAATTTAAAACTCTGGTAATTTTATCAAAAAAAAATAAATAATAACAGTATTGTGTTAAGAAAATATTGATAAAAAACTTGAAATTTGATATAAAATCGCGATGAATAATAATTTGATTGCTGTTTATCCCGGTAGCTTTGATCCGCCCACAAACGGACACATTGATATAATATCAAGGGCATCTATAATATTTCCAAAAGTTATAGTTGCAATAACGCATAATCAAAGCAAAGAACATTTGTTTCCTTTAGAAGAAAGAGTTGAAATGATGAAAAAATCTACACGTCATTTAAAAAACATTAAGGTGGATTCATTTTCGGGTCTTTTGGTTAATTATTTAGATAAAATAGGCGGGTTTGTAGTCATAAGAGGGCTAAGGGCTTTAGCTGATTTTGAATATGAATTTCAAATGGCACTTATGAATAGAACACTAAACAAAAAAATAGAGACAGTTTTTTTAATGCCGGATCAAGAATATACATTCCTGTCATCAAGTATGATTAAAGAAATAGCAATTTTGAACGGAGATTTTAAGAAATTTGTTCCACCCGTTGTGTATAAAAAAATGAAAAATAAAAAAGGAATATAAAAAAATGAAAAATTACGTTTTAAGTGAGCTATTAGAAGAGATATGCGACAACTTAGCTTCCGATTTGCACATTGGAGCCGGGATACCTCCTATGATGAGAGTTGATACCGTGATTCGCCCAATGGGAGAAATTGTTTTAACGAATGAAATGGCAGAAGAGTTAATTTACTCGGTCTTGAGCAATGAACAAATTGAAAGATTTGAAAGAAATCGCGAACTTGATGCTTCGTTTCCTGTAAAAAATGTCGGAAGAGTAAGATTAAATGTTTTTAGACAAAGAGGTTCTATCGGTGCTGCAATGAGATTTTTGCCTAATACAACAAAAAATTTTGAAGAACTCGGTCTTCCGAAAATTATTTATGATATAGTCGATTTGCCAAAGGGGTTGGTTTTAATTACAGGAGCAACAGGTTCCGGTAAAACCACATCTCTTGCATCAATGATAGATTATATTAACGAAAACAGGAACGGTCATATAATTACAATTGAAGACCCTATAGAATACTTGCACCATCATAAAAATTGTATTGTAACTCAGAGAGAAGTCGGTTCTGATACCGAATCTTTTGGCGGAGCATTGAGATATATTTTGAGACAAGATCCGGATATTATTCTCATAGGGGAAATGAGAGATTATGAAACAATGGCTGCAGCTGTAACTCTTGCGGAAACAGGACATTTGGTGTTCGCAACGCTTCATACTATGGATGCAACCTCTTCAATAAACAGAATAATAGACTCTTTTCCGTCACATCAGCAACCGCAAATAAGAACACAGCTTTCAATGACATTAAAATCAGTAGTTTCACAACAACTTTTACCCCATTTTACAGGTAAGGGCATGGTTCTTATTTCGGAAGTATTGATGATACATGACAGCGTTAAGAGTATAATAAGAGATTCAAAAATTGAACAAATTTATTCCGTAATACAAACCGGTAAACAATGGGGCATGCATACGATGAATCAATCACTGTATGAATCTATTCTTGCTAATAAAATTTCAAGAGATATTGCATATAGTTATTCCACCAAGAAAGAGGAATTAGAAAGGTTATTAACAACCCTTGTAAGAAAATAAATTAAAAAACAGGAGATAATATCATATGGATATAAAAAAGAATTCTTTTGTTGTTGAAATATTGATAGGTGTGGGGATTATTTTGTTGCTCACACTAATTTTGTATCCTAAATTTATTAGTATTGTGAAAAAATCTAATGAAGCAACAACAAGAGCAAATTTGACAGCCTTGAGAACCGCAATAGCAGTTTACTACGGGGATAATAATGGATCTTTCCCTGAAAATGTTGCAGAAGTTTTGACTAAAGACGGTAAATATATAAAATATATACCCGATGTTTACTGCCCGCCTTATCACGATAAAAATAATCAAATTACGACAGAACCAACCGGTGATTCCGGTCAGTGGGCGTATCAAACCACTGACAGTGAAGACAGACAACAAGGTGAGTTTTGGATAGATTGCAGTCATAAAGATACAAATGGAATTGTTTGGAGTGAATATTAGTCCGGAGAGTTGATATGTTTGAAATCATAATAGTTTTGTTGTGTGGTTTATTTTTTGGTAGTTTTGCAAATGTATGTATTTACAGAACCCCGAGGGAATTGTCAGTAATAAAACCAAGGTCACACTGTACAAAATGCAATAAACAAATCACTTGGTATGAGAATATTCCTGTTTTTAGTTATATATTTTTAAAAGCTAAATGTAGAGGGTGTGGTTCTAAGATTTCCATAATTTATCCGATTATAGAAGTTACCTGTGCTATTTTATTTTTATTGATGTATCATTTATACGGTTTTTCTTATATATTACCGGTATTTTGTATATTTGCTTTTTCTATGCTTGTTGTAACTGCAATAGATTTTGAATTTCAAATTATTCCCGATGAGTTTTCATTATTGCTTGTAATAGTCGGATTTGGAACAAGTTTTTTAAATTATAATTTAGGCGATGCGGTTTTACAAAGATTGTTACAATCGTTTATCGGTTTTTTAGTTGGCGGCGGATCGTTATACGTAGTCGCAGTAGTTGGCAAGTGGATATTAAAGAAAGAAGCGATGGGCGGCGGCGATATAAAACTTATGGCCGGTGTTGGCACTTTTATAGGTTGGGAAAAAGTATTGCTTGCTATATTTATAGCATCATTGATTGGAAGTATTATCGGGATTACGTTAATTGTATTTAAAAAAATCATGAAAAAAGATGCAATAGCTTTTGGTCCGTACCTAGCGGCAGGTTCAATGATAACGTTGTTTTTGCCACCGCCGGCAGTCATAATAAATACTATCCTTCTATTTGAAGAGCAATTGCTGTTAAAGCTTCTAATAAGATAGAAAAGAGAAATAAATGCAAAAATCTCATGAAATTAATTTTAGTTTTGTGTTTGTTTTATTATCGTTGATAATGGTTTTGTCAATTATATCCCGTTTTTCATTTTTACTGACAATTCAAGTCGCAATATTCTCAATTTTCCTGGCATCCATATTGTTTTTGATTAATAATTATAATTTCC
>JAQTSO010000077.1 GCA_028711215.1 Endomicrobiaceae bacterium | reverse complement strand
GGTGTCTCTGTCGGTGTCTCCGTCGGTGTCTCCGTCGGTGTCTCCGTTTCTTCTTCAGCTTTTGCAGATTTTATACCAAATAAATTTTTGAAAAATCCTCCTATTTTTTTGAATACTTCTTTTATTTTATCAAATATATTGTCGCCGGTATCAGATTTTACTTCTGCAACTGTTTCTGTTTCCGCATCTTTATCTACCGTCGTTACATTTGTAGTTGCCGCTACATTTGTTTTATTATAGTTTACTGATACGACGCTTCCTGTTGTTGCAGGTATTAAAGTTCCGTCTGCTGATAATTTTACTCCTTTTTTCAAATCATCAACACTTATTGACCCTGTTTCCGTTTTTCCGTCAATTATGTTTTTAGCATATACTATTGTTTTGACGCCATTTATTGTTTTTATCTCTTTGACTGATATTACGTGATTGTCTTCGCCGCCGTTTAATACTATTTCAAGTCCGCCCGAAGGAACTGCGGTTATTTCATCCAAATCAACCAATGCCCCGACATGTCCGTATGTTTGCGTTATTAATTCCAATGATGTTTCCATTGCTATTCCGGCTGCAGGTATCAAACTTACTGCTGTTTCTACAAGACCTATACCTTCTCCTGCTTTTGGGAAAAACTCTAATGTTGCTTCTTTCGCTATTCTTACACAGTCTGTAAGCGGATTAAGGACTTCCTTCTCAATTACCGGTTCTGATTTTTCTTCCGTTGTTTGCTGTGCTTTTAGTATCACTTTCTCTGATAATGACACGGAACCATTAGTTGTTTCAAAATTATCATTGTCAAGTATAAAATTAATATTTTCAGAAGCTAAATTTTCTTTACTGCTTACCAATTTATATCTTTCTAAAGCAACGGCAGGTGAAATTGTCGGTAACAAAATAGCCAACAATTGTTTCATGTCTTCTTCACTTTTTACAGACAATGTTACTTTTATATTTTGAACATCTGATACTGAGAAATAAAAATTATCTTTCAATACTTTTTTCATGCTTTCTTGTGAATCTGTAGATTTTACAAGTTGTCGCATATGTTCCATTTGTTTGTTAATTTTAGTTTCTTTAAAATTTTCTATAATCTTTTCATATTTTTGATTAATCAATGTCCCTATATTGTTCTGACCTGAAAGAATATCTGCAAAGTCTTTATATTTTAGCTGTTTAAATTCTTCCTTGCTGATAGTTCCTTCTTTTACTAATTCGACAAAAGAAGCCAAACCCTTTATTTGCGACATGTCAGTTAATTTAAACTCTTTTTTAAATGAATCATTTTCTAACAATACAGATAAAACATCGGTATCTGCATAAGTAACTGACTTTATTGTTTGAGTATGTTTATCAAAAACAAAACCGGCAAATAAAGGCATATTATCGCTTATGAATGCACTTGCTACTCCTTTTTCTCTTATGTTATCTGCCATAATATTTTGTATTGCAATATTTGCATTTTGTAAATTTTGTTCGATTTTTTTTAGTTTATTGGCAGTGCTGAAAACTCCCTTACTCAATATTTCAGGAAGATAAGGAATAACTTTTAAGGAAGATTTTATCTTTGCTAACATTCCCTGTGATGATGACGTTCCGTTCATTGAATTCATTGTGTTTTTAGCTTTTAAACTCAATGATGCAAAAGCATCGCTGTATCTCATATTTGCCTCATCATACTGTTGCCCATATGCCTTTACGGAATCGTAAAGATCAGTAAACTCCTTTGACTTGTTCTCAATTTTAGAATTTAAAAGTTCTAACATTTCTGTGTATTTGCCATTATAAATTATTTCAAATTGTTTACTGTCTTTTTCTGTTTTCGGTAAAATAGAATCTAAACTTGCATTTGAATCCGCTATTTTTCCCATCCTCAAATAATTTACCATGTTTTCATAAGCATACCACTGTTGCGAACTTAAAGTTGCACTTTCATCATCTAAATTAAAATATTTTCTAATATTGTCACTTGCTAAAGCCTCTTGACTGAGTCCCATATCTATAAAGGTATTTTTAACTTCATTAACCGTAGGAGCAGTTTTTCCGTCAGATGTCTTTGAAGTTTCAAAAGTTCTGACTTGAGACATTGTCAATCCTTTTTGTCCGGCCTTCTGCATTTCTGCCATTTCATTCATTTCCTGAATTTCGGATAAATTTTTCAATATGGTATCTATATCCCAGCCTTTACCCGAATCCGTTATCTTTTCTGCCAATGTCTCTATAGTACGACAATTTTCAACAGAATAAAGAGTAACAATATTCTTAGAGAAATAATCTGTGTGGAATCTGTTACTGCCAAACGGATCCATTCTTCCGCCGCCTTGTCTCATTTGAGCTTCTGTCATTAATGCACCTTCCATCAAATAACCTGTTGCCGATACTTTATGTTTTTGATCTTTACCTTCTGCATCTTTGAACGTATCCGGTATTGCCTGGAATTGATTAATAGCTGATGAACCTTTTTCCATATTTCCCAAATCCCATCCTCTGCCCAACTGATATGCATCTCCGGAAACAAATTTAGCTATTCCGGCTTTTGCTACATATTTTATGGCAGCCAACTCTATGTCACCATAACTTGCATCTGAGGTAACAATCGTGTTTGTCATTATTCTGGTTAATTGGCTTGAGAAAGCTTCTGCGACTTCTGCATCTTTATCGGCAATAAGACTGTCTCTGAGTACTTTTATTTCTTCTGCCCTTTTTACTGAAATATCTTTAATCCTTTGTTCTATTTCTTTATCAGTAAGCTTATTTGTCATGGCATTTTTAGCTTCCTGAATAATAAGAGAATCTAAATCTAAAAGTTTAATAACCTTATCTATCTCCGCTCCTGCCACACCTATATTTTCTAAGTCTTTTCTTACTTCCGTTTCCCAAGTTGCTTTAAAACTTCTTGTTCCTCTTGAATTGGCGGTTAAAACCAACCCAAACGAAGCTTGACCCGAAGCATACAGTGCCTGTGCATTTTTATAAATAAATCTTTCCGTTGCCTGTTGCGTTTGGAACAATACGCTGTCTCCGACAAATTTAACAGGATTTTTGTTTACAATTATTCCCATTCTATCGAATACAGTTTCTGCCATTGCCGAAACTGTTCCCGTAAGCCCAACGAGGTTGTTAAATAAACTCATTGCAAATACTGAATTTGATGTGTAACTATCCGTATTCGGCTGGCTTATATTATCAACTCCGTTTAATACTTCAAGCACTTGCATCATCCCGGACGGTTGTGAAAGATTTTCCACATCTTTTCCGGTATTTGTAATTATAACCCTTTCAGCTGTGCCGTCGGCATTTCTTCTGACGTTAAACTCATTTCCTTCTTTTGATGTATGAGCTCCCATTCCGTTATTTATGTGTTCTGTTATTTCTGCATCTGTAAATAAATCTCCATATCTGGCTTTTAACTTTGCAGCTTCTGCAAGTATTAATTCCTGTCTCTTTTCCTGCGATTTGTAAGTTTCGTCAATTTCTGCATTATCGGCCTTAGTTTGTTGATTAATAGATTTTACCTGACCTTCTTCTTGCTTATAAACTTCATCTGCAACCGTTTCAAAAGTTTCTCTGTTTGTATCGTTATCCAGACTGCGATCCCCTTTACCTTTAAACTCTTCATCTGTTGATACATGAATTCTATTTGCTTTATCGGACACTGTTACGTCGCTTAATTTTGTACCAAATTTTGAATGCATACTTTGAGTAATTGCCGTTACTTCGTAGAAATAATTTATTGTTTTTATATTTTTAACGAACATTTCTATTTCTGCCCTCAAAGCTTCCTCCGAAACGCCAAGAGCTTGTCCTGTTTCTAAAACATTTTGCAGTATTTCTTCCACATTAACATCTTTTATTTTTTCTCCTCTTTCCAAAACAGCTCTTGCTTCAGCTATGCCATCTGCTCCTGTTTTGTAACGGTTAATTTGACTGTTAATTGCCTCTGTCATTGTTTTATATAACTTAATCATTTCTGCCGTATCTGTTTTGGAATTCAAGTCGCTTGATATTCTTTCATTTGTTAATCCCAAATCAATATATTTCTTTGTAAATGTTTCTATTGCTTCGCTTCTCTTGACCATATCCGACATCTCTTGTATCGTTTTAATTTCTTCCAAATATTTTATCATTTGTTCCGATGTAAAATATTTCCCGTTACTTGAAGCAAGCGCCTGCATCGGAATAGTTGCCAGATAATCCACTTCATCGGCAACAACATCTCTTACCTTACTTAAATCTATGGTTAATCCCTCAAGAGCTTTTTGTATAGATTTATCTTTAGAAGAAGCTGCCAATAATGTATCTGCCGCTAATTTTGACTGTGTAGGATCTGCAAATTCTACTTTACCTTTGTCGTTTACATTTAATTTAATTCCCGCTTTCTTTAATATAGACACAATCTTAGCTGATAATTGAGGGTCATTTTGATTGGCCACTAAACTTGCAAAATCGGAAGCAATGATACCTGACCATGTACTGTATGTACATACCAACACATCTGCATTTTTTATTTCATTACGGAGTTTCTCAAGCGCAACAGGATCCTTAGAAGCTTTTTCATAAATTTCTGCCGTAATTGTTACTATATTAGGCAACATATCACCAAATAATTCTTTATATTCTTTTGCTACTTCCAAAGCATTGTTATCGCTGTTTGTTAATGATGTTATAAATCCTCCGGAATTCATACTTGCCAACAATGCAACCGCATACTCGGAAATAATCGTTTTACCTCCGCCTGTTCTTAATTCCTCCACAACTTTCACAGATTTTTTTGCATCTAAAAGTTTATAAGCTACGTCTAATATCGCTTCAAATTGACCGGTATTATAATCGTTAAAGAAATTCTTTTGCTCTCCGACTTTGTTACCTATGTAATCAAGAGTTTTGCCGACAGATTCTGCTCTTAGAAGCTCATCTACTCCTTCAGTTTGTAAAGTTAAAGCATCTTTACTGTTAAGTATCGCATCAGCCTTTAACATGAGTTCTTTTGCTTTCTCTGAGACACCTTGGGATTTTTCATAGTCGGTTGATCTGTTTGTTATATCTGCTTTATCTCTGTTGTAGTACAACACTTTCATAGCGGCTAATCTTATTACAGAATCTATATTTGTGCTGTCCATACCGTTAATATATTCCTGAATGGAATAAAGTTCCTGTAAACGTAAATTATTATAAGCTATTCTTGCTTTATCAGTAACTGTTTTATTGAGCGATTCATAATGTTCAATTGCTTTTTCCGTGGAATCTTTCATTTGTTGATAAACTTTTTCAGTTTCTATATCACCTGTTCTAAAACCGCCGAACAATTCTGATGTATTTGTAAATATTGATTTTAATTCTTCTCTTCTTTGAAGTTCTAATACTCTTGTTTCTATTTGCAAATCAGTTAAAGAATCACCGGTTAATACCGTTTCTCCCGTTGCAAAATTTAAAGTTGCTATTAAATCTGCAACTGCACCTTTGTTTTGTCCTAAATACTTTTCTTTGTTTTCTTCTATTTTGTCTAGAATGCCTTTATAGTGTTCCGTATTTCCGTTAAGTTCTAAAATATCTTTTGCAAAAGATAACATTTCTATGGTTGAGTCCGGAGCTTCAATTATGTCTAAAGCCTGCTCTACGGTATATTTCCTTAAATTAAAAGCTTTCATTGTGGACAACATTGATTCGTTTATTAATCTGGAAGTAACATTATTAGAAACAAGAGTTGCAATTACCCTTTCTTTATTAGCCGAATCATATCTCAATACACTTTCAACAACTTGTCTTAAATTATAATTGAAAATTGATATATCAGTAACGGATGAATCATTCCCCAAATGTAAGTTCATTAATGTATCTTGAACTACAGAATAACTAATACCTGCGGACAAAAGATTACCGACAGCATTAATAACATCATACGTTCCGTTCAATTGACCGAGAGCGGTTTTAATATTATTTATAAGTTCTGTATTTATCGGCATTTTCTGTTTTACTTGTTGCTG
>JAQTSO010000002.1 GCA_028711215.1 Endomicrobiaceae bacterium | reverse complement strand
AAATCTTTTTCTTTTTCCATTTTTTACCTTTGCTTTTTGTCTTTTGCCGTTATCGTTTTAGTCTTTGCTGTTACCAAGCTTCCAAACTTCCCAGCTACTTCGGTTTGCTTTGCAAATCCGCCCAACATCTAATCTTCCTGATTAAGCGAATTTTTTCTTCAATATATCCAATTGATCTTTAAGTTCTTTAGGCATCTTATCGCCAAACTTAGCATAGAATTCTTCAATCATAACTATTTCAGATTTCCATTCTTCTTTTGAAATACTCAAAAGTTTTTCCATTATCTCTTTTGAAATATTTAAGTTTGATAAATCCATGTCTTCAATTTTCGGGAATAAGCCTAATTCTTTTTCCTGTGCTTCAACTGTACCTTCAATTCTGTCTATCATCCATTTCAATATTCTTGAATTATCTCTGAAACCCGGCCACATAAATTTACCGTTTTCATCTTTTCTAAACCAGTTAACCATAAATATTTTAGGAAGTTTTTTTGCTCTGTTTTTAAAACTTAACCAATGTGTGAAATAATCCGCCATATTATAACCGCAGAAAGGAAGCATAGCCATCGGGTCTCTTCTGACAACCCCTGATGCTCCTGCCTGTGCTGCTGTTGTTTCAGAACCTATAATTGAAGCCGTAAATACGCCGTGATCCCAACTTGAACATTCATAAACTAACGGCATTGTTTTCTCTCTTCTTCCGCCGAATATAATACCTGAAATAGGTACTCCCTGAGGATTTTCAAATTCATCTGACATTGTAGGGCAACACTTTGCAGAAACCGTAAATCTTGAATTTGGATGAGCTGCAGGTTTTCCTGATGTCTTATCATATTTTGCACCCTGCCATTCTGTCATATTTTCAGGGATTTCTTTACTTAATCCTTCCCACCAAGGTGTATTATTATCATTATCTACTGCAGTATTTGTAAAAAGCGTAGGGAAAAATTTATCACTTTTTAAAGTATCAATCATAACAGGATTTGTTTTTTCACCTGTTCCCGGTGCTACTCCGAAAAAACCCGCTTCAGGATTAATTGCATATAGTTGACCGTCAGGCCCGACGTTTATCCATGCAATGTCATCGCCTATAGTCCAAACTTTATATCCTTTTAATACAGGGTCAAGTAATGCTAAATTTGTTTTACCGCATGCTGAAGGAAATGCCCCGAGAAAATATGTTTTTTTGCCTTGAGGATCTTCAACTCCTATAACAATCATATGTTCTGCAAGCCAGCCTTCTTTATAGCCAAGATATGAACCTATTCTTAATGAATAACATTTCTTACCGAGTAATGCGTTTCCGCCGTAACCTGAGCCGAAACTCATAACTGTATTTTCATGCGGGAAATGCATAATAAATCTTCTGTCGGGATTAACGTCTCCTATTGAGTGGTATCCTTTGAAAAAATCATCAGAATTTCCGATTCTTTCAACTGCAACATCTCCGACTCTTGTCATAATTCTCATACTGAGAGCGACATACAGAGAATCTGTAAACTGTACGCAGTTTTTTGCATAATTTGATTTTGGATTTCCCATAACAAAAGGAATAACATACATTGTTCTGCCTTTCATACAACCTTTAAATAATCCGTTCATTTTTTCTTTTGCTTCTTTCGGATCCATCCAAATATTGTTTGAACCTACATCGTCTTTGTTCGGCAAACAAACAAAAGTTAAATGCTCTGTTCTGGCAACATCATTTGGGTTTGACCGGTGATAATAAGAATTTGGATATTCCTTATCATTTAATTTAGTTAAAATTGGATTACCGTTTACTTTTTCTGATTCTGCCATTTTTGCAAGTTCTTTTGCTTCTTCATCAGAACCATTCATCCAATAAACTTTGTCCGGTGTCATTAAATCTGATACTTCCTGTACCCATTTCTGTAACGGTGTTGTCATTTTTACTTACCTCTTGATTAAAATTGAAACTTAGACTAAGCTTTCTGTTTTACGCCCAAACTTTTTTCCGTGTGCAAGCTTCTACAACTTTAGTCGGATATACTTCTTCCGTTAATTCTTCAGGACTAAACCACAACTTAATTTCTCTTTCGGCTTCTAAAGGATCTGACGAACAATGAACAACATTTTCATAAACACCTTTTGTTGTTATTCTTCCGTATGCTCCTCTGATTGAAACAGGATCTGCTTCCTCAGGATTTGTAGCGCCGGCAATTCTTCTCATTCTTGCAATTGCATCTTCTCCCTGATAAACAAACGCAAATACTCTGTCATAAGGGGTGCCATACATTTTCCCCTGAATGTAATCAATAAGCTCGTTAAAAAAAGGTTTGTCGCTCAATTGCTTGTAATGTTCCGATGCAAGTTCTTTGCTGACTTTAAGAGCTTTTACTCCTATAATTGTCAGTTTTGCCTCTGAAAGTTTTGTTAAAATATTGCCTGTCAGAGATTTTTTTACTCCATCCGGCTTAATCAAAATTAAAAGTCTTTCTACTGCCATTTTTGCCCCCATAAAATAATTAACATAATTGTGTGGTATTATATAATAAATTATTTGTTATTTGCAACGATATGCAAATTAAATATTTTTAAATGCTTTAACCAAAGTTCTCTTGTTTATTTTTTGCGTAAATATACTTACTGCCGGCACAACAAAAAACGGAATTATTATTGCAATACTTGCAGACATAGGCGATTTTGCCGGGCCTAAAACATAAAATAATATTATTGCCGTAACAATACCGGAAATCATCCCGATTTTTGCACCCCAAAGGGTCGTCCTTTTCCAATATAAACCGTAAACATACGGAGCCAAAAATCCGCCTGCAATAACTCCCCAGGATAACGACATTAATGTTACGATAAATGAAAACTCATATCTTGCTATAAAATAAGAAATAATTATAAATACTCCGCTTAAAAATCTCATCATTACAACTGAATTTTTGCTTGAAATATTAGGATTGATATTACCCTTATATAAATCTATTGAAACGCTCGAGGCTGACACCAAAATAAGCGATGATAATGTTGACATTGATGCGGATAAAATTAAAAGAAGTATAAAAGCAACAAATATTTCAGGCAAATAAGTTATTAGCATCTGCGGTATCATTTGGTCAAATTGGGGCTTCCCGTTTGCCATTATAGGCGAGTCAAAGAAAATATGAGTTAATGCACCTGTATAATAAGCACAAGTTGTAATAATAATTGCAAATGCCAGAGTTGTCCAAGTAGCTATTTTTATAACTTTTTCATTTTTTACCGAATAAAATTTTTGAATCATTTGCGGCATACCCCAAGCCCCAAACGAAGTCATAAAGATTAATGATGCCAACAGCCAGTAATCAGGTTTTGCCACAGAATATACATGTTTATAATAATTTAGAGATATTGCCTGTATGGAAGCCATAATGCCACCGGCTTTTGCCGATAAAAGTAATGCCATCGTAACAGCGCCTACTAACATTATAAAGCCCTGAATAAAATCTGTTATCGTAACTGCAAAATACCCGCCAAGTATCAGGTATATGCCCGTTATTGTCATTATAATCAGTAGTGCCGAATCAAATGAAATACTAAAATTTACTTCAAATAAATAACCAAGCCCCTTAAATACTGATGCGGAATAGGGCAGTAAAAACATAAATATCAAAATCGCTGAAATTGTTTTTATATATTTACCGTCATATCTGGATTGTAAAAATTCGGGCATTGTCATAGCATTTAGATTTTGAGACATCACTCTTGTTCTTCTTCCCAAAACAATCCAAGCCAAAAATGAACCCAAAAATGCATTCCCCAATGCTATCCATAAAACATTAAGTCCGTATGCCCATCCGAATTTACCTGCAAATCCTATAAATATTACGGCAGAAAAATATGCAGTTCCGTAAGCAAAAGCGGATACTACCGGACCTATGCTTCTTCCGCCCAAGAAAAAATCGTTAAGTGTTGTTGTTTTTTTCATTCCCCACAAACCAACTACAATCATCAGCATAACAAAAACACTTACCATTATAACTGCAATCATCTTTCCTCCTGTATATATCGGCTTAATATTAAAATGATTAAAACTAGTTGTATAATTGTTCTTCTGTTAAAACATCACAACCGATATTGGATAGCAATTGTTCCGCATTGGGCTGGTTTTCAATTTCAAGTATTATTGCAGCCGTCTTACCGTCATTCAATAAAAAACCGTAGCAATCTTCAATGTTGAGACCTTTTTTTGTTAATTTATTTAAAAGTTTATTAAAACTTCCCGGCTGATTATCAACAACAATGGCAATTATCTGTCTTTTTGTAACCGTCAATTGACTTTGCTTTAACACTTCAAACGCTTTATCCGGATCATTTACAAGTAACTTCATAACACCAAAATCACCTGAACTTGCAAGAGACATAGCCCTCAAATTGATATTGTTGTCTGCTAAAATTTTTGTAATTTTTTCTAACTTACCGGGACTATTGACTAAAAATACTGATATATGATACGGCATATTACCTCCATACATCTGTTTTTAAAGACTTTACGTCTTTTTATTTTTTCTTAAATCAAAAACTCTTTTTGCTTTGCCTTCTTCAACCGGAAGACTTCCTGCATCAACAAATTTTATTACAGGGCTTACCCCTATTTCTTGTTTTAATTCGTTTTCTAATTTATCTTGCAATTTTTCCAAGTCCTGCAATGTCCCGCTGAAATTTTCATTGTTAATTTCAAGTTTAATGCAAAGTTTATCCATAAAATTTTGTTCAAAAATTTCAATGATGTAATTTTTACCTGCCTCAGGGATTGCCATAATTGTCTTTTCTATCTGTATAGGGAATATATTAACTCCGTTAATTATCATCATATCATCGGTTCTGCCTGTAATTCTTGCAATTTTTCTGTGAATTCTTCCGCAGGCACATTTTTCTTTGATTATCTTGGTTAAGTCTCTTGTCCTGTATCTTATAAGAGGCATTGCCTGTCTTTGTAAAGTTGTAAATACAAGTTCGCCTTCTTTACCGTCTTGGAGAACCTGCAATGTTTTAGGGTCAACAATTTCAGGATACACAAAATCTTCCCAGACGTGCAATCCGTCCTGACACCGGCATTCAAAAGCAACACCCGGTCCGCAAATTTCTGATAAACCGTAAGAATTAAATGCTTTAATTTGATAGAGTTCCTCTATCTTTTTTCGCATTTGTTCACTGTGTGGTTCTGCTCCTATAAAAGCAATTCTTAAATTCAAATCTTTTTTCACATCTATTTTCATTTCTTCTATCGTCTGAAATAATCTTAAAGCATAACTCGGTAAAATATGAATAACCGATGTTTTAAAATTTTGCATAAACCAAACTTGTCTTTTGCTGTTGCCGGGGCCTACCGGGATTGTCAACATTCCGAGTTTTTCGGCTCCGTAATGAAATCCTATTCCGCCGGTAAAAAGTCCGTAGCCCATAGTATTTTGAAAAACATCCGTATTTCTTGCACCTGCCGTATACATACACCTTGCAGATAAATTAGCCCAATTTGATATATCTTCCGCGGTATGAAATACAACCGTAGGATTTCCCGTTGTTCCTGAAGAAGAATGAAGTCTGACCGCATTTTTCAAATCCGTTGCCAAAAAACCATAGGGAAAAGAATTTCTTAAATCTTCTTTTGTTGTAAACGGTAAATTTTTAATATCTTCAAGTGAGTTAATTTTATCTATATCTGCGAGTTGTTTTTTATAAAATTCTGAGTTTTTTGCAGTTTTTATTGATTTATTAATATGTTCTAACTGGAAAGTTGATAATTTCTGCCTATCCATAAATTCTATTTCTTTTTGCCAAAACATAATTTTACCTTTAATATTTCTATATTTTTATATATAATATGGTTATCTCAAATTATATGTTTGAGATTATAACAAATTTAGCGAAAAGATTACATATGAAACATAAAACTGTAGGAATAATTTTTAATGAGTCAAAAAGCAAAGCAAAAGAATACTCCATTGCTATTACAAAATGGCTTTCGGCAAAAAACATTAAGGTCAAACAAATTTCAGCCCATTTAACAAAAAATCCGAATATTGATTTTATTATTTCGCTTGGCGGAGACGGGACAATGCTGAGAGCCAGCAGAATAGCATCGGGTTTTGCAATCCCTATAATGGGTGTTAATCTGGGCACTTTGGGATTTTTAACTGACACTGACACAAACGAAGTATATGAGTCCTTGGAAGGTGTTTTTAAAAACGGAATACATTGTCAGGAAAGAATAATGCTTGATATAGAATTTCAATCAAACAGAAAAATCATAAAAACAACGGCATTAAATGATTGCGTAATCCGTTCGGTATACGACGGAAGACTTGCTTCAATAGATTCTTTTATAAACGGTAATTTTTTATGTAATTATAAAGGAGACGGGATTGTTATTTCAACACCGACAGGTTCAACCGCTTATTCTCTTGCTATTTCAGGGCCGATAGTTTATCCGACATTATCAATATTTATTATTAATCCAATCTCACCGCATACTTTAACACACAGACCTATGATTGTTTCATCTGAAAATATTTTGGAATTTGCCTCTTCTGAAAATTCCAAAAAACATGATTTGGTAGTTTCAATAGACGGTCAGGAAAATTATACTTTAAAGAAAAATCAAAAAGTAAAAATTAAACTTCATCCAAAACCTGCAAAATTTATAAAAACTCATAAAAATTGTTATTTTGAAACACTTAAAACAAAATTGAATTGGGGTGTTTAATTGCTTACAAGTTTGTCAATAAAAAATTATGCCTTAATAGAGGATATATCTTTAGATTTTAATAAAGGATTGACTGTAATAACCGGAGAAACCGGGGCCGGCAAATCCATAATTATTCAATCAATAGATTTGTTATTGGGTGCCAGAGCAACATCATCTTCCATCCGGACAGGCAGCACCACATGCACACTTTCTGCAAATTTTGATATTACAAACAACAAAACCATACAAAAAATATTAGAAGATCTGGGCATTGAATTTAACGGTGAAATTATTGTCCGGAGACAACTTGATGTTTCCGGCAAAAACAAAGCATTTATAAATGATACTCCCATCAGCATATCAACTCTGTATGATATCGGCAGACACTTAATTGATTTTTATGCCCAGCATAAAAGCAATTTATTATTTGATGAACAGTACCAAAGGCAAATTATAGATGATGTTGCCGGCAACAAAAAATTATTGAACGAATTAAATGAAAAATATTTAAAATTAATTCAACTCAAAGACAAACAAAATGCTTTAATGCTTTCTCAGTCCGAAAGAGAACGAATGGCAGATTTATATGATTTTCAATTACAGGAAATCACAAAAGCTGATTTGAACATAAATGACGATGCAGTGATAGAAACTGAACTGCCAAAATTAAAAAATGCGGAAAAAATACAAAATTTAACTGCAGAAATTTTAAATACCGTATACAAACAAGATCAATCCGTATTAGATTGCTTATCAAAAACAATAAAACAAATTGATTTGTTGGGACAACTCGGGATTGATACCGATACTTTATCAAAAACAATGAACGAAGCCTTTATCCAGATTGATGATGTTTACAGAGAGATAAATAATATTTCTCAAAACATTGATATAAATCCGGCAAGTTTAAATAATATTCTTGAAAAACAGCAACTTATAAAAAAACTAAAATCAAAATACGGGAAATCCATTGAAGATATTTTAAAATACAAAGAAGAAATTACGGGAAAATTAAAAAATTTAACCGATTATGATTTTAATATTGAAACTTTGGAAAAAGAAATATCTGATGCAAAAAGAGAAGTGGAAATTATTTGTGAAAAAATATCGGATAACAGAAAATCCGTATCAAAAAAACTTGCAAAAGATATAGTTGCGGAATTAGAAGACCTTAATATGAAAAATGTTCAATTTGAAATTTCAATTCAAAAACAAGATATAACACAATACGGTTTTGATAAAATAGAATTTATGTTCTGCGCAAATAAAGGGGAAAATATATATCCTTTGTCTGAAGTGGCTTCCGGCGGGGAATTATCAAGAGTAATGCTTGCAATTGCAACCACATTGTCAAACTACTATAAAATATCAACTATTATTTTTGATGAAATAGATACGGGTACCAGCGGGCAAACAAGCCAAAAGATAGGTAAAAAGTTAAAAAAAATTTCAACCCAAAAACAAGTAATACTTGTATCGCATCAAGCACAAATAGCATCAAATGCGGATACCCATATAAGTATTTACAAAGAATCCCTAAGTAACAGGAATATAACAAAAGCAAAGGTTTTAAACACTGAAGAACACATCAAAGAAATCGCAAAGATAATATCCGGAGAAAAAATAACGGAACATGCATTAAAACATGCCAAAGAAATGATCCAACAATAAGCAAGTCTAATTTAATAAACTTTTTTTATTGCAAAAACGAAACGGTTTGATAGTTAAAAACTATATACCGCTTCTGGTTATGTTTGCACCGCCTGTATCTGAGCCTGTTAGAGTAACTGAAATACCGGTTGCACCGCCTGTTCCTGTAGTAGTTGCCGTAAAACCGGTTGCATCCGTATCAACCTGAAAAGATGTAAAATACTTATTAGACACCAGGTTAATATCAAGTGTTCCGTTATCAGAAACCGCACCTACGGTAGGTAAAAAACAACTATGCTCGGCATAATATACTTTTTGGGCAGTATTTATTGCTCCCAATGTACCTTCTGCTTCGGTAGCCATAGCTCTTTTTGTATATCCTGTGTAAATGGGCACTGCAACTACTGACAAAATGCCGACAATAACAATTACTATGACCAACTCAACAAGCGTAAAACCTAATTTTTTAGACATAAAAAATTCTCTCATTAAAAAAACACAGGGAGTACAATGTGTACTCCCCATGTTTTATGGCAAAAATTATTTTAAACCCGATTCTGTAATTTCTGACGGACCGGTTGATGAACCTACAATTGTCAAACCAATTCCTGCTGCTCCGCCTGCTCCTGCTGTTGTTGCTGTAAACCCTGCAGCTGTTCCCGTAAGTGCATAAGTTGTAAAATATTTGTTTGTTCCTGCATCAACGTCTAATGCTGCCGATTGTGCTCCTGTAGCAAAATTAGCCCATTCTGCAAAATAAACCTTCTGTGACGTATTGATTGCACCTAACAATGCTTTTCCTTCCGTTGCCATCGCTTTTTTTGTATAACCTTTGTAAACCGGAACTGCTACTACTGACAAAATACCTACGATTACGATTACTATGACCAACTCAACAAGTGTAAAACCTTTCATACTCTTCATTTTGAATCTCCTTTTTTATTTTTATTTGCTATGTCTCTTATTCTAAAGCCTCAAGAATATAGACAAGCAATACTTTAATCTATTTGTTTATATTTGTCAATAACTTTTTAAAAGTTCTAACACCTCTAAAAAAAACTTGAGTTTTTAACCCAAGTTTACTGAAAGTATCTATTAAGTTTTAACTACTTGTAACCAGTGTTCCCAAACAGCTTTGTTGCATATTCTAAACGATTTATTTTATTTTGTCAAATCCCACTTATCTCCGTCATAAAAAAACTTGAGCTAAAGCTCAAGTTTCATAAATGCTCACTTTATTAACTCAAAAGGCGGGGAACATTTCTGTTCCCCACCTTTTGCAATAATTATTTTAGACCCGATTCTGTGATTGCTGACGGACCGGTTGACGAACCTACAATTGTCAAACCAATTCCTGCTGCTCCGCCTGCTCCTGCTGTTGTTGCTGTAAACCCTGTAGCTGTTCCCGTAAGTGCATAAGTTGTAAAATATTTGTTTGTTCCTGCATCAACGTCTAATGCTGCCGATTGTGTTCCTGTAGCAAAATTAGCCCATTCTGCAAAATAAACCTTCTGTGACGTATTGATTGCACCTAACAATGCTTTTCCTTCCGTTGCCATCGCTTTTTTTGTATAACCTTTGTAAACCGGAACTGCTACTACTGACAAAATACCTACGATTACGATTACTATGACCAACTCAACAAGTGTAAAACCTTTCATACTCTTCATCATGAATCTCCCTTTTTATTTTATTTTTTATATTTAAATGCCAGTTATTCCAAAGCTTGGAATATTGACTGTTTATATTTTAATACATTTGAAATTTTCTGTCAACAGTTTTTATTTATTTTACAAAAAAACAAAAAAATCCCGCTTTTTATGCCGGGATTTTTTATTATTAAATTTTTTATAAATCTTCACATTCCTGATTCTGTAATCTGAGCCGAAACAGATGATGAACCCGTTAAAGTCAAGCTTATTCCTGTTGCATTCCCAGACCCTGCTGTTGTTGCCGTAAAACCCGCATTATCGCCGCTAAGCGTAAACGTTGTAAAATATTTATTAGCGATTGGGTCAACACCTAAAAGCAAAGATTCGTCACCTGCAACAAAATGATTAAATTCTGAAAAATAAAGTTTTTGTGCAGTAAGGACTGTTCCCAACAATGATTTGCCCTCTGTTGCCATTGCCTTTTTTACATACCCCCTGTAAATCGGAAGTGCAACTACCGTCAAAATACCTATGATGACTATTACAATAATCAGCTCTATAAGCGTAAATCCTTTTATGCTTTTCATTTTGGGGTTCCTCTCTACTTTTAAAATTATCTCTTGGTGCAAACTCAAAGAACGTCCTAATCATCTCTATTCTATTTATTTTATTTGTGTTTGTCAAAATAAACAAAGCCCGGTTATTTTAACACCAAAATTATAAATATATATTTTGTTGAATATTTCACAAATCTGATACTTGAACAGAAGAAAATATTATTGAATTGTCCGTTGTTTTTTGCATCAATACATTATGCCGGAATTTTAATTTAACAGTATGTTTTGTTAAAAATAAAAAAACCCGGTGTTTTAGCACCGGGTTTTTTTATTATCATTCTTATTATTTTTTACCTTTTTTAGCACCTTTTTTTACAGCTTTCTTAGCAACTTTTTTTACGGCTTTCTTAGCAACTTTTTTTACGGCTTTCTTAGCTTTCTTTGTTCCGCCTCTGCTCATCTTAGCTCTTGAGACATCACCGGCTTTGTCCAAGAAATAAAGATAGCCTTTTTCTTTCTTTACGCCGGCTTTAGCAACTTTACTTGGCTTGCCGCCTTTTTTTCCGCCTCTTGCCATTTGAGCTCTTGAAACATCACCGTTCTTGTCGATGAAATAGAGATAACCGTCTTCTCTTTTTACTCCAACTTTGAAAACTTTTTCTGCCATAATTTTTCCTCCTCAAGGAAATTACTGCTTTTTTATGAAAAACCAAGAAAGTTAGTTAATAACAATCAAAATGTTTTCTTAGTTATTATTTTTATCTCTCAAAAAAACTATCATCTGTCGCTATAGTATATTTTTTATTTTATTTTGTCAACAGATTTTATTCTCTATGGATTTTTTATTTCCCCTCGGTGCAAAAATGCACGCATAAAACACACCAACAAATTAATCTGATTCTATATGTTTTTGTGCACTTATTGATGCGACTGCCCCGTCTCCTGCTGCCGTTACAACTTGCCTTAGAATTTTTTTTCTTACATCACCGCATGCAAAAATTCCGTCCATAGATGTTTTCATCTGATCATCGGTAACAATATATCCTTTTTCATCCAATGTGATTTTATTTTGTGTGAGAAAATTTGTATTTGGGGTCCATCCTATAAATATAAAAACTCCGTTTAAAGCAATTTCTTTTACCATATTGGATTTAACATTTTTTATCTTTACTTTTTCTACAAATTCGCTTCCCGTTATTTCTTCAACAATACTGTCGAAAACAACTTCTATTTTCGGTTCACCCAAAACTCTTTCTTGTAAAATTTGGGTTGCTCTAAACTTATCTCTTCTGTGTACTAAAAAAACTTTGTTAACAAACTTTGTTAAAAACAATGCTTCCTGCAATGCAGAATCTCCGCCGCCTATGACTGCTACTTCTTTGTTTTTAAAAAAAGGTCCGTCACAAGTTGCACAATAAGAAACGCCTTTGCCGATAAATTCTACTTCGCCCCTAACGCCCAGTTTTTTAAAATTCGAACCGCTTGCAACGATAATTGTTTTTGTTATGTATGTTTTGTCGGCAAGAATAACTTTTTTCAGCGTTTCTTTAGTTTCTATTGAAAGAACTTCACCATAAACAATTTTTGTTCCGAAATTTCTCGCCTGCTGTTCCATTTTTGAAGTTAATTCAAAACCGTTTATGCCGGACTCAAATCCCGGATAGTTTTCTAAAAAATCAGTCATTGCAATCAACCCGCCACAACCGGCCTTTTCAATTATCAGCGTATTGAGTCTTGCTCTTGATGAATAAATTGCAGAACTAAGTCCGGCAGGTCCGCCACCGATAATAATTGTATCATATATCATTTTATTTTTAGCCCAGCCTTTATAATTTATTTTTCCAACAAAAATTTTATATCCTGATCCCATTGAGTCTCAAGCCCCGGCATATAGCCGACGTGTTTGTTTGTAATATTGCCACCTTTATCCAATATAAAAAATGAAGGGATACTTCTTATCTTGTACCTGATCATAACTTCCTTGTCGCCTAATAAAACTTTATATGTAATACCTTTTTCTTTTACAAAATCTATAACTTTTTGTTTGTCTTCGTTAACATTTATACCAAGAAAAACAATATTAGGATTATCTTTATTTTTGTTATACAATCTTTCAACGGCAGGTATTGATTGAACACAGGGAGGACACCACGACGCCCAAAAATCAATAAAAACAATTTTATCTTTAAAATCGGACAATGAAACTGTTTTGCCGTCTAAATCTTTCAATGTAAAATCACCGGGAGATATATTGTCACCCGGAGAATACGAACAGGAAGCAAAAACCAAACACAAAAAAAACAACATTAATGTTTGCTTAAATAATTTCATCTAAATCCCTCTTTATTTCGCCTTTTGGTTTAAATCCGACTATTTTTCTGACCGGTTTGCCTTCTTTAAATATGATTAAACAAGGTATTGATGTAATTTGAAATTGTGAAGACAGAGCCATATTTTCATCCGTATTGACTTTACAAACTTTTACTCTGCCTTCATACTCTTTTGACAATTCATCAACTATAGGCGATAACATTTTACACGGACCGCACCATGGCGCCCAAAAATCAAGCAACACCGGAATATCTGAGTTTGTGATTTCCTTTTCAAAATTTTCTTCATTGATGTTTAATGCCATTTTTTGCCCCCTGATTTTTTTAATATGTTTGCACGCAATTATATAAAAAGAAAAAGCATGTATCAACTATTAAATAATCTTTAAAAAATTTGATACAATATCAGTCATGTATAATTTAATTAAATATTTTTTAATTCTTTTTATTGTTTTGCTGTTTACAACTTCGTCTCAAGCGTTTCTCTCAGACCGGGAACTTGGCACAACAACTGCACAATTTTTAAAATTAGGGATTGGAGCAAAAAATGCAGGCATGGGAAATACTTCCATAAGCAACCCATGTGGCAGTGATGCCATTTATTGGAATCCTGCCCATTTATACTTTCTAGATCAAAAAACATTATCATTTTCCCATACGGTTTGGTTTGAAGATATAAATTATGAATGGATTGCCTTGGCAATCCCGACACAAAAAAGCGGAACTTTTGGATTTGCATTGCAATATGTTTCTTATGGCAGTATAGCAAAGGTTGATTCAAGTGCCGTAAGTGACGGCTCTTTTTCTCCCATGGATATGGCATTATATTTATCTTATGCAACATCTTATAAAAGTTTCCAATTCGGCGGAAATCTAAAATATATAAATTCAAAAATTGAAAATTCAGCTACGGCTTTTGCTATTGATTTGGGCACAAATTGGAATTTGCCTGATGATAAGACATCAGTTGCCATGACGATTACAAATTTCGGGACAGAAATGAAATTTAATAATGAATCCGAAAAACTTCCTTTATTATTTAAGACCGGTGTTTCAAGTTATGTTTTGCAAGATTTATTAATCGCACTCGATGTAAACTTCCCGAACGATAATAGTATTTATTTTAATTTAGGTTCAGAATACGGGATCTCAATCTCAGACAAATCAGACCTATTTTTCAGAGCAGGATATGACGGCAGAAATAAAGACATTCCCGGATTTAACTGGTTAAATTTAGGCTTCGGAATATCTTACGCAGACATTATTTTTGATTATGCTTTTGTCCCTTACGGAGATATAGGAATGACTCACCGCTTTTCTTTCGGAATGAAATTTGGAGAGGTTATAAACAAATAAACTTATGATTATAGGATTAACCGGTTCTTATTGCTCAGGGAAAGATACTGTCGCGGAATATATTGTAAATCATTACGGCTTCAGACATTTTTCTTTATCAGACGAAATCAGATTTCTTATGAAACAGGCCGGCATTGAACCGACCAGAGAAAATTTAATAGTTTTCGGAACAAAATTAAGGCAAGATGAAGGCAACGATGTTTTGGCAAAGTCGGTAATCAAAAAGTTTGAACCAAATAAGAATTACTGTATCACCTCAATAAGACACAGCAAAGAAGTTGAAAGATTAAAAACTCTAAAGAATTTTGTTTTAATAAATGTTGATGCACCGGAAGAAATCAGATTTAACAGAATGCAAACCAGAAAAAGACCGGGCGATCCGACAACGTTGGAAAAATTTATAGAACTTGAGAAAAAAGAATCACAGGTGTCCGGATCAGGACAGCAGGTTTCTTTATGCGCTTCAATGGCAGACATTGTGTTCATTAATGATGCCGACAGCCTTTCCGGCTTATATTCAAAAATTAATAATTTATTATCGGATTTAAAATCTAAATATCATGAATAACTTTGACGTTATTGTAATCGGCGCCGGAGCATCAGGACTAATGGCAAGCGGTAAAGCAGGCGAACAGGGTTTAAATGTTTGTTTGCTTGAAAAAAAATCAAGACCCGGCATAAAACTCTCAATTACAGGCAAAGGCAGATGCAATATAACAAACAATGCGGAACTTGGAGAATTTATATCGGAATTCGGCAGCAACGGAAAATTTTTATTCAGCACTTTCAACAAATTTTTTAATACCGACCTGATATCTTTCTTTGAAAAACATGGAGTAGAAACCCGTTTGGAAAGAGGCGGAAGATATTTTCCCTTAAGCGATGATGCCCACAGCATTGTAAATGCCTTAATAAAATATGCAAAAGAAAATAAAGTAAAAATTAAAACCTCATGTGAAGTTGCAAAAATAGTAAAAGAAAATAATTCAATAAAAGAAGTTATTTTATCAAACGGAGAAATTTTAAAGGCAAAAAAATATATTTTAGCAACAGGCGGATTATCTTATCCTCAAACCGGTTCAACCGGTGACGGATACAAATTTGCAAAACAACTCGGACATACTGTTATCCATCCTACTCCAGCTTTGGTTCCTATCGTTTTAGACTGCCCATATTTAAAACAATTAAACGGATTAAAATTAAAAAATATTGAACTAACTGTTTTGGCAAATGAAAAAGAAATAATGAAACTCTTCGGCGAACTGGAATTTACAATTTTCGGTTTGACCGGTCCTGTAATTTTAACAGTGAGTTCTGAAATTTACAGTTTATTACAAGAAAATAAAAAAGTTGAAATATCAATAAACCTCAAATCAAGCCTTGATGACAAACAATTGGACCAAAGACTCGTCAGAGAATTAAATAATTTTGGCAGTTTGCCCGTAAGACAAATGCTGAAAGAACTGCTTCCTTTGCAATTAATAGATACTTTTATGCAGATAAATAATATCAAACATACAAAAAAATGTTTTGAAGTAAGCAAACTTGAAAGACAACAGATATTTAACGGACTCAGAACTATAAAGTTTAAAGTCTCATCAACCAGACCCATTAACGAAGCAATTATAACTAAAGGCGGAATAGCCCTGACTGAAATAGAACAAAATACAATGAAATCAAAATTAATTGATAATCTGTATTTTTGCGGAGAAATTTTAGATTTGGACGGACCGACAGGCGGTTTTAATTTACAGGTTGCATTTTCAACCGGCTATTTGGCAGGAACCAATTTGGAAGCTTAGCAGCTTAGCGGCTTAGAAGCTGAGCAACAACAACTGCCGTTAAAGCCTTTGCTCAGCTTCTAAGCATCTGAGCTTCCCAGCTTCAGCTTTTAGGAGAGGATTGTGAGTATTTTTGAAATTACAATGTTGTTGTGTTTTGCCAGCGCATGGCCTTTTTCAATTTATAAATCTTATAAATCAAGAGAAAATTCCGGCAAAAGCATAATTTTTCTCTACATTGTTCTGGTCGGATATCTGGCAGGCATGTTACACAAATATTTATACAATTTTGACGGGGTTTTTTATTTATATCTATTTAACTTCTGCCTTGTTTTAACAGATACTTTTATTTATTACAGGAATTACAGATTATCCAAAAATAAAAAATAAAAAAGACAAGAAAATAAAAACCTTGTCTTTCTTAAAATGGTTGCGGGGGTAGGATTTGAACCTACGGCCTTCAGGTTATGAGCCTGACGAGCTACCGGGCTGCTCCACCCCGCGATTTATTACAGAATATGCAAGTGATTTTATCTTTTTATTTACTTTTTGTCAAACAAATCAATGAACTATTGAAATAAAAAATAAAATTTGAGATAATCATTTATTGAGTATAAATTATTAAAAATAAAACATGGTTGGTATTATGGGCACAAAAATAGCGCTGTTTATCGGAATGTTTCTGTTTTTCTTTATTTTACATTATATCTTTTATTCCATTTATTCATATAAAACAAGAAGCAATATATCGGGTTACGGCAGTAGTGTAGGTCTATTGTTCTTATTTGTGGGAGCATTTGCTTCCCTTATATGGACAGCATTAATATTCAGTCATAATTATCGCGGACTTTTATTGCCTCTGACAACTATTCCGTCGGTTTTATTGGCATTTTCAATGTTAATTCGTATACTTGTAGTAATTTTTGCAAAAAGTTCACAAAAAAAAGGGCATTTGGAAGATGAACAAAAAAAGAATCAGGATAATTATTTAAGCCTCACCAGAGGCAGACATTATGACTACATAATCAATATTTACAATAATAAAAGTAATCCTCTTGTAACTCAAAGAGATTATGAAATTGCATGTATTTACAGCAAGAAAAGTTCCATTATTGACATATTAAAATCGCAGAATAAATATTACGAACTGGCGATCTACTATTTCCTCCAAAATAATTATAAGGAAGCAATAGGTTATTTTAATCAGGCTGACAGTAATTCCAGTTATAAATTTTTTTATAACAAAGCACTGTGTTTGTTTCACTTAGAAAAATATCAGGATGCGATTGAATATTTTGATAAAGCAATAGAAATATCACCCAATACCTATGCCTATTTCAACAGAGCTTTAGCAAAATCGAGATTAAATGATGCAACGGGAACTTTGCAGGATTTAAAACTTGTAATTGACGATAAAGATATTCGAAATTCAATAAAAATTAAAAGAAAACTTGATTTTATTGATAAAGTTATTAATTCAAAATGAGGAATAAAATATGACATATCAAAGAGCTAAGGATTTCAACTGGCTGAACTATTCGTTTTTACCTTCTATTTTGCAAACAACTCCGAATGCTATGATACGTAAGCATATTCAGGAATATATGGATACATTACCCGAAGGATTTACCGAAATTTCAAGCAGTCTTTATGAAATAGGTGAAAGTGCCGTTCAGAGATTTTCAAGCACAATAAATACAATTGAAACTTTAGGTAATATTTTTGATTACAAACTTTGTTTACCGATAGACACTATTACTGTTGCTAACGGAAATTTGCGTGCTATTCTTTCTTATATGGATGAACTCAGAGAACCGCAAAAAAATCCAAAAACCGCCCAGGCATGCGAATATCGTTCAAGCGGAATAAATAAACTTTCCGTGTCGTTGTTTGATAAGGCATTGGAATTGTTTTTAAAATCTTTGGAATTGGATGATACGGATTTTTTTGTTAACTTGGCGGCAGCAAAAATATATCTGTATTGCAATAACAGCGAACAAAATCTTGTTGACTTAAAAAAGGCTGAAGAATATTTAAAAAATGCTTTAAGATACGGGCAGGCGGAATTGACATCGCCGAGACTTATCGGCAAATCAAAAGAAGCATATGATATAAAAAAAATGGTTGCTGAAGTTGCATTACACTATTCCGTCGTTCATTTGATAAACGGGAATGATTTATATTTTAAAGAACAGGAACTTTTGACTGATCCGGTTTTAGTAAGTTATAACAAAATGTTGGAACTTGCGAATTTATCAGACAGCGTTTATCCGACTCTGGAAGCTAAATATTCTAAAGCTAAAGCAAATATATTAATGGCAAAAGACAAAGATGCTCTTGATATCCTGTTGAAGATTCTCCAGGAAGATTTAAAATTTATTTATCGTATCAGAAAAGACAAAGATTTTGCCAATATTTTGGAATTTATTGAAAATTCTTTGGAAACAATAAATTCCCAAAAACCTGAAAATAACTTTATTAAATCTTTTGAATTTATGAGACAGGGGAAACTTGATTTGGCAAAAAAATTAATCAGAACTCTCATACTGGAAGAACCTAATTATTTCGACAGATTCAGTGCGCAGTGTTTTAATCCTTTGAGGAAAGACATTGACGGATTTAGATTCTTAAGCGTTATAAATACCCTCACCCCTCTGCCGATGGCAGATTTAGATTTCAAATAAAAAACAACTTTCTATTTTTATCGTTTTAAATTTTGCAGTTATTCAATATTTTTTTAGCAGTATATGCTATGTATTGAGCGCCTGTTGCCAGAGATTTTTCGTCAATATCAAAGTTTTCATGGTGCCAAGGATATGATGTTTGTTTATTTGAAGATGTTCCTATATAAATAAAACACCCCTTGATTTTTTGTAAATACTCTGCAAAATCTTCCCCGCCCATTGACGGCTCTTTCAGTAAACAAACATTGTTTTTCCCGTAATGTTCAATTGCAGATTTCTCACATATGTCAACAATGCTGTCAGCATTTATAAGCGGCAAACCTAATGTTTTGTAGTCAAGGGTATATTTGGTATCATACATTTTTGATACCCCGTCAAGTCTTTTTATAATTTCTTGTTTGATTTTTGTTCTTATTTTATTATTTAACGTTCTGACGGTTCCTACAAGTTTAACTTTCCCGCAAATAATATTATACCTTTCTCCGCCTGATATTTCCCCGACACTTACAACCACAGGTTCAAGCGGACTTATGACTCGAGAAACTATTGTTTGCAAGGACATCACAAATTGAGATGCGCAAACTATTGCATCTTTTGAAAAATGAGGATATGCCCCGTGTCCGGTTAATCCTTCTATTTCAACAATAAATTTATCAACCCCTGCCATCATGGCTCCGTATTTTAATCCGATTTTACCTGTTTTAATCCATGGATTTACATGAACACCCAAAATAGTATCAACTTTATTTTTTGCGAGCACTCCCTCTTCTATCATTCTTCTTGCACCGCCGGACGCTTCTTCATTCGGCTGAAATATAAATTGGACTTTGCCTGAAAATTGATCTCTTTGTTCAGCCAATAACATCGCTGTACCAAGTACTATTGCGGTATTACCGTCATGCCCGCAGGCATGCATTACCCCGTTGTTTTTTGATTTATACGGAACTTTATTTTTTTCACATATAGGAAGTGCATCCAAGTCTGCTCTCAATGCTATTGTTTTTTGTTTTGTACTGCTTTTTTTTGTTCCTTCTAAAACACCAACTATCCCCGTTTTACATAATCTGTAAGTTTTAACTTTATGTTTTTTTAAAAATTTTTCAACCAAAGCGGAGGTTTTAAATTCTTCATTGCCTAACTCAGGATTTTGATGGATTGTTCTTCTAATATTTTTTAGTTCTTCTGATAAATTCATTTAATTCTCCTAACCGCTGATGATATGTTATCTATTATATCGCTTGCAATAAGTGACACCTGTGTCTTTTTTTTTGCAGCTATGTCTCCTGCAAGACCGTGTATGTAAACTGCCGTTGCAACTTTAAGCATCAAATCATCATTCTTATTACAGACAAATGCCGAAATTATTCCTGATAAAACATCTCCGCTTCCCGCAGTTGCCATACCGGGATTGCCCGTTTTATTTACATAAACTCTGTTGCCGTCACTTACAATTGTTTTATGTCCTTTCAACACACAAATTGTAGCATTATTTTTTGCAAAAAGTTTGGCATTCTTTTTTCTTAAGGGGAATGACTGAATATATTTTATTCCGGATATTCTTTCAAATTCTTTGGGATGAGGAGTTACAATTATTTTGGCTTTTGCATTTTTGAATTCTTTAATAACTCCGTTTTTTTGTTGTCCTTTGAAAACATTTAAACCGTCAGCATCTATAATTACCGGTATTTCATATTTTTTGATTATATTTTTGATTATATTTTTTATTGAATTGTTTTGTCCGACACCACAACCTATAACAACTGAATTTACCCTTATATCTTCAATAAAATTTAAAATTGATTTTTTTGCTTTTATTGATATCTTACCATTGTTGTCATCTAATGGAAGCAGCATTATTTCCGGTTTGATATTTCTAACAACTGCATTATAAGCAGATTTAGGAAAGGCAAACGTTACCAGTCCTGCTCCGCTGCAAATAGCAGAATTTGCACATAATATGCCGGCTCCCGGCATATTATAAGAACCTGCTACAACTAAAACATGCCCATAATGATTTTTGTAACTTGTTTTGTCTCTTTTAAAAATATTATGAATTTTCATATTTATTTAGATGATACTGCAACCGCAACAACAATATTTGCCGTATGCGACAAGGAAACATCTATATACGACACTTTCTTATTTTTTATAAAAACCTGAGGTTTGCCTGATTCTTCATTTTTTATGTAAATATCGGTAATAACCACATTTTTTTGATGGTTCACTGCCTTCCAAACTGCTTCTTTGGCGGCAAAACGAACTGCAAAATGCTGAGATGATTGTTTTTTTGACAAACAATAAGCTATTTCTTCTTTTGAAAAAACCCTTTTCAAGAAAGTTTTATCTTTTATAAGTTTTGAAAATCTTTTAACTTCTTCAATATCTATGCCTATTTTCATATTTTGCCCGTAAAAATAAATGTATCCACTTTAAAGTGGATACATTTTAATATTTTTTAACTGAATTTCATAATTAATAATACATATCACTGGCAGAAATAACAGAATCTATTTCCACTTTAATCTTGGTAAGTTTTGGCTTTGACCAAACTTTTTTCTTATCTTTTTTCATTTTATATTCTCCGAAAATATATCACATGTGTCTACACCTTATTATTATATATTACAAAATCTTAAAAATCAAGTGTTTTATTTAAGTACTTGAAATTGACAAATCAAAATTCTTATGATATACTAGCACTCAAATAATATGAGTGCCAATTATAGGAGGTTTTTATGAATATTAATAAATTCACGATCAAATCCCAGGAAGTTTTGGCTGATATGCAAGAACTTGCAACGCAATACGGGAACCAAGAAATTACACCTGAACATTTGCTTTACAGCCTATTAAAGCAAGATCAAGGTGTTGTAAGCTCCATAATATCAAAACTCTCATCTTCGGAACAAAATACTCAAAGTTTGATTGAACAAGATATTTTAAAGTTAATTGAATCAAAACCTAAAGTTTCCGGCGCAAGAAATTATCTTTCTCAAGATTTGGAGAAAATATTTTCTGTATCTGAAAAAATAGCAAAAGATTTAAAAGATGAGTTTGTGTCAACCGAACATTTGTTACTGTCTATAGTAAGTTTTAATAATCAGGAAACAACAAAGATTTTAAAAAAATACGGAATAACGCAGGACAATGTTTTAAAGGCACTTGTTGATATCAGGGGTAATAACCGGGTAACAGACCAAAATCCCGAAGATAAATATCAGGCTTTGGAAAAATACGGAAAAGATTTAACAGATTTGGCAAAAAAAGGCAAACTTGACCCCGTTATAGGCAGAGATGAAGAAATAAGAAGAAGCATTCAGGTTCTATCAAGAAGAACTAAAAATAATCCTGTTTTGATAGGTGAGCCCGGAGTAGGCAAAACTGCAATAGTTGAAGGACTTGCCCAGAGAATTATATCAAAGGATGTCCCGGAATCATTGAAAGATAAAAAATTAATAGCTCTTGATTTGGGAGCATTGATTGCAGGGGCAAAATACAGAGGAGAATTTGAAGACAGATTAAAAGCCGTTTTAAAAGAAATCCAATCTGCTCAGGGCAAAATCATCTTATTTATAGATGAATTACACACTATTGTCGGTGCAGGTGCTACGGAAGGTGCCATGGATGCCGGTAATATGTTAAAACCTTTACTTGCAAGGGGAGAGCTTAAATTAATAGGTGCAACAACTTTAGACGAATACAGAAAATATATAGAAAAAGATAAGGCATTGGAAAGAAGATTTCAAACAATTTATACAGGAGAACCGTCCGTTGAAGATACTATTGCCATTTTAAGAGGACTCAAAGAAAAATATGAAGTGCACCATGGTGTTAAAATTAAAGATTCGGCTCTTGTTGCAGCCGCCACATTGAGTTCAAGATATATTACGGGAAGATTTTTACCCGATAAAGCCATTGATTTGGTTGATGAAGCGGCAAGTAAATTGAGAATAGAAATTGATTCAATGCCGACCGAATTAGATACCGTTGAAAGAAAAATAATGCAACTTGAAATTGAAAAACAGGCAGTTAAAAAAGATACTGACGGATCATCAAAAGAAAGACTTGCAAACATAGAATCTGAAATTGAAAAACTTAAAAATTCGTCAAGCGCGATGAAAGTTCATTGGCAAAAAGAAAAAGATTCTATATCAAAAATAAGAAAGTTAAAAGAAAATATTGAACAACTTAAAATTGATGAACAAAAAGCAGAACGAAACGGAGAATTGAACATCGTTGCTGAAATCCGTTACGGAAAAATTCCCAATATTCAAAGTGAACTTGAAAAAGAAAATAAAAAATTACATTCGTTGCAAAAAGAAAAAAAGATGTTAAAGGAAGAAGTTGACGATGATGATATAGCTTCTGTTGTAAGTAAGTGGACGGGCATTCCCGTATCCAGAATGCTTGAAGGCGAAATGAAAAAACTTCTTGAAATGGAAGACAGACTGCACAAAAGAGTTATCGGACAAGATGATGCCGTGATTGCAATATCAAATGCGGTCAGAAGATCCCGCTCGGGAATTTCTGATCCTCATAAACCTATGGGCTCGTTTATATTTTTAGGGCCTACCGGTGTGGGCAAAACAGAACTTGCAAAAGCTCTTGCCGAACTTTTATTTGATGATGAAAAAAACATTGTCAGAATAGATATGTCCGAATATATGGAAAAACATGCCGTTTCAAAATTAATAGGAGCACCTCCCGGCTATGTGGGTTTTGAGGAAGGCGGACAGTTAACAGAAGCGGTTAGAAGAAGGCCATATTCCGTTGTATTATTTGATGAAATTGAAAAAGCACATCCCGAAGTTTTCAATATAATGCTTCAATTATTAGATGACGGAAGATTAACGGACAGCCAGGGAAGAACAATCGATTTTAAAAATACCGTTATTATTATGACATCTAATATAGGTTCTCAATGGATACAGGAAAGTTCTGATTACGCTGAAATTAAAAAGAAGGTAGATGAAGCATTACATCTGCACTTTAAACCTGAATTTTTGAACAGAATCGACGAAACAATAATATTCACAAGACTTGAAAAAGAAGATTTAAGAAAAATTATAGATATTCAACTGAATGCTATTTCTAACAGGCTTAGTGAAAGAAAAATTTCTCTCACATTAACGGATAAAGCAAAAGATTTTATATCCGAACAGGGCTATGAACCGTCTTTCGGGGCAAGACCTTTAAAAAGGGCATTACAAACTTACATATTAAATCCTCTTTCATCAAAGCTTATTTCCGGAGAATTTTCAGAAGGCGATAATATTAAAGCGGATATGACAAAAACAGGTACGGATTTAATATTTAAAAAATCTTAATTGTAAACCTTTATAAGTATAATGGTTGACAATAACAATATAATATTGTATCTTATTGACAGCAAAACACGTAATTGTTATATTTATATTTGCTAAACTGGCATGATGAGATTGTCATACTGGTTTATTATTTTGTTGTGCGGGGAAAAATGAAAAAAATAGCATTGGGTATGATTTGTATTTTGTTGTTTGTATCATTTGCAAAAGCAATCGAAGTAACTCCTGATTTTTACATGAGAATACGATATGTTGACCAAGATTTTGAGAATAATAACAACAACTTAAACTATAATACTTTCAGAATAAAAACTTCATTAGGGTTAAAAACAACTTTCAGCGAAAATTACGGTGCATACGTCAGACTAATGAACGAAAACAGACCTTACATATACAATATGGCGGGCAAATCAAGCCAGTATAATATAAACGAGTTTATATTCGAAAGTTTATATTTTGACGCCAATAATCTTTTTAATAGTACTTTGGATATAAGAATCGGAAGACAAAACCTTTACTATGGAGACGGTTTTTTAGTTTGGGAAGGAACTCCCGGAGACGGTTCAAGGTCAATATATTTTAATGCCGTAAAATTTACGATAAAAACCGAACCTGTTACTATAGACATAGTAGGGCATTCCGGTACAAAATATGAGCAGTATCTGCCGGTTTTCAACCAGACAAATCCACCCGCAAAGTTAAATAACAGCAACGAACAATCGGCAATGATATTTGTTAAAAGCAATCTTTCAGATAAGGTTTATTTAGAACCCTTTTACGTTTTTAAAAATGAAAATGTAACTTATTATGAAAATATACATACTTTGGGAAGTTATATTAAATATAAAAATAACTTATGGACTGTCAGAGGTCAGCTTGCAGGACAGCTGAGAGATAACTTGAACGATGTCGGCGCCGCTTTCGGCGGGTATGGATTTATAGAAAGAGAAAAGATATTGTTTAATGATACTTTAACATTTGGTACCACCTATCTTTCCGGCAATAAAGAAGATACAAGCGCCAATGAGGGCTGGGATAATTTATATGGAAGAGGAATGTTTATTTGGTCGGATTTATTATGCTTTCTTTACCTGCCTGAAACCGGGGATGTCGGTTATTGGACAAATTTACAAATGTATCAATTACAATATAAAGTTAATTTATCTGAAAAAATATGTATATCTGCAACTTACGCAATGTTGTATGCAAATGAATCTGTAACCGGAACGTTTTACGGAACCGGAAAAGACAGAGGCAATTTAACATTAGCGGAATTTATTTACAAATTTAATAAAAACATAAAATTTCTTGTTTACGGGGAATATTTTAGAGCAGGAAATTTTTATAATAACGATTTAAAAAGCGGTTCTTTTTTAAAAACTGAATTAACGCTTAATTTTTAAGAGGCGGTATAGATGAGATTCATAGACAAGTATTTTTATATGATTTTACTTTTGTTTATTGTGTTTTTACTTTTTGCTCTCTCTTTTTGGAATATTTTCATAGTACCTTTGCAACGGGAAATATCTACAGATCTATCCGGACTTATGGCACAAGAAGAAAGAATTTTATATACATTTTTTGAATCTCCCCTTGAACAAAATCAAGAAAAAAACTTGTTTAAAAAACAAAAAAAAGCAGAATTAAAAAAAACATATATGGCTCTTTTTTATAATGATAAAGAGTTATGGTTGAAATCACAATCTTTTTGCAAACTTGAATATGAATTTATGCATAATGCAGAGAAGAAATTTTTTGATATGATGCATGTATGGTTTATTTTATTTATTTCATTTTTATCGTTACAACTTGCAAATAAAGTATGCTTAAAAGATATTTTCAATAATTTAATACTCCTTGTAATAACAACTGTTCTTTTGATATATGTTGACAGTTCAAAGGTAGACGATAAATTTTACACATTAATGAGAACCGCTGTTTTTCTGACTTCTCTTTACTTTGTATACGGGTTAAGGGTAAAAATTAAAACAAATTTGTTTTTTTGGTTGTTTTTGATTGTAGCAATTGTTTTTAATCCCATTTTCCCGGTTATTTACGAAGGATGTTTTTGCTCGAATATAAATTTATATACTGCCATAATTTTTATAATATATTTTGTGGTTCTATGTTGGCAAAATAGAAAATTTAAATAAAAAAATAACCGCATATATTTTAACAGGCGGCAACTGATACTGCCTTATCTTTATCGCTGTTGCCCTGTCTTGACATCGTAATTATACTTATGTATAATTATACGCATGACTAGACCTTCTCACAACATTGACGTATTATTATTTGACAACGGACTAAAACTTCTGTTGAAAGTAGGATTTGATAAATTCAGCATCCGAAGATTATGCAAAGAAACAAATGTTAATCTCGGAATGTTTCATTATTATTTTAAAACCCGGGAACATTTTATAGAACTTTTGTTTGAACAAGTTCTTGAAAAGTATTTAGACGCACAGAAAGAATCAGCAAAAAAATATTCAAAAGCAATAGATAAGTTAAGGGCAATTATTTATCAGAGAGCCGTTACGGCGGTTGCCAATAAGCAATTGTTTTTTATTATTTTTAAAGAAATGATAAACAGATCTTTTGACAAAATTATAAAAAACCACAAAAAAGAAGAATTGAAATTTTTGGTACCGATAATAGAACAATGCAAAAAAGACAAAGATATATCTCAAAAACTTGGAATACAATACATACTTCCGCTTTTGCTGCCCATCGCGAATTTTGCGGTTGTAACAGAATTATTTAAAACAGAAAGCATTGACGAACAGGGAACCATTATTATGAAAAAAAATGTGAATTTAAAAAAATACACGGATAAATTAACAGATACTATATTTAGAGGATTAAAATGAAAAAAACAAATAGAAAAATATTAACTTTTATTTTTATGTTCGGATGCATATTTTTAACCACGTCATCTTTCGCAGAATTTTTGACGGTTGAACAATATGTTAAAAAAGTTGAAGAAAACAACAACACTTTGAAAGAAATAAATTATCAAATTGAAGCCACAACTAAAAAATTTAAAGAAAGTTACAGGGCATATTCAACATACCTGAACTCAAATTTAAATTATACTCATGATAAAACAAAGGCATTTTATTTTCCTTCTTCTGCTTTTAGCAATCAAGATACCGCCATATTAAATTTTGATGTGTCCGTAAACAAACAGTTTAAAACCGGAACATTATTTTCTGCAGGTTATGGATCATCTGACACTTCCATTGAATATATAGTACCGAAATACACAACTACTGACATGGCTCCGTATATTGCTTTGGAACAATCTTTAATGCAAAACCTTAACGGAGATTTAACTAAAATTTCAATAGCAAAATTTAAGGCATCAGCCGAGTCTCTTATATATGTACAGACTTATAAAAAACAACAAATTCTATTGAATGCCAAAAAAACATATTGGGCTCTTTCATATGCAAGAACGGTCAGTGAATTCAGAAAATTGTCATTGGGAAGAAGCAAAAAAATACTTGACTGGAATATGAACAGATTCAATAAAGATTTAGCTGAAAAAAATGATGTTTTACAGTCAAAGGCTCTATACAAAGGAAGGGAACTTACTTTAAAACAGGCACAGGACGATATTGCAAATGCTTCAAGAAATTTTAACGAAATGATAAATATTTCTTCAAATATTGTTGACTCTAGCGTTGAATCTATTGATAATTTAGAAAATTATTTTAAAAATGTAACCGAATTAGAAAGAACCGACGGGAAAAGAGCCGACACATTGGCATCTATGGCAAATGCTCAAAGTTATGCCTATGCCCAAGAAGAAAAAAATAAATCAATAGGTTCTGATTTAAAACTTACCGGCAAACTTGCTTTTAACGGGGTTGATTCATCATTTTCTGAAGCTTTTTCGGAAATGACAAAATTACAATACCCTTCATGGACATTGGGTTTATCATATTCCGTACCTCTTGATTTTTCGCTGCAAAAATCTGTTAACGAAGGTTTTGCTGCCGATATTCAAGCTGCAAAAAAACAGGCGGAACAAGCGGACCTTACCGAGAAAAATGATTGGATACAATTAAATACAAATTGGAAAAATGCTTTGGAAAAATATGAAATTGCAAAAGAAATAAACCAAATCCAGCAGGAAAGAAATATTGAAGAACAGAAATTATTAAAAAGAGGTCGAAGCACAACATTTGAAATGATACAAAGCGAGGACGACCTTGACAATGCCGTTTTGACTCAGTATCAAATGTCTATGGATTTAATTTTTATATTATTGGAAAGCCAAATGCTTTACAATACTCAAACTATTACTTTGGAGTAAAAAATTATGAATTTAGCAAAAATAGCAATCAGAAGACCGACTTTTATATTCGCTTTATTGATGGCAGTTATCGTCATCGGATTAATAGCGATGAGAACTCTGCCCGTAAGAATGTTTCCGGACGTTGAATTTCCTTACGTTGTTGTCACAATACAATATCCCGGAGCAGGTCCCGAGGAAATAGAACTTCTTGTAAACAAAAAAGTTGAAGACGCCTTAAGTTCTATTTCGGGCATAAAACATATATATTCCGTAAGCCAGGACGGATACGGTATAGCATGGATTGAATTTAATCTCAGTAAAAATCCCGATATAGCTCTTCAGGAAGCAAAAGATAAAATAGCCGAAATAAGAAATGATTTTCCTACGGATATAAAAGAGCCTATAATACAAAAACTTGATCCTAACGCCCAGCCCATACTGTTAATCAGCTTGAGAGCTAATCTTAAAGATAATGAAATTTATGACCTTGCGGACGATTATTTTAAAAAAGAATTTTCAAGAATAGACGGAGTTTCTAAAGTTGACATCTTCGGCGGAACAAAAAGAGAAATTCACGTAGATATCGATAAAAATAAAATAAGAAAACATGACATGACGCTAACGGCAATTGCAGGTAAAGTTGCTTTAAACAGCACAAACATACCTATAGGGCACGTTTCAAAAGGTCCAAGCGATATATCTTTCAGAACAATCGGAGAATTTCGTTCAATCAAACAGATAAGCGACGTTGTAGTAAATTTTGTGGGCAACGATATACCTGTTACAATAAAAGATATCGGCAAAGTTAATGATTCAACCGAAGAAACTTATACATTAGGGCGAATCAATATCAGAGAAGGAAACCAGGTAAAATCAGACTCCACTCTTATTCTCGCTGTTTACAAACAGGCAAAATCTAACGACGTTAAAATATCGGATCAGTTGACACTAAAAGTTAACGAACTTAATAAAAAATCAGACTTAATAAACGGAAATCCTAAATTAAAAATAGTAAAAGATGCCGCATGGCCGGTAAGAGCAAACATTAAAGATGTTGTGGCCACAATATTTGAAGGCATATTTCTTGCCATTGTGGTAGTTTATTTCTTTTTGGGAAGCTGGAGATCTACTTTTATAACGGCTCTTGCTTTGCCTAACAGTTTAATCGGTGCTTTTATTTTTATGTCACTTTTTGATTTCAGTATCAACGTTATATCCCTTATGGCTTTATCTCTGACGGTAGGGCTTCTTATAGACGATGCAATTGTTGTCAGAGAAAATATTTTCAGACATTTTGAAGAGGGAGAAGATCCTGTTACGGCTGCAGAAAAAGGAACAAACGAAGTGGCTTTGGCTGTAATAGCAACTACACTTACGGTTATTTCAGTATTTTTGCCTATCGGATTTTTGTCAGGTATAGTCGGACAATTTTTCAGAGAGTTCGGACTGACGGTTGTTTTTGCAATGATAATATCGCTTCTTGATGCTTTAACTATAGCGCCTCTTCTTTCGGCATATATGATAACAAAAAGAAAAATTATTGAAAAAAAACAAAATATTTTTGTAAGAGTTTTCAGGATACTGACTGTCGGATGGTTTAATAAATTTTATCATGCTATTGAAAAATTCTACGAAAAATTGGTGAGATATATTCTTGATAATAAAAAGAAAGTGCTGGTCGGGACTCTTTTAATATTTTTCTCATCTCTTTACATAGCAAAATTCCTTCCGGTCATATTCATGCCGAATCATGAAAGCGGGGAATTCATGGTATCTCTTGAGGCAAAACCGGGAACTTCCTTAAAACAACTTGATCAGTATTATGTTAAAACTGTTGAAGAAACACTGATGAAAGAAAAAGAAATAGAATTTACGGTAACAATGGTAGGCAATTCGCAAAAAGAACTTAATACTGCAACCGTTTTTGTTAAAATGGTACCGGATAAAAACAGAAAAATTTCAACAAACCAAATGAAACAGCTCCTAAGAGACAATTTAAAAGGAAAATTTGACAAAGATTTTATCATTTCACTTGATGATATAGGTGCTTTCGGAACTGAAAAACCGTTTATGCTTATGTTATACGGAGCCGATACTAAAACTCTTTCAAAAACGGCAAACTTTCTTGTAGATAAAATTAAAAATATAGACGGGTTACTTGATATAACAACTAATTTCAGAAGCGGTAAACCCGAAAGACAGGTAGTAATGATTCCGGAAAAAATGCAGGCTTTGGGAGTCCATTCTGTAACTGCCGGGATGGAAATGAGAGCAATGGTTGAAGGCGTGACTCCTGCAAAGTTTAGAGAAAACGGGCTTGAATACGATATAAGGGTAAAACTGCAGGACGACCAAAAAGATATTATGAATGCATTTAACGATATTTACATAGGCAACACAAACAACAAACTCATAAGGCTTAAAAATGTTTCTTCACTAGTTGATACGGACGGACCTACAAAAATATACAGACGAGACAGAGCCGTATACATATCAATTGAAGGAAACATTTCCAAAAATGCAAGTTTACAGGGCATACAGAAACAGGTTGAAAAGATAATAAAAGAAGAAAAAGCAAAACCTGAAAATGTTTTCATGAAAGATCTTACTTATAATTATTCCGGAGATGCCGAACAAATGAAAGAATTGTTTACCAACATGATTATTACCGCCAGTTTGTCTCTGGTATTTATATACATGGTGCTGGCAAGCTTGTACGAATCTCTTATAACTCCTTTTACAATCATGATTGCCCTTCCTCTTGCAATAGTGGGAGGATTGCTGGCATTATATATGACGAACCAGCCTATAAGCATGTTTACTATGATAGGGTTTATAATGTTACTCGGAATAGTCGCTAAAAACTCAATTCTGCTTGTGGATTATATTCAACAAATGATGCGGAAAGGATATAGTATAAAAGAAGCAATTGTTATCTCCGGCAAAAAAAGACTAAGACCTATTCTTATGACTTCAGTGGCACTGTCTGCCGGCATGTTACCGACAGCTATGGGGTTGAGTGAAGTCGGAAAATTCAGAATGAGTATGGGTATAGTCGTAATAGGCGGAATTATAAGTTCAACCGTTTTAACATTACTTATAGTCCCGGCAATATTTGAATATTTGAATTCATTCAGAATGTGGTCCAGAAAATTGCTTGGAAGACCTGAAAAAAGAATGATAGACCACGAAGACTTAAATAATTAATCACAAAAATTTAAAAAACGCACCTGTTTAAAATTTAAATCGGTGTGTTTTTTAAATTGAAAAATGATTATATTGCAGAACAATTGTAAATACACTTAATTTTTTATATAATCTCCGATATAAAATGTATAACCTTTATCAACTTTTATTATACATCTCTTCTGTAACCGCAATAGCACTTGCAGTCTTTATTTTTATAAAAAACAAGAAAAATCCCGTAAGCACCACTTTTGCCGTTTTATGTCTGGCAACTTTTATTTGGCTTTTTTCATACGCACAGATGCTCTCAGCTTCATTTGAAACAATCAATATCTGGTTAAATATCGGCACAATCGGCATGCTTTTTATACCGGCATTTTCAATGTTTTTTATACTTTCATTTATCAAGATAACACCAACAAAAATATTATACTGGACTGCATATTTGCCTACGGCAATTTTTGTATTTCTGCTTTTATTCTCAAACCTTTTTATAAGTCGTGTTAATATTAATGACTGGGGTCCATATCCTCATTGCGGGCAATTTCATTTTTTGTTTATCATATACAGCATTTGTATTATTTTATTTGCACTGCACAAAGCATACAAATACATAAAAAATGATGATATTACGTCCATAAAAAAATATAAAGTTATATACGTCATATTAACATATTCGTTGTTTTTGGCATTATTTGTGTTTGAAAATATGTTCTTTTATAATATTTTTAAATTCGAACCTATTACACATTTGATAATGTTATTTTGTTTATCAACAACTGCTTTAATTATCGCCAATTATAATTTGGCAAATTTAAAAGTATTATCTATTAAATTTGTAATTTTTTTATTTATGTTGCTTTTTGTTTTATCAATTACCAGCCATATTGCAAAATTTTCAAACAATATATTTCTGTCAAATTTATTTACGTTTTTGTTAACCATAGGATGCTTCCTTTTATATAAGAGGATTATTTCAAAAGCTGAAGATCTGCTGCTTGCAAAAAATAAACATTATCAGAACCTGCTTTTACATGCTGCAAGCGGAATGGCACAGGAACACAATTTAGAAAGATTATTAAAGTTAATTGCAATTATCGTATTGAAAACCATAAAAGTAAACTTTGTAGCAATTTTTCTTGAGAACAAAGAACAAAATAATTTTGAAATTAAAATTTTAAGATCATTTTCAAGTTCAGCAAATGAACTTCTGTTCTCATATGACTATGAACATCCTTTTATTAATTACATACAACATAAAGAAAATCCGTTTCTATTTGACGAAATACCGCAATATATAGCAAATTCTGTAGTGTTGCCTTTTAAAGTCGCTCTTGTTATCCCGTCGTTTTACGAAGGCGTTAAAGGGTTTATGGTAATCGGTGAAAAAAACAACAAAGACATTTTCACAAGAGACGATATAAATATATTTAAAATGCTGGCAAGACAAACTTCACTGGCTATGGGGAACTGTCTTTTTTTTGATGAATATAAACAGGCACAGGAAAAAATATTTACCGCAGAAAAACTCGCCTCTATCGGAGGTCTTGCCGAAGGTGTTGCTCACCAGATAAGAAACAGGCTTCATCAATTTTCGGTTTTGACAGGAGATTTAAAATATGAAATTATAGATTGCTTAAAACAGAATAAAGAAATTGCAGGCAACAAAAACTTAACTGAAACTTTCGATTATATTACAAAAATAGCCGATTCGCTTCAAACAAATGTTACAAAAACCAATGATGTTGTAAGCAGTATTTTAAATTATGCAAAAATTGAATCAAAACAAGTTATGTTTGAACATTTTAAATTTAAAGAAATTATTGATTTATCGTTTGAATTATTAAGTGCAAAACATAAGATTTCCGATTTAGGCAATCTCAAAGTTATCAACAATTTTAAAGAAGATGTAACAATTTTTGCAGTACAGGCTCACATGATGGAGATTGTATATAATCTGATTGACAATGCTTATGAAGCAATTTGTGAAAAACACAATATGTTAACAGGTGAAAATTTAAAAAATTTTATACCTAAAATAGAAATTTCATTATTAAAAAAAGACAAACTTACAACACTACATATATCCGATAACGGTATTGGCATTAAAGAAGAAAATTTATCAAAAATATTTGTTCCGTTTTTCACAACAAAATCATCGACTAAATCCGGAACCGGCATAGGAATGTATATTGTTAAAAGAATTGTTGTGGAAAATTTAAAGGGTAAAATTTGGATTGAATCCACATACATGCATGGAACTGAGATATTTATCGAGTTGCCAAATATGTAAAACTTTTGTTATACTATGCACCAGTTGTTAACATCAGGAGCTATCTGTGAAAAAAAAGATACTTATCGTAGATGACGAAGAAGAAATTCTTGCTTTTATGGCAAGATTTTTAAAGAGACTTGAGATTGACAGCGTAACGGCAGTATCAGGAGAAGATGCGCTAGATTTATACAAGAAAAATACCTTTGATTGCGTATTACTGGATATTCATCTGGGCGGAATGAACGGGGTTGAAGTTTTAAAAAGCATGAAAAAATTGAATCCCGGCGTAAAAGCGATGATTATAACCGGCAATATTTGTTCCGATTTAAAAACGGATGTCCACAGTTTGGGAGTAGTAGATTATATACAAAAGCCTATAGATTTATCTGACTTTAAAGACAAAATCCTAACTTATATTAAATAACTAAATGAAAAGAAGAAAAGATTTTAAAGAGTATTTGTCTCATGTGGCAAAACAGATGATTTTGATACATGATGCCGAACTACTCTCAAAAATGATTATCCGAACCGTTACAAGAACTCTCGGGGTAAAATACTCCGGACTATTTCTTTATGATAAAAATTCTCAGGAATATATAATCAATGTGTCCAGCGGAAAAAAAGGGTTGAAAATCCCGGTTGGATTTGCAAAAATTAAAAGCACAAGACCTATCATAAGATTTTTTTCTGACAAAAGTCTTTTATCCAATGTAAAAAAAGATTATCTGTTGGCAAGTCAAATAAAAACTTTTAAAAAGAAATATAAAAATGATAAAAAGATTATGGATTTCATTTATAATTTGGAAAACGACATATCTCTTTATCATGCAAAATTAATAGTTCCCGGCTTTTTCAGGAGCAATTTGCTTGTTGTGTTTTTTATAGGTAAAAAAGAGGACGGCAAGAAATTTACAAAAGGCGAAATCAATTTTTTAACGGTACTATCATCCGATGTTGTTATGGCAATAGAAAATGCAAAACTTTTTGAAGACACAAAACAGCAATTGGAAGAAAATAAACGTTTATTATTAAATACCGTTGAGACTTTGGCAAATGCTATAGATGTGAAAAATGAATACACGCACGGTCATGCTGAACGTGTGACAAAATATTCAATGATTATATCAAAATACATACCAAAACATTTAAAAGTTGCATACCAGTCTTTTGACGACTCTCTGAAAATAGCCGCATTACTGCACGATATAGGGAAAATCGGTATTCCGGAAGATATTCTCAATAAACCTTCAGGTCTTACAAAATCCGAAATGGATATTGTAAAGAAACATCCTGCTATGGGAGCTGAGATTTTAGAACCGATAAACGAGTTCAAAATAATTTCACTCGGGGTTAAATACCATCACGAAAGATATGACGGCAGAGGCTATCCGTACAATTTATTGGGCGATGAAATACCTTTAATCGCTTCCATTATATCTGTTGCTGATTCTTACGATGCAATGTCCAGCGACAGACCTTACAGAAAAACCATGAAAAGAAATGAAATTATAAAAGAAATTGTTAATAATAAAAATAAACAGTTTAGCCCCATTGTTGTAGATGCTTTCCTGAAGACAATATCCTATAATGAAATATAAACAGAGATTCTTTCATGAATTTAAGATGTATTACTGACAAGCCCAGAGATTGTGCAACAAACATAGCTTTAGATGAAATTGTTTTTACAAATGAACAATTTATCCCTACTTTCAGATTCTATACATGGACCAGACCATCATACACGATCGGTTATTTTCAAAAATTCAATGATATTTCAAATTGCGATAATTATCCTATTATAAGAAGATTAACCGGCGGGCTTACAGTCCTTCACAGTAAAGATTTATCGTTTTCCTTTATTGTTTCAGATGAAATTTGGCCAAATATTTATGATCAGGGAAAAACTTATAAATTAATACATGAAACTATAAAGAAAACTCTTGTTTTTTTTAATATAATATGCGATGAGTCACCGGGCATTTACGGTTTTGGTAAAAATATTTCCTGTGTTGATACTTTTTATAAAGATGATGTTTTTTTAAACGGCAAAAAAATTGTAGGCTCATGCCAGCGAAGAAGAGGCAAAAAAATATTAATTGAAGGATCTATTCATTTGCATTTTGATGAAATAACCGTTGAAAAATTTGCAGGCATGTTTTTTAGCAGTATCGGTAAAACTTTGAATTGTGCCGTAAGTGTTGAAAATTTGACAGATTATGAATTAAATCAGGCAGACCAACTTGCAAATTTAAAGTATAGAACAGATAAATGGAGCAAATTGTTTTAACATGATAATGGAAAATTTTTATATTATTTCTTTTGCCGTTGCTTTTGTGGTGTCTTTATCTGCAACTTTATTTTTCAGATTTGTTGCAATGAAATTAAATATTTACGACCATCCTATAACTGCCGTTAAAACACATAAAATAAGCACTCCCTATCTTGGCGGGCTTGCAATATGGAGCGCATGGATAATTTCATTAATAACAATCAGACTGTTTACAAATTTTCCGACCGGAACCCTTACAAACATAAGAGCATTACTGATAGGTTCTTTATTATTTTTATTATTAGGCTTATTTGACGACATAAAAAAAGGCGGTCTGGGCTTTAAAATAAAATTTTTGATACAGATAGCGGCTAGTTTAGTAGTGACCGTAGGATTTGATATCAGAATAAGTTTTATTGATAATTATTTTATTTCAATTGCATTAAGTATTTTATGGATAATCGGACTGTCAAATGCATTTAATCTTATAGATATTATGGACGGTCTTTCATGTGGAATTGCAACTATTGCATCCTTTTTCTTTTTCTTTATTGCACTGCCAAGCGAAATGCTTTATGTAAACTTTTCGGCAATAGCGCTTGTAGGGGCATGTCTTGGATTTTTACCTTATAATCTGTCTAAAAAAAGAAAAATTTTTATGGGCGATACCGGCAGTTTATCAATCGGATTTATTCTTGCTACCATAGCACTGGGAACATCTTATACAAAGTTAAATTTAATTGGCGTTTTTGCTCCTTTATTGATATTGGCTGTACCTTTATTTGAAACAATATTCGTAAGTCTTGTAAGAATTGAAAACGGCAAATCACCTTTTCTTGGAAGCAAAGATCATTTTCCTTTACGGCTTGAAAAAATCGGTTTTTCCAGAAAACAAATACTTATAATTGTTTATATAACTTGCGTAATTTTAGGTACTTTTGCATATCTTTTTGTTAATTCATCAAGTGTTTTATCGATTTTTATTTTGATTTTTATTTCACTGGTTTTTATATTTATGTCTTATATGTTGGCAAAAGTTAAAATGGATTAAATAAAATATGATAAGTAATAATATTATTATCGGCGCAGGAATCAGCGGACTATCTTTTGGTTATTTTACAAAAAAACCGTATATTTTATTTGAAAAATCAAATCAAGTCGGCGGACTGTGCAAATCAATAAAAGAAGACGGTTTTACCTTTGATTATTCAGGACATTTTATACATATAAAAGATTCTGCGATAAAAAATCTGCTTGAAAAGTTAATCAATAAAAAATTTTTAACTATACAACGTAATGCATGGATATATACAAAAAATTCTTTTATTCCTTTTCCTTTTCAGGCTAATTTATATTATCTTCCGGAAAAAGAAAGACAGGAATGTATTGACGGTATTAAAACAAGAAAAAATATAAAAATTTATAACGATATGCCTTTTATAAACTGGGCTAAAGCAATGTTCGGAGAAGGAATAACAAAATATTTTATGCAACCTTACAATGAAAAACTTTGGAATTATGACTTAACCAAACTAACAGCTTCGTGGACTGCTCCGTTCGTGCCTAAACCGGATGCCGGAAGCATTTTAAAATATGCTTACGAAAAAAATAAAACAGATTACGGATATAACAGCGTATTTTATTATCCGCAAAGGAACGGATGCGGGGAAATAATAAACGGATTTTACAAGCAATTAAAAAATAGTATTATAAAAAATGCAAAAGCCGGACAAATAGATTATAAAAATAAAACTGTTTTTGTTAACGGCAAATATTTTCAATATAACAACTTAATTTCAACCCAACCGTTAACAGAACTGATACTTCAATTAAAAAATGCTCCGGCAGACATTATTGAATCGGCACAAAAACTTTATCACACATCGGTAAGATGCATTAATATAGGCGTAAAATATAAAAAGGAAATTCCGGCAAATATTAAGGGGAAACACTGGATTTATGTACCTGAAAAAAAATATCCGTTTTACAGAGTGGGGATTTATTCCAATGTCTGTCCGAAACTTGCCCCGAAAAACAGCTATTGTTTATATGTTGAATTTTCAGGCAAAGATAATAAATTCTTAAACTGTCAGGATACGATAAAACATTTAATAAATCTCGGGATTATCGGTATTGATGACGAAATAATAACGGCAAATATTATAGATATGCCTTATGCCTATGTAATATTTGATAGAAACCGGCAAAAAATATTGAACACGATAATAAAATTTTTAAATTTTCATGATATCTATTCTATCGGCAGATACGGAGCATGGGAATATTCCTTTATTGAAAAAAATATAACAGATGCAAAAAAATTGGCGGATAAATTAAATTTAAAATGAAAAAAATTAAAGTTTGTATTATCGTTACAAAACTTGAACTTGGCGGGGCACAGAAAGTTGCCATAGATTTATGCAAAAAACTTGATAAAAACAAATTTGAAACTTTTATGATTTGCGGACTCGGCGGCATACTGGATAATGAAACCGCAAATGAAATAAAAATTTATTTTGTTAAAGATTTGATAAGACAATTAAATCCTTTTAAAGATTTTAAAGCGGGACTTGAGATATATAAAATATTGAAAAAAGAAAGACCGGATATTGTCCACACGCACTCTTCAAAAGCCGGTATTTTAGGCAGATGCTCTGCTTTCGCCGCCGGTATTAAAAATATAATTCATACTATTCACGGATTTCCGTTTAACGGCACGCAGTCTTTTCTTAAAAGAAACTTATATATCATGCTTGAAAAGTTTTGTGCAAAAATTTCAAAAATTCTTATACCTGTAAGCACTGAAAATATAAAAAAAGGTCTGAGTTATGGTATCGGAAAAGAAATACAATATCGCTATGTAAGATTGGGAATAGATATTGAAAATTTTAAAAAAATTAAAGGTACCCCATCGTTAAAAAGAGAATTAAATTTAAAAGATACAGACATTTTTGTTACTACAATAGGACCTTTTAAACCTCAAAAAAATTTAGAAGATTTTATTAATGTTGCAAATATTATTGTAAACAAAAATAGCAATTATAAATTTATTATAACCGGAGACGGCATTGAAAGAAAGAAATTAGAAAATTTAATAAAAAATTTTAACCTTAAAAACAATGTTTATCTTTTAGGATGGCGCAGAGATATTTCAAATATTTTAAATTCCAGCGATTTTTTTATTATGACTTCATTATGGGAAGGCCTCCCAATTTCAACAATAGAAGCAATGAGCTGCGGGCTTGTGCCGATTGTAAACGATGTTGACGGGCAACGGGAAATTATAAAAGATAATGAAAACGGGTTTTTAATTAAACCTTACGATACAAAAGCAACTGCGGATAAAATTTTATTTTTGGCAGAAAATCCTGATATAAAAAACAAAATGAGTTTAAATGCGAGACAGACTATTAATGAAACATTCAGTATAGATTATATGATTAAACAACATGAAAACATCTACTTGGAATTGACGGGCATTAACGAATAATAACAAGTTTACCTTTATATTTTTTACCGCCGTCAACATAAATAATCCAGATGTAAACACCGCTTGGAACAAAATTGTACCCGTTGTCTTTTCCGTCCCAATGTATGGTATGGTCTCTGTCTTCCGTAGTATTTGTATTAGGCAAAGGAACATATTCAGGAAGTGTCCATGCTTTTCTTCTGATGAGATTGCCCAAAACATCATAAATTACAAGTTCGCCTGAAGAAACAGGCTCTGTGGCATAGTCAATAAACTCAAATTTAATCCATCCGTCGGCATCAAGACTTCCGTGTTTTTTTGTATCTCCGGTTGAGGCAAGAGACTGCCCTGATTCCGGTATCCAGGGATTAGGGAAAACTTTTACCTCTGCCTGCAAAACTGTCGTTACGGCAGACATTAAAATTAAGATTAAAATTATTTTTTTCATTTTTTCTTTTTAACCGATAAGATGTTTAAAATTATCTGATTCTGTCAAGAGCTCTTTTTGCTTCGGTTTTGTCAGGTTTATAATATAATGCTTTTCTCAAATATTCTCTGGCTTTTTCCATATCGTTGCTGCTGTATGCGTTCATACCTTCTTCATAATATTTTTGAGAAACCGCATCTGCAACCCTGTCAAGTTCAAATGAAGCGGAAGTATTGCCCGGATTATATTCCAGTGCTTTCTTATAAGACTGTGCCGCCAATTCAAAATTATTTGTTCTGAATGCATTAAAACCTTTTTTATAATATTCTTCGGACAGGCTCCTACTCATTTTGGCTATATAATTATTTGCATTTTTATAGTATTCATTAAATTCATATTTTTCTGAAATATCTTTTGCCTTTTTAAAATATTCAACTGCAGCTTCATATCTGCCTTTTTCATAATTTTTAAGACCGTCTTCAAAATAATCGACAAGTTTACCTCTGACTTTATCCTGTTCTTTTTCTAAGGCGGTTAATCTCTTATATTCTGCTATTTCCTGAATATTTCTTTCTGATTTTTCAATTAATGCACGTACGTCAAGTCTGTGCGGGGCTGCAACTATAACTGCTTCAAAATATTTGATAGCTTCCTCATAATTGCCCTTGTTATAATATTTCATAGCCTGATCATAAATATCGTTTGCTTTATCGGATGCGATTTTTGACAACTGATTATCAACATCGACCATTTTTTCTTTTGCAAGTGCATTCTGCGGATCAATATCCAACAAATATTTTAGAGAATTCTTTGCTCTGACTATGTCACCTTTTTTATAAAATTTCTGGTATCTTCCCCACAAATAAACTATTCTGTCACTGTTAGCGTCTCTCTCCTGTAAAACTTTTACATCTGTTGTTGCCGTTTCAATATCTTCTATAGCAGATTTTGCAACTCTGTTTTCAGGGTCCAAATCTAAAACTTTTCTATAATACTGATCTGCTTTTACAACATTGTTATTTTCTCTTGCCTTATTCGCTTTTTTCATATACTTGTTGACTATTGCAAAATTATAATCATCAATTTTTTCAAGTTCTTCTATTGTTTTTCTTAAATATTCCTGAGAAGGTTTGTGATCGGGATAAACAGATAAAATATCGTCAAATTGCTGTCTTGACTTTACAAAATCTTTTGCATAAAAATTTGCCTGAGCCTGTCTGAAATGTTCCGTTAAATAATATTCATATGCGGTTCTCTGGTTTGAAAAAGAACCAAAAGCAAAACTTAAATTAAAACTGTGTGTCGCATTTAAATCCAACGACGGAATGAAAGCATAATCAAAACTTACGGTCTCAAATTGTAACCCCACACCCATTCTGGTATTATTCAGTAATGAATCTCCGCCAAATTTTACACCTGCCCTTAAAGTCATAAAATATACCGGACTTATTGAGCAACCCACGGATGTAAAATCTTCATACTGTTTCTGGTCGGTAAAATCAAAAGCCAATTTCAAATTATAAAAATTAAGATTACTGTATCCCAAACCGACTGTCATCATTTGCGGAAGTTCCGATGCGGTCTTAACAAACTTTTCCGACGTCCCAAGATTTTTCAAAGCAAAACCCAGAGTAAAATTTCTCATTTTGGGGACTGTCAAAATACCTCCGACATCAACTGCCAATGTTTCGGAAATATAATCTGCCAATGTGCTTCTCATTATTTTGAAATTAATACCTACTCCGCCGTTATCTATAAATACCGGCAGGTATTTTCTAAGCGGCAATGCATAAGTAAGAATTGCCCCCATATCGGTTGTTTTGCCCATCCCGATTTCGGTTCCCGCATTATCGTAGTATTTGTCGGTATTATAATCAACATACATCAATGATGCACCGAAAATACCTATGCTCGTTGCAAATCCTATTGAACCAAAATTATATTGTATATCTCCTGTCATATTTGACCCGCCTAATGAAGCAACCGTTCTGTAAATACCGACAGTTGAAGCAGGATTAATGACAGTGCCTGTCATTACATTTGAAATAAGAGCCACACCTGAATCAGCCATGGCAGCTGAAACAGGATCAGGATTTAAAGCATATATTATTGAACCGGCATGGGAATTTGAATAAACAAACAAGAAACTCAACGCAAAAACGGCTGACATTATTTTTTTTATTTTCATATAATAAACCCTTTTTAGATTATATCAAATTTTTTATTTTTTTCTTACATTTGGGACAAATTTAAATCCCCTGCCAAAAATTGTAATTATTTTATCTGCCCAACTTCCTAATGCCTGTCTCAAATTTTTTATGTGGGTATCTATTGTTCTTGTAGTCACGGCAACATTATATTCAAAAACATTTTCCAAAATAAAATCTCTGGAGAGAACAATGTTTGGTTTAAGTAAAAACATGTGCAATAAATCAAATTCTTTTGGCCTTAATTTTATTTCTTTTGAATTAATTATTACTGTCCTTGCGTCCAAATTCATTAATAAACCGTCAGATTTAATACAATTTGACACATCTTTTCTTGCAGTGCGTCTTAACAATGCTCTGACTCTTGCCACCAATTCCTTATTGCTGAAAGGTTTTGTTATATAGTCATCAGCCCCGACGCCAAGCCCTATAACTTTATCGGTTTCCGTAGATTCAACCGTAAGCATAATGACCGGCATGTTTTTTGTTACAGGGTCCGATCTTAATAATCTGCAAAGTTCTATGCCGCCGATTTGAGGCATTTTGACGTCAAGAATAGCCAAATCGGGTTTTGACTTTAAAATTCTTTTATACCCCTCGTCCGTATCTGCACATTTTATAACTTTAAAATTATCGCGCCCCAAAACATCTGCCACTAATTCCCTGAGTTCTTCTTCGTCATCAACTATAACGATTTTGTTGTTTTCTATCATTTTAAAACCTCACCACAATAGAATTTTATCTGCCATACTTTCTGCGTTCAAAGACATATGAACTTTTACTATTTTTTTTAGCAATTTTTTTAAGTTCTGAAGCTCTTTGTGCCACATCTTCAAAATCCACAATATCGGCAATATTTGTCACTATAATACTTATAGAAATTGTCATTATCGGAAAGTTTTGGATATTGTCATTTCTGTCAATTGAAACAATGTATCCTTTTTCTAAATCTTCCTTGTTATAAAAATCCTTAATTCCCGCATCAAACAATTCTATAACTTTTTCTGCAATTTTAATTTCCAAATCTATCGGTGATATAACGACAAAATCATCCCCGCCTATATGCCCGATCAAACAACTATCATTTTTCCCAAATTCTTTCAAAGATTTTTCTAAAACACTTGCCGTAAATCGTATGACATTATCTCCCGCAAAAAAACCGTATTTATCGTTAAAACTTTTAAAATTTGCCAAGTCAAAATATAATATTGAAAAATCGCTTTTACTTGCAATTTTTGATTCTATATACTTTTGTATTGAAACATTACCCGGTAACGACGTTAAAGGATTGACATCCAAACTTTGTTTCTTTCTTTCTAAAATATTTTTTACTTTCGTAAGTAATACCGAAGATTTAAAAGGTTTTGTGATATAATCATCCACCCCGAGACTCAAACCCTTAATTTGCTCGGCATCACCTGCCAAAGCAGTAAGCATTATAACAGGCAAATTAACAAATCTTGCTTCTTTTCTGATAATTGTCAATACTTCAAATCCGTCCATTATCGGCATTGAGCAATCTAAAATAACAAAATCCGGACTTTCACCGTATATTTTATCTAATCCCTCTTTACCGTTTTCCGCAGTAATAACATCATATCCAGCCATAGTAAATATATCATACAGCATTTCCTTTAAAAACGGTTCGTCATCAACTACTAAAACTTTTGTCATATTATTATTTTGGCAGAACAAATTTAAATGTTGTACCGCACCCTAAATCACTTTCTGCCCAAACATATCCTTTATGTAATTTTATCATCTCGGCAACTATTGTTAGTCCCAAACCCGTACCTTTTGGCCTTTTAAATTGCCCGTCCTGTACTTGGAAAAACTTTTCAAAAACAAGGTCAACCTGATGTTTTGGAATTCCTATCCCGTCATCTTTAACCCATATTTCAACATAATTATCACCGTAACCTGTTGAATTTTCCAAAACTTTAAGTATAATATTGCCGTTTTCTTTTGTAAACTTCATTGCATTACTTACTAAATTCGTTATTATTTGTTTTATTTTTTCAGCATCGGCATTTATAATTATTGATGTCTTGAAAACTATATCTAAACTGATTGTTTTCTTTTGTTGAACGGCTAAAGGTTCGTATAAAGAAACTATCTCTGAAATAAGTGCGACTATATCTGTTTCCGCTCTTCTGATTTCTAACTTGTTAGCCTTAATTTTTGCCAAATCCAAAATATTGTTTATGAAACTTGTAAGTCTTACCGTCGCCTGTTTGATTATTTGCAAACCTTTTAATTGCTGTTCCTGAGGATGCCCCTGATTAACCCCGTCTATTAATAAATCACAATATCCGTCTATTGCCGATAACGGCGATCTCAATTCATGAGAAACACTCGAGACGAAACTGTCTTTCATTGAATCAAGCTCTTTTACCTGTTTAGCCATATTGTTAAACGTGTTAAAAAGAACACCTATTTCATCTTTTCTTTTTAATTTAATTTCGACATCAAGATTTCCCTTTGTAATTTCTTCCGATGCTTCCGTAAGCAATTTTAACGGTTTAGTAAATGTGTAACCTAAGAAATTGGCAAGCAAAATACCTATTATCATGGCAACATATGACACAAGTTTTATTTGCGTTGTCATTTTGGAAATACCGACGCTGATTTGTTTTTCCATGTAGTCTTGAGAAAAACCCACCACAAAAGTTCCGATATTTTCACCGTCAATTTTTAACGGAGCCGAATGCTCATAGATTTTTTCACCGCTTAATGAGTAATAGTTCTCGGAATATTCTGTTCTTACTTTTCTTATTCTCGGCTTAAATTCAGAATCAATATTTTTATTATTGTCTCTCGACAAATACATATTAACATTGTTAACGCTGACATAGCCGGCATAAACCACAGCCGGATTATATGTTTTAATCAAAAGTTCTATTGCATTATATACCTGCAATTCATCTTTTAATTTCAATGCTTCATTGCACATTGCAACAAAACTGGTTAATGTTTTTTCTCTTGTTTCTGAAAATTGATGTGTAAGAAATTTCTTCTGGGTTACGTATATGTTATATGACACGCCTATGATAACCAACAGCAAAAGGACTGAGATGTACAGGGTAAACTTAAATCTTAGACTCATCAAAAATACCCTTTTCTAAAAAAATAAATTCGGTCTGCTATATCCCTATAGCAGACCGATTATGTTTATAAATTATTCTGCTTGTTCTAATTCTAAAACCGCACCCTTGCCAATTTTACCAACGATAAAATTATAAATCCATGCAATAGCAATTACACCCACTGACATTATCAGTGTGTATAGAACGATAAAGATTAACCAAGACAATAGTTTTGCACCAAAACCCAGATTAGCTGCTAATTCCGTTGGGAATATAAAGAATGTAAAAATACCAATCAATGCACCCAACAATGCAAACACAACTGGAAAATTTTTAACCAAAGAACCAACAACAACACCTTTTATTTCATACTTTGCCATGCTATCCTCCCTTTATATTTTTGCAACACTATTTTTGCTACACACGAGTAATTATACTAGACTAATCTGTTTATGTCAACAGGATTTTGTTACTTATAAATCGCTTTCATTTCTTCCAATGAAACGCCTTTATAATCACCGCTGTGTCCTGCTGTTCCGAAATCTTTCATTTTGCCTGCGATAACACCTTTCAATGCTTCTCTTGCAGGTCCCAAATAGTCTCTAGGATCAAATTTTTCAGGTGTTTCTGCAAATACCTTTCTGATTGCTGCCGTAATTGCAAGTCTGCCGTCCGTATCAACATTGATTTTTGTTACACCGAGCTGAATTGCTTTTTTTAAGCTTTCCATAGGAACGCCTGTTGCACCCGGCATTTTACCGCCGTATTTATTTACAGCGTCTATTAATTCCTGCGGTACAGAAGATGCTCCGTGAAGAACTATCGGAATATCAATTAAACTTCTGACTTCTTTTAAAACGTCAAATGCCAGTTCTTTTGAACCTTTAAATTTATATGCGCCGTGTGATGTCCCGATTGCAATTGCAAGAGCATCGACACCTGTTTCTTTAACAAATTTTTCTGCTTCTTTCGGGTCAGTCAAATGTATTGAACCTGAACCTACTCCGTCTTCAATTCCGCCCAGTCTTCCGATTTCTGCTTCAACCGTTACACCGTACTTGTGTGCATATTCAACAACTGATTTTGTTACAGCGACGTTGTATGCATAATCCGACGGTGTTTTTCCGTCTTCCATAAGAGAACCGTCGATCATAACAGACGAGAATCCGATTGCAATTGCCTCTTTTACAGTTGCCAAGGAATTTCCGTGATCCAAATGTACAGCTATAGGAATTTCCGGATTTTCTTCAACTGCGGCAAACATTATATGTTTCAAATATGTAAAATTTGAATACTTTAATGCTCCCTTACTTGCCTGAATGATTACAGGCGACTGCGTTTCTTTTGCGGCAGCCATAATCGCCTGAACTTGTTCCATATTGTTAACGTTGTAGGCACCGACTCCGTAATTTTTTTTTCTTGCTTCGTCCAAAATTTGTCTCATAGGTACTAATGGCATTTTACTTCCTCCTGGGTTTTACCGTAATTTTTTTATTTTTTGCCGGCTTTTTTACTAATTTATTTACAATCTCTTCCTGAAAAATACCCATCGCTCTGAATTTTTCATATCTGTCCTGAGCAATATTTTCTTTTGATACTTTTGAATATTGTAAAAGGTATTTATTTATTGCTCTTTTTATATTCATTGCTGTTTCAACAGCATCCATATGAGCTCCGCCTATCGGTTCTTTTATAATTTCGTCTATCACTTTACTTTTCAGTAAATCTTTAGCCGTAATTTTAAGAGCCTCGGCTGCTTCTTTTGCTTTTGTTGCGTCTCTAAACAAAATAGCCGCACATCCTTCAGGCGATATAACCGAATAATACGAATTTTCTAACATTAAAACTTTATTTGCAACTCCGATTCCAAGTGCTCCGCCCGAACCGCCTTCGCCTATAACAATACTTATAACCGGAACCTTAAGAAGAGCCATATCTCTTAAATTTTTTGCAATAGCTTCGGCCTGTCCTCTTTCTTCTGCCGCTATGCCCGGATATGCGCCGGATGTATCAATAAATGTAATAATCGGTCTGTTAAATTTTTCAGCCATTTTCATAATTCTCATGGCTTTTCTGTAGCCTTCAGGATGCGCCATAGCAAAATTTCTTTCTAAATTTTCGTGAACCGTTCTGCCTTTTTGATGACCCATAACAACTACCGGAGCATTGTCTATTGTAGCCAACCCGCAGACTAATGCCCTATCATCACCATATGCTCTGTCACCGTGCAATTCAACAAAATTCTCACAAATAGTTTTGATATAGTCTAACGTATATGGTCTTCTGGGATGTCTGGCAAGAAGAACTCTTTGCCAAGAAGTCAGCGAACCGTATATTTCTTTTTTTAATTTTTCCTTTTTTTCTGCCAAGTCAGCGATTTCGCCGGAAAAATCAATTTTACTGTGTTCGCCGGATATTTTTAAACTTAAAATTTTCTTTTCAAGTTCTATAATCGGCTGTTCAAAATCTAATGCAAATTCTGTCATTATATAACCTCTTAAAACTTACCCTGATAATTTATCCTGAAAATTCTTTCACATCCAAACTTACTTTCATCGGAACTTGTTAAATTTCTAACTGCAAAATCTATATTAAATGTTTCCGTTATCCATAATTTTAAACCGCTGTTTAATCTTGTCATATCGCCTTTGCCTATATTATCGCACTCAAGCATAAACATCAAAGCGTCTTCAATAACAACAACCGAAGAGTTTACAAAACCGATTACTCTGGCTTCCTTAAAATCATTTATGTTTAACCCCGCATTAAAATTTAAAGAAGGCAAAAACAGCTCTTTACCGACAACTATATAAATTCCCTTGCCTTTCTGCAAAAATTCGGCACTTGTTTCGTCATAGAAATAACCCTGACCGTCATATCCTATGGAAAAACCGGGCCATTTAATATCACCTTCGTATATGTTGAATTTTAGTTGTAACGTAGGAGGTGCAACAACAACATTTCCTACACCGATTATATTGCTTATTTCCCAGCCAACTCCAAGATTAAGAGATTTAAATATACCAAAATTTAATTTTGAAAGAACTCCTCCTCCGGCAAACATCCTGAATTGCATTTCATAGCCGCTGTAATCCAATATTGAGTGAGTAGGAGTATCTATGATTTCTGTTACAGGTGCAACTGAAGAATACCCTGCTTGCACAGCAAATAATAATAACAATGTAACTAATATCTTTTTCATTTTTATATATTCTCCGTACAAAATAAATTTTGTTTATATTACCAGTTTTTAAAAAGTAAATCAAACAAACAATGGCAGCTTAGAAGCCGGGAAGCTTGGAAGCTGGGCAACTGAAAAGACACAGCAAAAAACATAAGGCTTCCAAAGCAGCAAAAACAATTAATGTCCTATAATAAATTTACAAGTTTTATATACTGTTGTAAATTAAGATTATCCGGTCTTGTCATATGGTCAATTTCTGCTTTTTTTAATAAATCCTGTGCAACAGTTTTTTCTGACTTTAAATATGTTGATAATCCGTTTAATATCGTTTTTCTTCTCATAGAAAAACAATGTTTTACAAAGGGGAATAATTTCAGATTCGGTTCTTTCGGAGTTTTATTAATAAAACTTACAACTGATGACATGACTTTTGGTTTCGGGTTGAAACATCCGGGTGGAACGTCAAATAAAAATTTTGCATCCGCATAGTAATGTCTGAATATTGAAATGTATCCGTAATCTTTTGAACCTAAATGGCCGATAAGTCTTGTGATCACATCTTTTTGCAACATAATAACTGCAGAAATTAAATTCGGGCAAGGCAATATTTTTTGTACGATTGCGGTCCCTACGTTATAGGGCAGATTTGCAACAACTTTAAACGGGGTTGACGGCAATACAAATTTTAAAAAATCTTGATTTATAACTGTAATGTTTTTATTATCTTTGTACTTGGCAGATAAACTTTCCGCCAATTTTGCATCAATATCAACTATCGTTAAATTATCGGTTAAATTTTTTAAAATATCCGTTAAAATACCTTTTCCGGGTCCGACTTCAATTACAAAATCATCTTTTGTTATACCTGCAAAGCTCACAATTTTATTTGCGATATTATTATCAACTAAGAAATTTTGACCGTGTGGCTGTCTCATTTTATTTATCCAAAAATACGCTATTTGATTTTTTTTATTATTTCAGGCAGGACCAATATTATTGTAGAAACATTTGTAATTACTGCTCCAATAATAGCTACCATTAAAAGCGGATTTGCAATATATTCCACGGGGTAATATGTTACGGCCAAATAATGCAAAATGGCAAACGCAAAACTAAACAGCCACCAACTTCCGACAAACATAAATATTGCATCAAAACACCTGTAAAACAACATACTGACAATAGGCGCTATCAACAAAATATTAACAATTAATTTCAGTAATTCCAATCTGTCAAACATTTATTCCCTCAATTTTAATAAGGTTAATTATAACAAATTTTGACCGACATACAAATTAATGCCGTTTTTTATCAATTTCCCCGGTATAATTGTATATACACAATCTCGGATTTTGAAAATAATCTTAGAGGCGGCCCCCACCATCTTGTCCCGGATGTAACATAAATATATTTGCCGTCTTCGTTATATAATCCGTAAAAATGTTTGAATATTATTTTTTCTATGATATCAAACGGCGGAACTTGCCCTGCATGAGTATGACCTGAAAGCTGTAATGTAAAAGGGTATTTTTCGGCACCGGCGAATGCTTCCGGCTGATGACTTAAAAATATAACCGGTTTTAAAAAATCTATACCCTCAAAAGCCTTGCCAAAATCAGATATTTCATATCCAAACCTTTTTGATGCCTTAAAATCAGATATCCCGGCAATATAAATTATGTCATTTATTAATATATTTTTATTATCTATTAATGTGTAACCAATATTATCCATGGAAGTTTTAAATTTATCAATCCCGCGGTAATATTCGTGGTTCCCGCTTACGGCGAAAATACCATATTTTGATTTGATTTTATCAATATCGTAATCTTGAAATGTTTGAGAAATATCCGTGTCAATAAAATCGCCGGTCATTGCCACAATATCGGGATTTAATGAATTAACCATAGCAACTATTTTTTTTATTTCTGCCGGTTTTGTCAAAAGATTGATATGCATATCCGATATTTGAACTATTGTAAACTTGTCAACCGATAAATTTGGAACTTTTATCTCAATTTTTTTAACAATCGGCGAATTTACTTTTACATTAATATAAGAGTATATTGTGACGAAAACCGTTAAAAACAAAGCTGTTGACGTTATATAAAACCTGATTTGCGGATTTTTAAAAAAAATAAATAAAATATTGCCGAAGAACAAAAGAGTAAACGCTATTGATAACATTCCAACCCAAATATAAGCAAACTCAATAACAAAATTAAAATTTGCATTATGTCCTGCATGGTGGTAAATAAAAATCTGATTAAAAACACCAAAAAAAGCCAGCAAACAAATCACTAGTAAAAACCAAACGGATGCATTGTGAGTTAACCGCAAATCACTTGATACTCTGTGGAATATATAATAATGAGCACCAAGGTATATAATTAAAAAAGATATAAAAAACCATCTCATTTGATAATCTCCGTTTAAAATCGCAATTTTAACTTCTAAGTTTCTTTCTAAGCCACAAAGTCGTCATTACTGTCAGTATTCCGCCCAAAGCCGTTGCCATTTGCGGACCAATTGCATATGAAAGATTCCCGCCGAACAAACTGCCTATCGGCGTAAATCCCAAAAAAGCAGTTATAAAAAAACCTATAATTGTTCCTCTGTATTTAGCAGGAGCATGCATTTGCACATATGTATTTGTCAGACTCATACCTACAACCATACAATAACCGGAAATCGCCAAAAAGAAACATGATGTATAAATATTGGTAATAGTTGCAAACAATATAACGACAGCACCCAAAATTACCGAACTGTAACAAATCCATGAACCAATATTATCGGTATTTTGCTTTCCTGCTACGGTAATTGTTGCAAGCAATGCTCCGCAACCAATTGACGACATGAATAAGCCCAGCCCGGTTGCATCCATACCATATACCTCTTTAACAAAAACAGGCATTAATATCATCGGAAAAACCGTTACTATGCCGTTTACTGCAAGAAGTATTAACATTGCTGAAATTTTTTTATCTTTTTTAATAAAATCCCAGCTTGCCAAAAATTTTTCTTTAAACGATTCAACCTGTTTTTCAATTAAATTACTGATAGGGATAATATGAGCAAGTGCTATGAAAACTGCAATATAGGAAATTGCATTAAATAAAAAACAATAGCCTTCTCCGAATTTTGCAATAATAATAGCTGCTATTGCAGGTCCTATGAGTCTGCCCATATTAAAAATTAATGAATTCAAACCTATTGCGTTCATAAGATTTTCTTTGGGCACTAAGTCTATTATAAACGACTGTCTTATGGTCATATCAAAAGCATTAACTATCCCCAAAAATGTTGATATTATAAGGATATGCCATAATAAAATCTGATTTGTGATAGTTAAATATGCCAGAAGAGCAGATTGCAACATCAAAGCACTTTGGGTTATAAAAAGTAATTTTTTGCGATCATATTTATCGGCAAACGAACCTGCAAAGGGAGATATTACTAAAATAAAAATCTGACTCAAAAAAGCAACCAGTCCGAGTAAAATGGCAGATTTTGTCATGCTGTACACAAGCCATGGCAATGCCGTCATCTGTAGCCACGTGCCCATAACAGATATTATCTGCCCGAAGAAAAACAGTCTGTAATTTTTAATATTTAAAGATTTGAATATTGCTGTATTTATCATAATATTATCTCGGGTTGAACAAACATTGTCTGGCTTTTATCATAAAATTTGTTGCGGTAGGGCAGAGATAATCAGGATAAGTCCAAGGCAATTTTATAAAACCGTCTTTTTTATATATTGTCGTTACTTCCGCATATATTCCTTTTGATAAATATATTCTGTGACTGAAATCTTTTGTTGAGGCAAGTATAACATTTGCAAGCGTTAAATATCCCGGATCGATATTTATTATTCTTTTATTATCTTTCGCCAGACCGTCTTCAATATAATTTGTCATTATTTTAATATCCGCCAGTCTGTCGGGATTTAATAAAGTTTTAAAAGATACCCATTGTCTTTTTAAATTATCGCCCATTTCGTGATTATAGTAAGTTGTAAAATTAAAATCGATTATGTCACTTTTGATATCAATATCATCTTGGAATTTTGATTCCAGTAATTTATAAATTTCGTTAACATTGTATGTCGCCGGAAAAAGTAAACCGCAGAAAAACTTTGATAAATTCGGATTGTTTATTTGTCCCATAATATTTTACGCTCCAAGTTTTCTAACAACTGATTCAAAAACTTCTTCAACAGATATCAGGTTCATGCAATCAACTTTTATGCATTGTCTGTTTCTGCAAGGCTGACATTCAACCTTCTTTTGCATGATAACGGTATTGCCTTTAAAAGGACCTGTTCTTTTAGCATTTGTCGGACCCAAAATAGCAATTGCATTTGTATTTAAAGCTGTTGCTATATGCATAGGACCTGCTTCATTGGCAATAAACAAATTGCAAATTTTCAAAAATGCCATCAGTTCTTTAAGCTGAAGTTTACCCGTTAAATCAATAATGTCTTTTGTTTTAGCCTGCGATATAATCTCTTCATTTAATCCCTTTTCACTTGCTCCGCCTTCTTTACCTCCGACTAAAACAATATTCACATTATATTTTGCTTTTATTAAATCTATAAGTTGTGCAAATTTTTCGGTTTGCCATCTTCTTGAAATCCAACCGCCACCGGGATGAATTGCCACAATTTTTTTATTCAAATCTATTTTTTCTTGTTCCAGACGTTTTTTAAGAGTTTCAATTTCTTCTTGGGCAACATTTAAACCATATTCAAAATTTTCTGTGGGACATCCGAGGTATTTTGCAACTGCAAGATGTCTTTCTATACAGTGAGAATCAACGGATTTCGGCTTTATTTCTTTTGAAAATAACCATGACAGTTCTCTCATGCCGTTTGTTGATGATGATGCAAGTTTAAATCTTGCTCCTGCAAGTTTCACAATAAACGCAGATTTAAATAAACCGTGAAAATCTATACTCAGGTCATAGCCGTTTTTTCTCAATTGTTTGTAAAATTTTATGACGTATGATAATGAAATTTTTGTTCTGTCAAAAATAATTAAATCATCAATTAAATCGTTGCCTTTTAATATACCGGCACATCTTTCATCAACTATCCAGCTTATATGTGCATGAGGGTATTGTTTTTTTATTGCATTTACTGCCGGAAGTGCAAATATAACATCGCCCATTCTGCTCGGCTGAATTATTAAAATTTTGGGTTGGGGATGATGTTTTAAATAATCTTTTATATTCTTAGTCCAGGCATAATCATTTGCAAAATCTGTTATTTTATTCAATCCGTCCTCTACTGCAATTGCTTTTTCTTCAAGATTGTCTTCCGGTCCTATTTTAATAGGGCTACCGTAAATCATTATTACTTTTGAAAACGGCATCGGGATTTTAAATTTATCCCATGATTTTTCCAAAATCTTTACTCTGCTTGCAACTGCACAAATCGGCACAACAGGAATGCCCAAAGTTTGTGAAACAAATAATACTCCCGGTTTAACCTTATGAATAGGGCCTTTTGGTCCGTCAACTGCAAATCCGGTTATATAACCTTCTTTTGCATATCTTACAATTTCAGCCAAAGCTTTATTGCCTCCTCTTGATGAAGAACCTCTGACCGGGATATATCCAAAATATTTTGCTACATTAGCCTGAATTTCACCGTCTTTTGACATACTAATCATAACAACAGCATTTTTATTTCTGTTAACATAAAACGACGTTATTAAATCCCCATGCCAAAAGGCACAAACACTTTGAACTTTGTCAATGTCAACAATTTTTATTTTTCTTATTCTGAATGTTTTGCCTATAATTCTGACTGCAATCCATCCGATAAATGATAGTATTTTTAATTTATTCATCTATATATTTCTTTATGATCCCTATATTTTTATTTATTGCACCCGTTTGATTTTCAACAACTTTCAATGATTTTTGCCCCATACTTATTCTCAATTGTTTATCTGCAAGTAACTGATCTATTTTTACCTGCAAATCATTTTCATCAGACACTTCAAAAGATGCACCGGCATCTTTTAACAATTTTGATTCAGTATCGAAATTATACATATATTTGCCGAAAATTGTCGGTTTGGCGTATGCTGACGGTTCTATCGGATTTTGTCCGCCTTTTTTTATAATAGACCCGCCTATAAAAACTATGTCTGATACTGAATATAACATTTGCAACTTACCAAAAACATCTAACATTAAAACATTTTTATTATTGTTTTTGTTTATGGTTGAAAACAAAGAATATTCTAATTTTTTTTCTTGTATAATATTAACTATTTCATTGACCCTTGATATATGTCTGGGTGCTATTATTAATTTTAAATTATTGTATTTGTTTTTTAATTTTTCAAAAGCATTTAACAAAATTTTCTCTTCGTCCTTTCTTGTGCTTCCTGCAATCAAAATTAAATCATCGTTACGGTAACCCAAACTTTCTCTGTTTGTTTTTTCGTTAGTCCAGTCCCTGTCATATTTAATATTACCGGTTATTTTAATTTTTTCTGACGACCCCGTTATTTTAATGAATCTTTCATAATCCTGCTCATTTCTCACCAATATATGCGAAATTAAATTTAAAAACTTTCTCCAAAAAAATGATGACAATTTATAATAAGGAAATGCACTTTTGGAAAGTCTGCCGTTAACCGTAACTATTTTTACATTTGATTTATTTGCACAGTAAAGAAGACTGGGCCAAAATTCAGTCTCTATAAGGAGCAACATATCCGGTTTTATTTTTTTAATAACTTTTGCGACAAACGGATATATATCTACAGGAGCCAATGCATAAAAATCAACTGATTTTAATTTAGAAATATATTCTCTGGCAGATTTTGTGATTGCAGTTATAACAACATTGTACTCTTGCAATTTGTCCATCATAGGTTCAACAGCTCTTGCCTCACCCAGAGAAGCACAATGAATCCATACGGTTTTTTTATTTTTATCCAACTGAGGCATATCATAACAGGCAAGCCTTTCTTTTATACAGTAAAAAAAATCTTTCCTGTTTCTCTTCCCGGATAAAACTATCCCCAAAAGTATCGGGACAAGAAAAATTAAAAGAAATAAGTTATAAATTATTAAAAAAATTTTTACCATAAAATAAATCCTTGAAACTTACCGAACTGTCAACGCCTTTTTAAAACAAACTTTTATTACAAATTTTCCGTTTGTTGTATTTTCCGCATTAAAGCACTGCCTATGAGCGAAGTATTTTTCAATGTAAAAAACTATAAATTACAAAGTTTTTTAATCGCTGATTGTTTAAAGAAATTTTTGGTTCCACTGTGCAGCCCAAAAATTTCAAGTTCAGCGATGCCATTGAAAAATACGAGCGAATGTGCTTTGCGGGGGCTTTTTTTGAGGACAATCTAACAAATATAAAACATTTGTGCTGCTAAAATTTTTGAAAATCAATTTGTATATTTTGTGCAGGAGAGTAGTTTTCGCTACTTTACAAGCAAAATGTACAAATTTATCAAAAAGTAACGCAGCCCGAAGGGTTAGCACCCAAACAGCGCTCTGCTTCGTTAGACTTCCTCGTAATAGGCTCGCTATTACTTCGTCCCTCTGCCTCACATATCATCTGTTTTGACAGCTAACACAATTGCTTTATATTTGTTAGCTTGCCCTAAACTTTTTTAGCTCGTGAAAAAAGTAATTTTATAAATTATTTGTGTTTCTAAAACACTTTATTAAAAAATTATTTTTTACTTCTTCTCTTTACCGGAATCCAATAAAAAACTCCTGCCACTGTATATTCGGGCAAAAACTTCCCGTCTTCTGATATTGAAACATTAATTTTCTCTATCGGGAGAATTTCACAAATATCATTATATTTATCGGCAGGAAGCTCTATCCCTCTTGATAATTCACATTGCTCGTCACTTGCCTCGGATATTACAAGTTTTTGAACAAAACTTTTTGATTGTTCTAATGTGTCTGCAGATATTGCAGAAACTATTTGGGTTGTATATTGCCCAAAAATATCCTGTTTTTTTTCAAATTCTTCTTTCAAAGTATTGCCTATTGTAAGAATATAATAACTGGCTGCCACCCATTTATTTGGTATTTCCGGATTATCAAAAACAAATGTTGTCGTATCTTTCGAAAATGTTTCATATACAACTGCGGGATTTATTGTTTTACCGTAAAAATAACATGCTCTTTGTACTGATTCTTCAATATCAATACTAAGCTCGGAAACATTTATGAGTTTGCGGACTATCCTTGAAATTTCTCTCGGTCTGATATTTATTTTAAAATTTTTAATTTTTCTCATAGTTTTACACTAAAACTCCAAATGTAACTGTCCATATAAACACCACTATTCTACAAAAATATAGAAAATCCGCCAAACGGAACATAAACTCACATTTCCTTTCTGCCGGCAATTGCTCTGGATATTGTAACTTCGTCCGCATATTCTATATCGCCTCCTACCGGAATGCCATAACCGAGTCGTGATACTTTTATGCCTAACGGTTTTATTAATTGCGCTAAATATATTGCCGTTGTTTCACCTTTCAAATCCATATCAGTAGCCAATATAACTTCGGTAATTTTATCATCTTTTAGTCTGTTTAAAAGCTTATCTATTCTTATGTCATTCGGACCTATTGCATCTAACGGCGACAATGCTCCGCCTAAAACAAAATATAATCCGTTATAATCTTTTACTTTGCTGACTGCTATCAAATCCTGTGGAGTTTCAACCACACATAAAATATCTTTTTCTTTTGAATTGTCAGAACATATCGGGCATGGATCTGTTTCGCTCATATTATAGCACACGGAACATACTCTGATTTTTTGCCTTGCTTTTTGTATTACATCTATCAGTTTATCAATTTCATAAGACTGACTTTTAAGTATATGGTAGCATAATCTTTCAGCCATTTTCGGACCGACACCGGGCAACTTTTTTATAACATCTATCATTCTTTCTATTACTTGAGGTCTGTTCATAAAATTTTAACCTTATTTTTATTATTCTTTAATTCTCTTTAGAAACTCAACTCCTAAGTTCTCTTCATCATTTTCAGGATGCCATATTTCAACAGTTTTAAAGTCCTGCTCAATTGTTTTACCAAATTTTTCCATCATATTTCTAATTGAATTTAAATATTCTTCCCGCGGAGTCTTTTGTGACAGCCTGAGCTCTTGATCATATAGTTTCATAAAAACATTTATTCTGTCGTTTGTCGTGATTTTTTTACCGATAAAAATTATATATTTTATTTTACTAATCCCGTTAAAAGAATTATTCCATATCCAATCTTCAAGCGCAAACATTTTTATTTTTTCTTTAGCTGCAAGCATTTCTAGAATTCTATTGGCCTCATAATCGGTAATTTCTACATAAAAAATTTCTTTAGGATATTTGATTTTTATATAAGATATCAGATCATACATATTTTTTGCCGTAACCGCATCATAATAATTAAATTTATTATTATAATAACTAATATAATGATTTTTAAATTTAAAACCAATATTTAAAAAATTTCTTTCGGGCATGTAAGAAAAAACGTATAATTGCAAAACCCCTATTAACAACATCAACGATAAAATCAAAATTTTCATATTTTTTATCTTAATATTTGATAAATAAACCGAGGTTATTAAAATTATTGCGGGGATGAAACCGGCCCCCCACTCCGACACTTTATGTTGCGGCATAAAAAATATTATTGTCCAAGGCGTTAAAAACCATAATAACATTATAATTTTATTACGCTTATTTTTATATTTCCATATAAACCATACAAACCCAACTAAAAAAAGTATAAATAATGGCGGCGACAAAAGTTCTTCGTATAAACCAATTGTCATTGCCCGCATATTTTCAAATAAAAATATCGGTGTTGAATTGCTTATAGGATCATACAACATCTTCATAATTATGCCTAATCTGAAGTAATGGATTCCTGCTATCAAAGAACCTGCCCCTATCGCCAGTAAAATATTAATAATTATATGTCTATTACATCCCTTTTCTTTTAAACTTTGTATTGCCATGTACAGCCACGGGGCAAAGAAATACACTGCAAAAAAATCTTTTATCAATAAAGCTATCCCTGTTGATATCCCGTATATTATGGACCATTTTCTATCAGTAAAATAATTTGTTTTTATTAAACAGTATATATTAAATGTTATGCCGGCTATTATATGATAATCATGATGACCGTATTGTCTGGTCATTCCATATACTGCAGGCGTCAAAGCAAATAACATCATTGCTATTCTGCCGGTTTCTCTATCTTTTAACTCCGTTCCTATCTTATATATAAAATATAACGGGATTAAAAAGAAAATATAATTTACAAATATAATTTGCAAATCAAAATATTTCTGACCAAAAACACCAAACATTCCTCTCATTATCCACGTTACTAACGGAGCAATATAATGCAAAGATAATCCTTTGCCTCTAAAAACATAAATAAAATATTCTGCCGATCCCCCTGCCGGGATAACCGGAGTATTTGACTGCCACCAAATAAAATTGCAAATAATATATACTACAGCTATAAATAAAAATATTATGCCGCTGTTTGCCTTTTCAAGAAATGTTTGTGTATATTTACAATAATTTAGTTCCGCCATATTATCCTGCAATGTTCGTACGTCACGGTCTAATTCATGATTATATTTTAACTTTTTACCGTTGTGCTTTATTCTTCGGGCTGTTCATGACTAAAATCAGAATTGTTTGTGCCAATTTTTTCCCGTTGTTCATTATTTTTTTTCTTTATTGTTTTTCCTGCAAATTTTTTTGCTATATTTTCAATTTTTACAGGCATGGCAGTTTTGGCAGTTTCTTTTAAATCCTCAACCACAACAAATGTTTCTTTCGGTTGTTCCGGCTCCGGTTTTGCAACAATATCTTCATCGGGAACGCTTATATTTTCATCAACTCCCATATTAATCCCGATTTCTCTGCCAATTTTTCTTGATATTAATTTTTTGATTAATTCATCATATGATTTTACCATGTTGAAATCATATTTATCTTTAAACAATAATTGTATGGCATTGTTATTCAATATTTTTATCTGTGCACTGTTCAACATAGGGGCTCTTATAGGATGTTTTTGGGCAACTTCACAAATTACATTTTTTGATATGGATAACAAATCATAATCAGTTGTTTCAGACATCGTCGAAACATCAATATTCTGCTCAACCGCATCATCATCAACATCGTTAACCTGATTAGTTAATTCTTTTGTATCATTAACCATATTTATTCCCGTTTTGCTTATTTCATCTACCTTTGATATTAATTCGCCTACGTTGTAATACGGTTCTGCCATTTTTAATAAATAAATTTCCAATAATATTCTCGGTTGATCATGCTCCTTCATTTCTTCCAAAACTTTTGAAATAAGATTGCCCAACCTTATAAATCTTGATATTGTAAAAAGTGTTTTTTGCTTATTGTAAAGATTTTTATCATTTGTTGAAATATCGGCTATTTCCGGATTAACAGAGTAAATCATAAGCTGGCGCAAATGATCTCTTAAATCTTTAGCAAATTGTAAAATATTATATCCGTCTTCATATACTCTTCTGCATGTTCTCAACAATGATTCAACATTATTGCTCGCAATATCTTCTGTTGTCTGAGCTATTATTTCTTTAGGCAACAACCCTAAAAGATTTCTCATATATTCAAACGTAATTTTCCCGTTTGACGATGAAATTGCCTGGTCAAGCAGACTTAAAGCATCTCTCATGGAACCGCCGGCTGAATTGACTATTATTTCAAGAGCACCGTCATCTATTTCAAAATCATCTTTTTTTGCTATATTTTGAATTGCTTCGGTTATTTCTTTTGCGGACAATAATCTGAAACGATACTTCTGACATCTTGAAAGAATTGTACTCGGTGCTTTTTGCAATTCGGTTGTTGCCAGTATAAAAATAACATGTGGCGGCGGTTCTTCCAGCGTTTTAAGCAGTGCATCAAAGGCCTGTGGTGTTATTCTGTGAAATTCATCAATAATATAAATTTTATATCTTGAAGACATCGCCCCGAATTTGACGTTGTCCCTTATTTCTCTTATTTCATCTATTCTGTTATTTGAAGCCCCGTCTATTTCCAAAACATCTAAACTTTGATTTGCTCCTATTTCCAGACAGTTTTTACATTTCCCGCATGGTTCTGAAGATATTCCTTCCTGACAATTTAAAGCCTTTGCAAAAATTCTTGCCATTGTTGTTTTGCCGGTTCCCCTGGGACCGCTAAAAATATAAGCATGTGCGACTTTATTTTCAGTAATCGCATTTTTAAGTGTTTGTGAAATATGGTTCTGACCGACAACTTCGCTGAATTTTGCCGGTCTGAATTTTCTTGCCAATACTAAATATGACATATATTACCTCTTTTGCTTTTGCCGCTATATTTGTATTTTACTCGCATTTAAACATTTGCAGCTGTAGCGGATGAGTATTTATTATTCTTTCCTTTTCTTTATCATCTGCCAACAAATCAACTATTTTGTTTTCCTTTGTAGCAACAACCTGATAACTCCAATTGTACGGATTACCTCTTAAAATATCATTTGGGATACTTATTGTATTACCGGTTTTTGAAATATTTTTTACAAGTGTAAGGGAATCAACATAAAATCTGTAACCGCTGACTTTATTATTTGATATTCTTATCGCATATTCCCAGTAATTTTCTGACATAAAAAAACCTTCTGCACCCTTTAGCATGACATTACACCCTGCATCCGGAATACCATTCATATCTATATAAATATCAATCGTATCAGTATTTGCATAATCTACATTAATAATAAAATCAACAGATTTGTCCGTTTTTTTAACAGCAAATGAACTGATTGTGCGGCTACTGTTTTCTATTATATAACCGTCTTCGGTTTTTTTAAAACCAAATGTTTTTTGTTGATCAATAGTTTGCAGAGCATTTTCATTTAATCTAATATTTTGCAAGTCAATCGCGGGGATTTCCTTGCCTGATAATTTGAATATATTTGAATAGGAAATATCAAACAACATTTGAGATCTCAGATCATTTTTAATTATTCCTTTGATAATCTTTGCACTGCACATATTAAGAAACTCATCATTTATACTCACGTACAAAGGGGAACTTTCCTGTTCATCAACTTCTTGTGCCGACAGTGCAATTTTTGCCAATATATTTTGCGGTAATTCCGACTCCTGAGGTAAATATGAATTATTTGTATATTCTTTTTCATTTTGTTTAATAAGTTCCAGCACATCCGAAGGCAGCAAAATATCAGTATATTTGCTGTTTTTGAAAAGATCAACCAAATATGTCATAAACTGTTCATTTTTTATCTGTTTTTTTGACAAATATATAGGGATTATTTTTTCTTTTCTATTTAATAACCAGTTTTCTATATTTTTGGGATTTGATGGAAAATCAGTATATGGCACAAATACTACCATCCCCTCATAAATAAATATACCCCTCGCTGTATCATCCGCAAATTTTGATGCGCACCATTTTATTCCGAATTTCTCAAAATACTTAAATGTATCAGTGCTTATATATAAATCCTCAAAAAATACCCCGTATTCTTCTCTTTCAAAAAGATTATTAAAATTTTCATTATATTTTGACAAGAAGTTTTTTAAATCTTTTGTTCTGTCAAAAGATATTGAATCATTTATTTTAATTGTTGATGATATCAGAGGCAGGTATGGTTCTGTTTCCACAACTAATGTCGGTTCCAGTTTATTTGCCAAAACAAGTTCGTTAACTTCGTTTGTGATTTCTTTTGTTGCATCAATTTCTGCCGTAAAAGAAAAATTTTTTGACGCAAGTATTTTTTGAGATACTTTTGGAGAAATCCCGTCCGAAGTTTCTAAAAAAAATACAATTGCTCTGTCTTTTGCAAAAAGATTGGCGGGGAAAAAAGCAAAAACAAATGCAAATACAAGTGATTTTATATTCATGTCAGTTATTATACCATTTTGTGTTTAATTTTTATTATCTTTCTTATTAATATGGTCTGCAATAATATCAGCTAATTCCTTTGGGAAGAAAAAACAGTGATTCGGTTACTGCAAAAACAATAAAAACAGAAAAAAATAATAAACATACCGATTTTAATAATTTAATTTTAATAAATATTGCGAAAATTATAAAAACTAAACTTATTAATCAAAAAATATATGCAAACTGATAAATAAAAAAATGATTTATTAATATTTCTGTTATTTTATCCATATTTATTACATTATAAACTTCAAGATTTTACTTCTGCCCCGACTCATTATTTTGTATATGGCTAATTAAAATATTTGCCAGTTCTTCATTTGCTTTTGCACTGGGATGCCCGTCCTTTTTTATTTTATATTCTATACTATCAAATGCTTCCGGCAAAAAAACCAAATCTAAATCTGTTTTTTTAATTTCATTCAAAAACAAGAGATTTTGCTGGCAACATCTCCCTAACACAATTATTAATTTTGATTTATATTTTATTTCTGCTATTTCTTTTATTCTTTGTAAACTTTTTATCATATATTCTTCATAATATGGCATATTATGTTTTTCAATAAAATCTAAAAATATTTTATTGAATATATAACTCCTTGCAAACATAACCTTTAATATGCCAAAAGGCTGACTTACTCTTTTCCATTTGCCGTTTTTGTACAACCAGTTATCTTTTGGGAACTCCCTGTAACAAGAAATTCTGAAATTTCTTGGCATATGGTCATCAATTAAAGAATAAATAAAATATTTGGTTTTGCTGTTTTCACTAATAAAATTATTAATTATATCCGATTCTAAAATATTTATTACCATATTAGTTGAACGTCCGCTCATACCGCAATTTAAGACATTATTCTCAAAATTCATCAACTTTGAAAAATAATAAGGCAATGTCTGATTATCATTCAGTCCGTCTCCAAAAGCAAACGAACATCCCAAAAACACATAATTTGTATCCGAATTTAAATTACATCTTGTATATCTAAAACCATTTAAATATTGTGAATAAACAACATCATAAAGAACAATTTCATTCGTATTGGCCGGTCTATTTTCATATTTTCTTTTTTGACCGCTTTGATCAACAATATGTATTTGCCTGGTTTGATAAATACTTTTTGCTTCAAGACAAAATAACCCTTCCGGATAATCCACAAAATCTTTAAGATTTTTAATTTTTGATGACAATATAAATTCTGTCAATCCCATTGTGATAAATAACGAAAAAATTACTAAAAACACTAGTTTTAATGTTTTCTTTTTGGTAAATATTGCTAAAATTGTAAAAATTAAACTTATAAACAAAAAAACATATACAAATTGATATTTTAAAAAATGATTTATTAATATTTCTATTATTTTATCCATATTTATTACATTATAAACTTCAAATTTTACTTCTGCCGCGACTCATTATTTTGTATATGTCCAATTAAAATATTTGCCAATTCTTCGTTTGCTTTTGCGCTGGGATGTCCGTCCTTTTTTATTTTATACTCTATCCTATCAAATGCTTCCGGCAAAAAAACCAAATCTAAATCTGTTTTTTTAATTTCGTTTATAAATAATGGATTTTGATGGCAAGATTTTCCTAATACAACTATTAATTTTGATTTATATTTTATTTCTGCTGTTTCTTTTATTCTTTGCAAACTTTTTATCATATATTCTTCATAATATGGCATATTATGTTTTTCTATAAAATTTAAAAATATTTTATTGAATATATAGCTTCTTGCAAACACAATCTTTAATCTACCAAAAGGCTGACTTACTCTTTCCCATTTGCCGTTTTTGTACAACCAGTTATCAATATCAGACTCGTAAACCCTAAAATTTCTATAAACATGTTCCTGTATCATATAATAAATAAAATATTTTGTTTGACTGTCATTGCTAACAAACTTATCTACTATATCTGATTCAACAATACTTATTGCCGTATTAGTTGAACGCCCGCTTATTCCACAATTTAAGACATTATTCTCAAAATTCATCAACTTTGAAAAATAGTACGGCAATGTTTGGTCATCATCTAAACCGGCCCCAAACGTATAAGAGCATCCCAAAAATATATAGTTTTGTTTTGATTTTAAATTGCATCTTGTATATCTGAATCCATTAGGATATCTGTTGGCAACATAATCGTAAATAACCGTTTCATCAGCATATGGTGCTCTATCCGCATATTTTCTTTTTTGCCCGTTTTTTTTAACAACATGTATTTCTCTGGCGGGGCGGATAGTTTGTTTTTCGAGAATAAATATATTTTTAGGGTGTTCTAAAAAAAAAATCTTCGTTTTAATTTTTGATGACAATATAAATTCTGTCAATCCCATTGCGACAAACAGTGAAAATATTACCAAACATATTAATTTTAATATTCTACTTCTAATAAATATTGAAAAAATTATAGAAATTAAACTTATAAAAAAAAATATATATGCAAACTGATAAATTAAAAAATATTCTGTTATTGTTTTCATATTAACCATCAGTCAAGAACGAATTCTTTTTGCCAGTTTATTTTTTCGGTCCAGTTTTGTTGTTTTTCTTTTTCAAAAAAATAATTACCGATTACTAAGCAATCCATTTCCGTTCTCATAAAACATTTATAGGCATCTTCGGGGGTACAAACTATGGGTTCGCCTCTGACATTGAAACTTGTATTAATCAAAACCGGACATTTTGTCATATCTTTAAATTTTGAAATTAATTTATGATATCTAGGATTTGATTGTTTATTAACGGTTTGTAATCTGGCCGAATAATCTATATGGGTAACTGCCGGTATTTCGGATCTTTTATAGTATAATTTTTCTTTAACTGAAAAACCATTGTAATTTTGCGGTGTTTCAAAACAAATATCTTTATTAACCTGAACAGTTAATAACATATACGGAGATTCAACTTCCATATCAAAATAACTTTTCATATCTTCAATAATAACCGACGGGGCAAACGGTCTGAAACTCTCTCTGTGCTTTATTTTTAAATTCATTTTCATCTGCATATCACTATTTCTCGGGTCTGCAATGATTGAACGATTACCCAATGCTCTCGGTCCCCATTCCATCCTGCCCTGAAACCATCCGATTACTTTGCCGTTTGCTACAGCATTTGCTGTTTTTGTAAGCAATTCATTTTCATCTTGTATGTATTCACCCTGTGCTTTGTATTTCTTAATCATTTCTTCAGTTTGGCAATCACAAAATTCCGGCCCCAAATATGAGCCCTGCATAATGTCATTTTTTTCGTCTGCTTGTCTTTGAGAACCAAAGTAAATATATTCTGTTGCAAGTGCTGCCCCCAGTGCTCCGCCCGCATCACCCGATGCAGGTTGAATCCATACGTTTTTAAATATATTTGAAAATAAAATTTTTGAATTTGCAACACAATTTAAAGCAACTCCGCCTGCCAGACATAAGTTATCGCTTTTTGTTAATTTTTTTGCAGTCTCTGCCATTTTCAAAACTGCTTCTTGGGTAATTTGTTGACAGGCAAGTGCAAAATCACAATGTTGTTGGTTTAATTCTTCCTGTGGTTCTCTTTTTGTTATACCGAATAAATCTGACCATTTCTCATTTTTTGTCATCTTCATACCTGTTGAATAATCAAAATAGTCCTGATTTAACCAGCATGAGCCGTCTTCTTTTATATCAATAATATTTTCTTTTAATTTCTTTTTATATTCTTCAACTTTTTGAGAATTTTTATTGCCGTATGGGGCAAGCCCCATTAACTTATATTCGCCTGAATTTACTTTAAACCCAAGATAATATGTAATGGCCGAGTAAAATAAACCAATAGAATGGGGGAAAGTTAATTCTTTCAGCAATGTAATGTTATTATTTTCACCCAAAGATATTGAAGCTGTTGCCCATTCCCCGACACCGTCTATAGTTAATATTGCGGATTTATTGTAAGGACTTGCAAAAAAAGCACTGGCACTATGTGATAAATGGTGAGAAGGGAACAGCATTTTTAATTTATCAATGTCATATTTTTCTATGGAAGTTAATTCTTCCTCTATAATTTTATATAAAAACATTTTTTCTTTTGTCCATACAGGTACTGCTTGACTGAAAGATGTGAATCCTTTGGGAGCATTCATATAATATGTCATCATTAATCTCTCAAATTTAAGCCAAGGCTTATCATAAAACACAACAGCATCAAGCTCATTAATGCTTAAACCTGATTGATTTAAACAAAATCTGACTGAATTTGTCGGGAAAGACGGATCATGTTTTTTCCTTGTAAATCTTTCTTCCTGTGCGGCTGAAATAATTTTACCGTCAACAGTTATCGCACTTGCAGAATCATGATAAAATGCCGATATTCCTAAAATTTTCATATTATTTTTTTGATATACAATATCTGTTTTTATTTGTTATTTTATCAAATTTAAATTTTTTTATTATGTCTAACTTTAATTTTCTTAACGATTTATAATCTGTAAGTTTTACTTTGCCTTTTAAATTTGCGAATCCCATACAAGGCACGACACTGCCGTCCGGGAATATATCCATAGGAAAATTTTTAGAACAATCATTATAATTAAAATTTATTATGTGTTGTTTTAGATACTCCGCTTGTTCTCGGCTAAACATCCCTTTCAAAAAATGGCCGCAATAAGATGATATAACCTCAAATTTATTATCCGCCAAATATTTGCAGAATCTGAAAACTTCATCGCCTTTATTCATAAATGCTTTATGATTTTTAGAATCCAGAGCGATTCTTATTTTTTTTATTTTATATTTTTGAAATATTTTTATCGTTTTATCAAAATCATTTATTTTAAAATCAGGATATAAAGTAATTGAAGCGATTATATTATTTTTAAAATATTTCTTTATTAATTTAAGATTTTTTACAATAAGATTTTGATTTTTTTTGGTTGCAATCAAATATGCTCCTGCATTCCATACTAAAATAATATTTTTTGCACCTATTAAATACTCAAGCTTTTTTGTATCTGTTATAAGATTTGAATACAATCTGACGATTGCTTTATAAGATTTTAAGTATCCGGCTATCATCGGAAAATCTTTTGCAAGTGTCGGCTCGCCGCCCAATATCCCTATTGCAGGCTTATCCTTGGGATGAATAAAACTTATATGGTCTATGTATCTTTTAAAATCCAAAAATAACATTTCCTCTTGTTTTGACCTTAATCTGTCAGGCACAAAACAAAATTTACATTTTGATAAGCATTGTGTTGTTAAAATAAAATTCATTTTTTATGTTTTTTAAAATAAAAATTTCTTTTCCTGTTAATTGTTTTTTATTGTGATTCAACCCCAGTTTTTGTCGGATATCATGAAAAAGTCTTACAAATTTATCCAAGGTCATATCTTTCGGTAAAAATATAAAATTATCCGGATTATATTTTTTATACTTATTTATAAATTTACTATATAAAAATATCTGCCCTTTATCAAATATGTCTCGCTGTAAACCATATTGTAATCTGTCTATTTCACGCAATTGATCCTTATGCTCATCCAAAAGTTTTAATCCGTGATAAGGAGTAAGCAGCCATAATTGGATTTTCACCCCTGATTTTTGAAGTTGCTTTGCAAAATTAAAAGTCTGCATTATGTTTTTTTTTGTTTCAAACGGGATACCGGTCATAAACGAACAAGTTATGTTAAACCCCGATTTTAATTCTTTTTGAATAATATCCGATATTTTTTTATTATTGTTGTTTTTCATCTTTTTATCCAGTTGATGCCTCACTTGGGCACTGCCTGATTCTATCCCGTGATAAATATGATTGCAGCCTGATTTTTTTAAATAAAAAAGAATTTCGTCGTCGATACTGTCTATTCTTGCCAAACAGCCCCATTTTAATTTTAAAGGTCTGATTTTTTGACACAGTTCTTCCACCCATTTTTTGTTTAACGTTAAACAATCATCCCCGAAAACAAAATTTTTAACACCATATTTTGTTTTTAATATTTTTAATTGTTTTATAATAAAATCAATATTCTTTACTCTTTGATATTCCCAGATTTCGTTGCCGGAACAGAATTTACATTTATATGCACAACCTCTGCTTGCCGTAAGCCAAATGTTTTTATTATTTTTTAAATTTTTTGAAATCAAATTAAATTGAGGAAACGGCAATTCGTTAAGATTTAATAATTTTCTATTTTTATTTTTTATAATTTTACCTGTTACATCTATATATGACAATCCGTTAATATTTTTTAGGCTTGTTTTATTTTGAATAACCTGTAAAAGTTCCAATAATGTTAATTCTCCTTCACCTCTTATAACAAAATCCGCTTTTGTTAATTTCAAAATAAGTTTAGAAGCTAAACTTGCCATGACTCCGCCTACAACTATCGCGGTTTTTGTTTTTAATTTAAGTTCTTTTGACAGCTCGCAAACAAACGGAAATTGCACGGCATTGCAGGTAATACAAATAACATCGGGTTTTTGTTTTAATATTTTTTTGACACTGTCAATAACTAAATTATCAATATTAAATTTATTTTTTAAATCAAAATTCAAATCCAATATTTTTGTGTTTTTAAATCCGTTTTGAATCAAATATGATGCCAACTCTACAAGATTAAGAGGGGGATAATTTTGGAAACTCCATATCGGATTAACTATTAATACTTTCAATCAGCCTCTTTGCTAAACCAATTTGTATTTTGGATCTGTAAGATAATTAATCCTTTCTCTTTTTTTTAGCAATTGTCCTATTTTATCATCAACCAAAACATCCGTTTTTCTGACCGGCCTTATAAGGCTGATGCCCTCTATTGTTTTACATCTGCTGAGTGCCACATAAAGTTGCCCCGGAGCAAATGCACCATAGCCCAAATCAATCATAACATTATCAAAAGTTTTGCCCTGACTTTTGTGTATGGTAACTGCCCAGGCAAGTTTCATAGGATATTGCGAAAATGAACCTGCTTTTTCCGTGTCTATCTGGTTTAAATCTTCGTTCCATTTATACTTAAACAATTCCCATTTATAAGGTTCAACTTCTTCAATTTGTCCGTTTTCCATCTGGACATAAATCATATCCGTACTTGATTTTACAGATTTCTCTATGGATTTTATTATCCCCAGAGTCCCGTTAACCCATCTGTTTCTGCCATCATTATTTAACATCATAATCTGAGCCCCGACTTTGACTTTAAGCTGGTAATTTACGGGAAACGGCATCGTATTTTCAATATCTTCCGTTTCAGCCGTAAAAATATTTTCTTTAGCGGGTAATTTTTGCAAGTATTTTTCATTGTATATTTCTGCTGACCTGTTTGTTGTGGTTAAATACACCGACAATCTGTTATTAACGAAATTTTTACCTACTCTTTTATTTAACTGTGCCATCGTCATATCATTTAGGGTATTATTTCTGACGGCATTCAAAATATCAATAAATTCGCTGTCAATCTGTCTGTATATTTTTTTAAATTCAATTATATGACAAAATGTGTCCTGTAAACTTTTAGCACTAAAAAAATACGGACTTTCATAATATCCTTTGAATAAATATTGTTCGTGTTCTGTAACTACCGGCGGGAGCTGATGCAAATCTCCTATAAAAACCATTTGGACTCCGCCAAACGGAAGTTTTGATATTTTACCGTTAAGTCTTAAAAATTTATCAATACAGTCCAATAAATCTGCTCTTAACATTGAGGCTTCATCTATGACTATCGTATCAATATTTTTATACATTGTTTGTTTTTTCTTTTTTGATACTTTGGCAAGAGTAATGTCTGTTTTAAATTTAAAAAAAGAATGAATTGTTTCACCGCCGGCATTTAATGCTGCAACTCCGGTTGGGGCAAGTATTATAATTGTTTTATTGCATTTTTTTATGCATTCTTTAAGAAATGTTGTTTTACCTGTACCGGCTTTTCCTGTGATAAAAAGATTATCCCCTGTTTTCATTATCAATTTTTGGGCTTTTACAAAATCCTCATTAAATTCTATTGTTATGGGCATTTTTCAAATTATCCTTATTTTTTCAATATTTTTTACTGAATTTCTATATTTATGCACAACTTGTTAACAGATGCTTTTATTTTTATGTTTTTTTGTTTTATTTTTAAAACATATTGTTTTTTCAATAATTTTCATATATTGTTCCAATCACAAACTTAACATATTATTGTAATTTAATGCCAATTATACACAACCACTTATTATTTTTTCAATATATTTGATATTCTTTCCAAATCTTGCAGGTTTGTATATTCAAAAATAACTTTACCCTTTTTACCGTTTCCGGTTATTACAACCTTTGTTCCGAACAATCTTTGGAGTTCTTCTACCAAGTTAATAATTTCCAAATCTTGTCCGACAAATCTTTCTTTTGGCAATTTATCTTTTTTTGTAGAAGAAACTGCCGATTCTATTTCTCTGACCGTTAACCCATTTTCCAAAATTTGTTTGACCAATTCTTGGATTTTTTGTTCATCATCAATACTTGCAAGCATTCTGCCGTGCCCTGATGATATTTTACCGGTTGCTATTAAATCTTGAACTTCTTCGGGTAAATTCAACAATCTCATGGTATTTGTTATTACTGATCTGGATTTGTTAACCACCCTTGAGATTTGCTCCTGAGTATACTGATATTCTTCCTGATATTTTTTATATGCCAATGCCTCTTCTATCGGGTTTAAATCTTCTCTTTGTAAATTTTCAGTTAATGCCAAATCTAATCTATCCTTATCCGAAGCTGAATTGGCAACTATTGCCTTAATTTCCTTTACACCTGCCAATTTAGATGCTCTTAACCGTCTTTCCCCCGCTATCAATTCATATTCGCCCGGGACTATTGATTTTGTAACGATTATCGGCTCTATTAACCCATTTTCTCTTATTGAATCTGCCAATTCTTTTAATTTTGATTCATTGAAACTTTTTCTGGGTTGTTGGCTGTTTGGTTTAATTTTATTAATACTTATATTTATAAAATTGCCGGCAGCTTCACTTTGTTTATTTGTTGTAAGCGGAGACAATATAGCATCTAATCCTCTTCCTAATTTCTGTTTTGACATTATTTTTGCCCCTCCAATAAATTTTGTTTTGATAGAAATTCCCATGCAAGATCCAGATACGCTTCAGTGCCTTTACAAGACTTATCATATATCATTATGGGTTTGCCGAAACTTGGAGCTTCTGCAAGCTTCACAGTTCTTGGAATTTTTGTCTTGTACACTTTATCTCCGAAATGTTTTGTAACTTCTTCGGCAACCTGATGTGATAAATTTGTTTGGTTATTAAACATTGTGAAAAGAACGCCTTCCAACTCTAAATTATAATGTTGCATCAATGCAAATATTGTTTTTGATAACTGCCCCAACCCCTGCAAAGCAAAAAATTCACATTGCATAGGGATGATAACAGTATCTGCGGCAACTAACGCATTTATTGTTAAAAGTCCAAGCGATGGGGGACAATCTATAATGATATATTTATAAACTTTTTGAAATTTTTCTAATGCTAATTTTAATTTTTCTTCTCTTTTGGACATATTAACCAATTCTATTTCTGCACCGCTTAAATCTACTGTTGCAGGAGCAATATCCAGCCAATCCACCGCTGTTGTTACCAAAATATCTTCCAGTGCAACTTCATCTATAAGCACATTGTAAATTGATTTGTTATTAACGGTAAAATCTATTCCAAGCCCGCTTGTTGTATTTGATTGCGGATCCATATCAATTAATAAACATTCCTGCCCTAAATGAGCCAAACTGGCTGCCAGATTAATTGCTGTTGTAGTTTTTCCAACACCACCTTTTTGATTTGCAATTGCGATAACCTTGCTCATATTAAATCCCCTTAAATTAATAATTCCTTATAAGAATTTTTGTAAATCTGTCCAATGCTCTGTATATTTTTGTAATTACATGCATATCATGACACATCTCACATCCTTTTAATAATTTTGTTTTTTTTGTCATCATATATTTTCTGATTTCTTGCGCTTCTATTGAATTCCAAATTTCACTGCAATTATTTTTGTAAATGTTGCCTATTTTTTGATTGCAAAAAATCGAATTTTTCACATCTCCGTTTACATCTATGCACGACGACAACCACGGAACTATGCAATAAAATTTATCTTGTGCTATATTTATTTTTTTTATCGGCTCAGATTTAACAAATTTATCATCTATAAAAACATTAATTTTATTTTTTTGGGCTTTCCGTCGGATTTTTTTGAAAATATCAGGCAATAATTTTTTTATATTGTTATTATCAATCGCACTATTTGGACCATTTGTAATATCTGATTCAAAAAATATATTTTTTATACCGTATCTGTCAATAAAATCAATCATATCTGTAAGGTATTTATAATTTTGTTTTAAAACAACACAATTTACGGTCAGTAATGCATTGCTGTGTGCCTTTTCTTGTTTTAAATCCGTTAATATTTTTATATTTTGTTTCAATTTGTTAAAATCAGCGCCTTTTTGTATGCTTTCATAAGTTTGTTTATCTGAGGATTGTATGGATATCGTTACATCGACATTATGCTCTATTAATTTTTCTATTAATTGCTTGTTTAACAGCAACCCATTTGTAACTAAAATCTGCTTTATTTTAAGATTATGCGCTAAATCTAATAATTTTTCAAAATCCGGATGGGTTAAAGGTTCTCCGCCTATCCATTCAACCGCTATTAATTGCTCGTTATCTCTTAATATATTGGCAATTGTTTTATAATTTAAAAAAGCGTCTCTGTTTTCAAAACCGTTACAACACATTATGCACTTCAAATTGCAATTTTTTGTGATAAATATTTGTAAAAATTGCGGTTTGGATTTTAATTTGCAACTTTTATTTGACAGTTCTAATAGATTTGTTATGTAATTTGTTGTTTTCATGGCAATTTTTTATCTTAACTTTGTTAATAAAATTGATATTTATATATACATCCCGCCGTTGATATGAAAAACTTGACCATTAATATAATTTGCTTTCTCCGAACAGAGAAAAGAAACCATATTTGCAACGTCTTCAGGTACACCGACTTTATGACCTATTGATAAAGATGCTTCATCTTTGGTTTTATTGCCAAAATAATCCGTATATATCGGTCCCGGTGCTATTGCATTTACTAAAACATTCGTTTTCTTTATTTCATTTGCCAATGCCCTTGTTGCACCTACTAACCCTGCTTTTGCCGCTGCATATCCTACATTAACGTCTGCACTAAATGCACCTATTGATGTTATATTTATTATTCTGCCACCGTTATTTGATATCATGTTTGGTAACACATTTTGAGTTAAGTTATAAAAACCACCCAAGACGACAGATATTATGTTGTTCCAATCCTTTTCTGTTGTCTGTAAAAATGATTGCATAACAGTATGGGATGCGTTATTGACTAAGATTTTAATTTTTTTATTTTTCATATGTGATTTTAATTTAGTTTTTGCGGATTTAGAGTCAGATACATCAAACTTCAAAAGTTCACATTTTCTACCTATTTTTTTTATTTCATCACAAACTTTTTTTGCTTTTAAATCATTTGACTTGTAATTGAGTAAGATATTATATCCGTCTTTAGCTAGTTGCTTTGCTATACTTGCTCCGATACCTCTGCTTGCGCCCGTAATTAACGCATAATTATTATTCATTAACAAAACCCCATTTTGAATGTTTCACATGAAACATTATAACTTATTATTTAAATTTTTTGCAAACTGTTTTAATTCCAATAATTCGCTATAATTTTTTTGACGTGATAGAAAATAAGTTCTATTTTGAAACAGAGGCTCTTCTTTAAATAATTCATCAATATATGCCCAGTTTGCCGTATATGGGATAGGTCCATATTCAGAAAATTCTATTTTAGCACCTAAATCATGTGCGAATTTTATTGAGTCTTTAATGCTCATTATATTTTGATTCGGCATACCTATAAGCAAATAAACAGTATACTCACCATTTTTATATCCTGCTCTTTTTAAAATTTTAATTGCTGATTTAAATTCATTGTTTGTTATTTTATGATCGCTATATTGTTGTTCATGAGCATCTGCCGTTTCCAAACTAAATCTTGGATCTATAAGTTTCACATGAAACATTAATTCTGCCAGTTCTTCATCTAAAAATTTTGCATGTAGCCCAGTTGGAGTATGCATATTAAAAGTCTTATTATAATCTAACATATTCCTAAACAGAACTTTTATATGTCTATTTGCATTATATAAAAGTGTATCGTCATAAAAAACAACATTTTTAATATTTTTATCATTAGTTAATTCATATATTTCATTTTTTATAACATCAATAGTTTTTAGAGAATATGTCCTATTATTTAATATTTTTTGAGCACAATAAGAACAATTAAAAGGACAACCTATACTCGTTCTGATAGCCACATATTCCAATTTCTCATATACAGAATAGTCCGGTATCGGGAATGATGAGAAATCATTATTTGATTTTATATTGATATTATACTTTTCTAATATCGTTTCCAAACCACTAAATCCGCCGGTTATTATATCATTAATATCTTTTATTTTTTGTGCATGTTCAAAACATAAGGTTGCATAAATTCCGCCAAGAATTATAGGAGTATCCGGAAATATTTTTTTCAAACTTTTAACTGTTTCTTCAACACCCATGTACCAGTAAGTCATAACTGAACCTATTATTATAACATCCGGCGGCTGTAAACTTTCAAAATACTTTTCTGCTGTATTTGCGGGAATCCCAAAACGAAAATAATCTTTTTGTATATCTTCTATTATTTTGGGCTTTGCGATTTTTTCTTTTATATAATGCCCACACCCGTATATATTTGATTCAGTATTTTCAATCAATTTTGATAACCTGTCCATATAATCAAAAAATTCAATTTGCACATTCTGTTTTTTTAATATTGATGATAAATACAGTAAAGCCAAAGGTTTCGCCCATAAATCATAGGCTGAAAAATCATAAATCGGAGGATTAACTAACAAAATTCTTTTCATTTTTTACCGCCTTAATGTTTCATGTGAAACTTTAATATTTCTTTTATATCAATTGGTATTTTGTATAAACCATACTGAGAAGCAACAAATAAATTTTCTTTTTTTGCATCAAACTTAGCTTCTCTTAACATCCGTCCGACAAATCCATGCCATACTAATTTATCTGAACCATCCATTAAAAATATATCAATATCCCCTTTTATATAAGACGGTGCTATCAATATGCCCAGATCTTCATCATAAGTAATATTTTTTACTGTATAGTTTGTTTTGATTTTGCGTTTGAACTTATACGTTTGTGCATCGTAAACATATATTTGCCCTTTTTGATGATATGCTAAATAAATTTCTTTATTTTTATCGGATATTTGTATATAGCCCTGCATCATCGGAGCTTCTATTTTATTTATTTTATTATTATCTATTGAGTATTCTATCAAAAAATTTTCTTTTAACCAAAAAGATATAAGACATGATTTTCTGAATTTATTAATTATTGCATGATCTGACCTGTCAGGTATATTTAGAGAATGCATTGTATTTAAAGTCTCAATGTTTAATTTATATAATTTGCCTTTTTCCAAAATTAATATAATAATACCATAATCATTATCAAATACAATCCTGTGTCCGGAATAACTATCTTTTGTGAAAGCGGCTATTTCCTTCGTGTTTTTTACAGAAAAATCATCATTTAACACAAAAAATATTCCTGAAAATTCGTCATAAAAATAATATTCGTTTCTATATGAATTATATATGGCTCCATCAAACATTCCACGGCATATAACAGAATATCGTGCATTTTTATTATTGTCATTCATGTCAATTGCAAAGATTTCTTTTTTGCCTTTATCATTGCTTATAATTCTATTTTTTTCAGTGTCTATATTAACAATATAGAAATCTCCAAATGCAATCATTTCATTAATATTTTTTATTGATTTTTCTATATTGACTCTCGTACCTAAAGTTAATATTAAAAGTGTGTTTATAACGGTAAAAAATATTATTTTTTTCAACAAAACGAACCGTCCGGTAATATGGTTTAAAATATGGCATGACAAAAATAATTCCCCGAATATCGGTATTAATTGTAATATTTTTATAAATTTATTGTCTGTCTTTATATACATATTTATATATATTATCGTTAAATATCCGATCAAAAATACAATAAAATACAAATATTCAAAATATATAATTTTATTAATATATAGTGCTAAACACATCAGTAAAAAAAATATTGTATTAGCTGTTATCAGAATATAATCATGTTTAGATATTAAACCTGTAATCCATGTAATACAAGTTGTTAAGGCAATATAGATGTAAATATAGGCACTATAAGTTAAATATATGAATAAATATTGCCATAAAAAAACATATACTAAAGTTATATTAAAAAATATTTGCGTATTGACATTTTCAGGCATTAATAAGATGTATAAATATGGGAAGAAATCTTCAAAAATCATGTACTGTGAATTTATAAAGCACATCAACAAAACAGCAACAACAAATAATGTTAACATCCTTGCCGAATAGAATATTAAGTTATAAAAAATATTTTGTTTTTTCAATTTTTAATATTCTCCCAAAATAACAGTTTTATTTTTTTATCAGGCATTTGCCGATTACAATAAAATCCAACGGCGTTGAATAAAATATGCTTAGACTATCCGACGGTGTGCATGCTATCGGTTGCCCCTTTTTATTTAAACTTGTATTTAATAAAACCCCGGTTGATGTTTTTTGCCTAAAACTCTTTAAAATTTTATAAAAAAACGGATTTGTTTCACGGGAAACTTTTTGAACTCTTGCTGTATTATTGACATGTATTGCGGAAATTATGTCTTTTTTGTGGCTTTTTTTTACTTTTACGTTAACTATCATATACTCCAAATTTACTTTTGTTTTAGGCAAATCAAAATATTTATCTATTTCTTCTTCAAGTACAGACGGGGCAAACGGCTGAAATAATTCTCTCTCCTTAAAATCTTGATTTAAAATATCTTTTATTTTTGGATTTTTCGGATTTGCCAATATTGATCTGTTGCCAAGAGCTCTCGGTCCGTATTCCATACGACCGTTAAATATCGCTCCTATTTGACCTTCTGCAAGTAAATTTGCAACTTCTTTTTCTGCTCCTGCCGGATAATATTTGTATTTTATTTTATTTTTTAAAAGTGTCTGTTTTATTTGTTTATCTGAAAAATCAGGTCCCAAATATAAATTTTCTATCTTTTTCATATATAAACTGTTCTGTTTGTTTGCAATATATATCGCACCGCCTAATGAAAGCCCCGCATCGTTAGATACCGGTTGTATAAATAATTGTTTAAATTCATCAGAATAGGCTATTTTTGAATTTAATTCTGCATTGAGAGCAACTCCTCCGGCTAAACATAAATTATTTGATTTACATTTTAATTTTTTTAATTTTTTTATAAGTTCAAAATATGCATTTTCTAAAGATGTTTGTGCTGATTTTGCCACCGATAAATAAAAATCATTTATGCTGTCATTATTCTTTCTGAAATTCCTGCCTAGTGACTTAATTAAATATTTATTAAACAACGGTTCTTGTCTTGAAGGATTTGTTTTGCCGGGCATTATTCTATCATCAAGATATTTAATATTTATATCATATCCGCAATCTTTTATTGTTAAAAAATCATTCAAAATACAATCATTTTTTGAATCATACCCTGCCAATGCCATTGTTTTGCATTCATCATTATCATATCGAAAACCTAAATATTGTGTTATTGTCGCATAAAATAAACCTAACGAATTTGGCTTGTTATAACTTTCAAGCTCTTTTATCCCGGATTTATCTGCATACCATAAAACTGTGCTTCTGTTATCACCTGAAAAATCAGCCGTAATAATAAAACTGTCTTTAAATCCACTTGCATAATAGGCAGACGAGGCATGGGCTAAATGATGATCTATTAAAACAATTTTTGGACAATATCCGAATTTAAAATTAAAAAAATTTGTTAAAATTTGAGTCATTGAATCATAAGTCGCACCTGCAAAAACAATATAATCAATATCTTTTATATCCAAATCTGCCTGTTTAAGACAATACCTGATGGCATTTTCCGGTAAAACTCCCGGAGCATGTTTTATTCTGATAAACCTTTCTTCTTCCGCACAGGCTATTATTGTGCCGTTTGATATTAGTGTTGCTGCCGAATCCTGATTGCCGGGTCTTATACCGCCACTAATGCCTAAAATATTTTTCATTTACGCCTCACAACTAAAAATTTAATCTGAATCGCATCATATCATATAGAGACCAAATGATATCTTTTATTTTCCCAAAATGCGATTTACCTTTATGTCTGGGTTGATAATTAATTTGCATGTTTTTTATATTTAATTTTTTATTTTTTGCTTTCAATATCATTTCCGGCATAAAAAACCCCGGACTTTTTGCTTTTGGCAGAATATCCCTCAATATTTCTTTTTTTAATATTATCGTGAAATTCATATCTTTAAAATCTTTTGTATTTGCGGGGAACAAAATATGCAATAAAAATTTATTGCAAAAAGAAACTATTTTCCTCCACATTGACGCACCGGAATATTTTATTCTTTCTATATTCAATAAATCAAACGGGAATTGTTGTTCCAGCATCTTTTTTATATCGTCAGAAACTAACGGTAAATCTGCAGAATTAAAAATTATATACTCACCGCTTGCTTTTAAAAAACCATCATGCAGAGATTTGCCTAAATTTTCATTTCTATCATGCCTTATGACAATTATATTATTATTTTTATCTGCATGATTTAATATCAAATTATAAGTATCATCTGTGCTTCCGTCATCTACTATCACTAATTCATACCTTTCGAAATCTTTACTCAGAGCCTCTATTGTTTCTGTAATTGCAGAATCAATAAGTAATCTCTCATTATAAACAGGCATTACAACACTTATAAATACTTTGTTCTTATTCATAAATAACAAAAACTGTAAACTCCATTTTTATTTTATAAAAAATTTTTCGGCATATTGCGTAAATTTGTTCGTCATTTAAAAATTTCTTTAATATCATTATAAATTTTATCTGCCTGTTTCAAATACTGATCGGGAAGACTTGTAGTTATTGCAACACAATACATTTTTGCAGATTTTGCAGATTTTATCCCGCAAGGTGCATTTTCTATAACCATACACTGCGAAGGTTTTATGTTCAAAAGTTTTGATGCAGTTAAGTAGGGTTCGGGATGAGGTTTGCCGGATTTAATATTATCACTTGAGACAATCACGTCAAATAAATTAAAAATTTCTTTTGGCAACATTCTGAGAGCATCTGCTTTTCTTGAACCTGTCACAATTGCAATTTTATATCCTTGCTTTTTTAATTTCAAAAGAATTTCTTCAATGCCGTCAAAGATGTAAGATTTTAAATATTTGTTAAATATTTCGGTTCTTTGTTTTGTAATTTTATTGACAAGCTTTCTTGTTATTTTTCGTTTATTTCTTTTGAAAAAATATTCAACGCAAAGTTCGCTTTTTTCACCTTCTTTTTCATATATTTCAAAAGGTGTTATTCTTATATTATATTGTCTCATTACTTCAAACCACGAAATAAAATGGTATGGCATGGAATCTATCAAAATACCGTCCATATCAAACAATATTGCTTTAAATTTTTTCATTTTACAATAATCTTCTTAATAGAAAATATTCGTTGTACGGACTATCATCCGTAATCACAGAATTATCATTTGTGGTTTTTAATATTTTTTCTATTGACAATTCCGTAAGTATCCCAACAAAATTTGAAGATTCTTTTAAACCGTCATATCCCGGACTTAATTTAATCCATTCCAATAAATCTTCTCTTGCTTTTACGGGCATTTTATTTGCTATCTGAGAAGGTATTAAATTATCAATAGGGGAATCCGATGCAATGAAAAAAATACCGTATCCCTGCTGCAATATGTATACTTTTACGTATTTAAATTCGCTGACTATTGCCTTTAACACGGGAACTGTCGTATCGTTATAAATATCTGCCGGTAACCATTGCTGTAATATACCATTTTCTTTTAGTCTTAACTTTGCAACCCTGTAAAATTCTCTGGAATATAACAGTCCCGAACTTGAAGCCTCTATCGGAGGAGGAGGATCCAATGTTATTACGTCAAATTTTTTATTAGTTCTCATTAAATATCTTCGTCCGTCATCTATAATAATTTCGCCTTTCGGATTTTTTAATACTTCTTGTGCATCTTCATGATATAACCCAAACATTTTTACAACACTTGGTGTAAGTTCCACTGCCGTTACATTTATATCCCATGATAAAAGTGAGCGATATGTCGTTCCCATTCCGAAACAAATTACAAGCGCATCTTTAGGTTCATTTTTACAAAAAGCAAGCGGCAGATGGGCCATAAATTTCGTAATACTTGTTAAAGTTGTTATTCCCATTCCGTTCACCAAAAGCCTTGATTCAAACTTGTCTACATTATTTCTCATGCCGACAACGGTCGCCATTGAATCTCTTTTAACTTCCCTTGTCCAGTTAGAATCAGGTTGAAACGGTACTTCGTAAGTTGTACTGTATCCGACAGCAATAAAAACTACTGCTATTGAAAGTGCCGATATAACTATTTTATTAATCGGTTTAAATTGTTTGATAAAAACAAAAAATAATATTGTGTATGGAACTGACAGTACTATTAATGTTGTTTTTGCACCAAACATAGGCAATAAAAAATAAGAAACTATTATCGGGCCCAAAATACAACCGATAATATTTATAGAATAACTTTTGCCGACAAGTTTTTCATTACCGCCGGAATACTCGTCAATAATAGAAGGGGTTAAATATCCTAAAGTTGCACATAACGGGAATATAGTTAAAATTATTTGAAATAAATAACCGTATATTGAGTACATCTGTACCAGAAGATTCATATTATATTTAAAAATTTTAGGGTCATTTATTAATATAGGCAAAAATACAAATATTGTAAGTGCCGCCATTAAAAAACCGACTGATTTGACCTTATTTTTTGCTAAATCTCTTCTGTATAAAAATGCACCGAGCCATGTTGCAGCCATATATCCTGCCAATAAAAATGAATAGGCATAAACCATTGTTCCCAGTACCGGCGAAAATGCTCTTGTCCATGCAACCTCCATACCCAAACAGGAAAATCCCGTTACAAACAATATGATAAAAACTATTTTTGACTTACCGGCCGGGGTAATACCGGCTTCTTTTTTTATATCACAAACAACATCTTTATCGGACACATTAAATTTTTTAAAAGCAAGTATTGCCAAAAGACCTGCCGATATATTTGATAATCCTGCTATCAATAATGTATGCGCAAAACCGAATGTTTCTATCCACATTACGGTCGTCAGTAAAATACCGCACAATGCACCTATAACGTTTGCCGTGTATAGAAAACTGAAACTTTTACCTTTTATTATTTCTACTTTTTTAAGATAAGCAACTACAAAGGGGAATGTAAACCCCATGGCTATACACCATAAAAGCATTGCAATCACTAAGCTGACTGCAGATAATGACAAATATGCCAGAGAATCAGACTGACCTGTTGCAAGCAGTATTTTCTGCGCGATATTAAATAATTTCGGAACTGCTAATGCTCCGGTTGCAATAAAAAATTCGGTACCGGCATAAAAAATTATCGGCGAAATTTTAAATTTTTGAGATAACTGTTCTATATATTTGCCGCCCAGCCATGATCCTACTGCAAGCCCCAGCATAAAAACAGATATCGTAACCGACATAATAGGCAAAATAAAACCGAAATTTGCAAATGCCAGCCTTATCCAGACTATTTGATAGACCAGTCCGCTGAGCCCCGACAAAAAAAACATTAAAAAAAATAAAGACTTTAATTGTTTATTCATTTTTTCCCTTTTGTTGCAAGATTAACTGCTATAAACCTAGAGCCGTCTTTTTATCTACAACATTTATATCGTTTGATTTAAGAACATCTATTGCTTTGTCAATATTTTCAAATTTAAACACCATAAGAGCTTTATCTGTCGCTTTCTCAACAAACCCGTACATATATTCAACATTTATATTGTTTCCTGCCAATACTTTTAATGCTTTTGCAAGTCCGCCGGGATCGTCTGAAACTTCAACAGCAACAATGTCAGCTGATGTTGCTATAAAACCGTTCTTTTTTAATATTTCTTTTGCTTCTTCCGGTTTATCCAAAACCACTCTTAAAATACCAAATTCCGGAGTTTCTGCAATGGTTAATGCCCTTATATTGATATTATTATCACCTAATATAGAACAAACCTCCGCAAGTCTTCCTTTGGTATTTTCAATAAAAATTGATATCTGGTTTATTTTCATTGTTTTCCTCCTTATAAACTTCTTCTGTCTATAACTCTTTTTGCTTTGCCTTCGCTTCGTTCTATTGTTTTTCTTTCAACAAGTTTTATATTTGCGCCTATACCTAAAATATTTTCTATACTATTTGTTATTTTTTGCTTTAAATCTGACAATACCTTTAGTTCATCCGTAAACACTTTTTCATCAACTTCAACCCAAACTTCAAGATTATCCATCTGTTCTTTTCTGTCAACAACTATAAGGTAATTTGGCAATACATCTTCAACCTGCAAAAGTGCATATTCAACCTGTGTCGGGAATACATTTATACCTCTTACGACTATCATATCATCTGTTCTTCCTGTTATTTTTGATGTTCTTGGGGCAGTTCTTCCGCATTTACATTTTTCATGTGTTATTGTAACTATATCTCTTGTTCTGTATCTCAATAAAGGAATCGCCTGCTTTGTTAATGTCGTAATAACAAGTTCGCCCGGCTCGCCGTCTTTAACAGGTTTATCAGTCTCGGGATTTATAATTTCCGGATAAAATACGTCCGACCATATATGAAGACCCTCTTTATATGTACATTCCTGCGAAACTCCCGGTCCTGATATTTCAGATAATCCGTATATATCTGTTGCGATAAGCCCAAGGGAATCTTCTATTGATTTTCTCATACCTTCACTCCACGGTTCTGCGCCGAAAATACCTATTTCCCAGCTGCTCTTTTTCGGATCTAATCCCATTTCTTTCATTTCTTCGGCTATATACATTGCATAACTCGGCGTACAGGCAAGTATTCTCGGCTTAAAATCCTGCATAAGTTTTATCTGTCTTTTGGTTTGTCCCGATGACATAGGCATAATCGTAAGCCCGAGCTTTAACGCTCCGTAATGAAGCCCGAGTCCTCCTGTAAAAAGTCCGTAACCGTAGGCAACCTGTATCATGTCGCCTTTATTTCCGCCGGCACATGCTATTGACCTTGCAACAGCTTCGGACCATAAATCCAAATCATCTTTTGTATAACCGACTACCGTAGGGTTGCCTGTCGTTCCGCTTGAAACGTGAATTTCAGCTACATCTTTTATGTCTTTTGAAAATAATCCGAAAGGATATGCATCTCTTAAATCGTCTTTTGGAGTAAATGGCAGTTTTTCAATATCTTCTATACTTTTGATATCGGCAGGTTTAACTCCGAGTTCATCCATTTTTGATTTATATACAACTGAATTTTTGTAAACATACTCAACAAGTTTTACAAGTCTTTCCGACTGGATTTTTTTTAATTCTTCTTTGCCGGCGCATTCCATTTTTTCATTAAAAATCATTTTGTCCTCTTTAATGCTTATTTGCTCTTGCCTGTTTGAAAATCTCAAAATTCTTATCCATATTTTTACCTTTAAAAACTTCCGTCATGGCTTTTAACCAACTCTCTTGCGATAAATTCAAATATCGTGATAAAACTCCTAACATATATGTGTTTAAATATTTTTTATCTGTTATGATTTTTTCTGCTTCCAAAAATTCTGTTATTAAATCTTTACCGTCTTTTTTTAATAATCCCGCCATTCTATCATGTTCGCCCTGATGAAACGGCACCAAAAAATCAGCTTCCCCTTGTTCAATAATAGGGGAAAAAACTTCTTTGCCAAATCTTAAGTGTGATTCAACAGACCCGCCTCTCTGTGCCATGCCGTGCACTTCGGATTTTTTTGTATGATACCCGTCAAACATTGAAGCTTTGCCTACTATCTCAGATGCCGTTAATATTCCCTGTCCGCCGGTCCCGCAACATCATATATTTACTGTTTTCATATTTTTCCTCTTTGTTTGCAACTGTCAACTTTTTTTTGCTGATGTTAATGCGCTAAACTTACACATCGCAACGCAAACGTCGCATCCTGCACACAGTTCTGATTTTAGCTGAATATTGCCGGCTTCATCCTTAAAAATCGCCGGACAATCAACGCTTACGCACATATAACATTTCTTACATTTGCCCGCTTCGAACTTTGGTGCCGGCAGTTTTGTTCTGTCTATTAACTTACATAACGAATATCTGACGATTAAAACGGACAACTGGTCTTTTGGAAGCAATTCTTTGAGTTTTATATCTATAGTTTCGCTTGAAGAATCTACAACTTCAACATGGTCGGCTCCGCAGGCTTTGCATATCGCTTCTAAATCTAATTTTTTTGTTTTCTCGCCTTTTGCCGTTACTCCCGTTGCAGGGTTTGGCTGTGCGCCGGTCATTCCGGTAGTTCCGTTATCTAAAATCAACAGAACTCCTTTGCCTTTATTGTAACATGCATTTATCAATCCTGTTATTCCTGAATGTACAAATGTTGAATCGCCTAATACTCCTACAACTTTATCATGTCCTATAAATTTTGAAAAACTTTCAAATATTGTAACGCTTGCCCCCATACAAATAGTTGAATGAAGAGCTGCAAGAGGGGGTAATGCCCCAAGGGTATAACAACCGATATCTCCGCTGACTATAACTTTTGATTTTCTAAGTGCAACAAAAACTGCTCTGTGCGGACAGCCCGGACATAAAACAGGTTTTCTCGACGGGCCGGGATAATCTGTTTTAGGATTGCCCTCAATAATATCTTTTATATTTTCAGGTTTTAATTCTCCGACTCTGTATGTATAATGCTTACCTAAACACTTGATACCTAATTGCAATAAATGTTCTTCTATAAACGGCTCGCTTTCTTCTACAACTACAACTTTATTAACTTGAGAAACAAATTCTTTTATTTTTTTATCGGGGAAAGGATAAACCATTCCGAGTTTTAAAATAGAAGCACTTGGATATTTTTCTTTAACATAGAGATATGTGACCCCGTCGCAAATAATTCCTAATTCTTTATCTTTTAATTCTGTAACATTCAAATCGCTGTTATCGGAATATTCCTGAAGTTTAATTAATTTTTCTTCTAATGCAATATGTTTTTTATACGCATTAGCAGGTACCATTACATATTTTGGCGGATTAATTTCAAACTTCTTTTGTTCTGTTTCCTTTCTTTCTTCTATTTCTACATTTTCTTTTGTGTGGGATACTCTTGTCGTCATTCTAAATAACACCGGAGTATCAAATTTTTCACTTATTTCAAAAGCAATTTTTATAAATTTCTTTGTTTCAGAAGGGGAACAAGGTTCCAACAAGGGTGCTTTTGCAAATTTTGCAATAAGCCTTGAGTCCTGTTCATTTTGAGATGAATGCATTCCCGGCTCGTCCGCAGTAACAACAACAAAACCGGCATTTATACCGGAATAAACTGATGTCATTAACGGGTCCATCGCAACATTTAAGCCGACATGCTTTGACGAGTAAATTGATCTGACTCCCGCAAAAGATGCTCCTAATGCAACTTCAAATGCAACCTTTTCATTAACCGCCCATTGAGCATCAACTTCTTTGTACTGTACAAATGATTCCAGAATTTCCGTTGCCGGCGTACCGGGGTAAGAAGCGGCAAATTTTACTCCGGCTTCCCATGCTCCTCTGGCAAGAGCTTCATTGCCTGATAAAAACTTTATATTTTTTGTATTCATAATTGTATGATTTTATATAATTCCAAACTGTTGTGCAATTGCTACTTTATTTTTTTGTAAATAGTAATTTTATTGTTTTCATTAACTTCGTCATTAAAATAAAAATTTGTGGCGAAACTAAAATTTTTATCCATAAATTGTACCTGATTTTTCAGTTCTTCACTATATTGACCCAAATATTTTGCAACACTTGTATTCTTAAATTTAAGTTCATGCACAAGCCTTGGATGATTGTCAAATATTATTTCCTGTCTCTGTAGTGCATTTAATTCCATAAATTTCCCTACAATAATGACAACTTCATCCTCAGGTATAATCTCAAATTTTTCAATATTCCTGACATCACAGATCATATCGTTTAACAACATGCATACCCTGATAACTTTATTGTTAATTGCAGACTCCATTGTAACATATACTGCATAATGAGATGCAGGATAGTCCGTTTTGATGCGTTGTATAACTTTGGATACTTTTTCACATCTGTTTTTAACATCAAAATTCATTATATTTTCCGTCGCTGTATTATAATACATCAAATCAATGCCGTAAATTTTTATACGCAGCTTCGAAAACAAATCCATGGGATAATATGAAAAATTAATATACTGTACTATCCCTATGGTTATCAAAAAAACAAAAAGCATTTTTTTTATGTCATTGCGTCTTATGTGCGATATAAAAATTGAACATATCAAAACCACCGCCGGTATTATCCCGGCATAATATTCTGAAACTTTATAGTGAGGCATAAAAAATATTATCCCCCACGGTACAAATATCCATAATAAAATAAGTATTTTATTTTTATTTTGGTATTTTTTTAAAAAATACACCAGCCCTATTAAAAAAATCAAAAATATCGGTAATGACAGTAATTCCTCATACAGACCCAGTGTCATTACCCGTAAACTTTCTAAAGAGAAAATCGGAGCTACCAGCGTAATCGGATCGTATGCAACTTTTCTTATTGCATACGGTTGGTAAGAAATCCATCCGGCAATCAGACTGCAAACTATGAAAGATATTAATATATTTACTGTTTTTTTTATTTCAAATTTTTCTTTTAATGCAACAAAAATTGCCCACAAAAATGTCGGAAGTAAATAAATCAAAATTGTATCTTTTATTAAAAGCCCTATTCCTAACGACACTCCATATATTATTGACCATTTTTTATCTTGAAAATTATTTGTTTTTATCAGACAATATACATTAACCGTCATTGCTGCTATCAGATGATAATCTTTATGCCCGAATTGCCTGCTCAGCCCGTATACGGCAGGAACCAGCGCAAATAATATCATTGCCGTGTTGCCCGTTTCTTTTGAATCTATTTCTTTACCCGTTTTATAAATAAAATATAACGGGATTAAAAAAAATATATAATTTACGCAGACTGTTACGGCATCAACATTTTTATTGCCGAAAACAGAAAGCAAAAAATCAAAAATCCATATTATTAACGGATTATTGCTTTTATTTGGATTAAAAATATATAGGAAATGAACGGCTGCCGAATCATAACAAGGAAAATTCGGAGTATTGAGTTTCCACCATAAAAAATTAGTTACTGCATACCAAACTGCAATAATTACAAAAATTATTGCCGAATTATCAAATTTAATGGTTTTATTGTAACTCATTTTTTTTACCTGCTTTTGCTATATTTTTTCTTTTGAAAATCCTGATTTTATTATATTCGCCTTTTCTATCCCGCATATAGAAAGTTGTGGCTGCCATATAAAAATCTTTATTTATAATCTTTTTATTTTTATTTATTACCAACGGCATTTCCCCGACAATAACAATAGCATCCTGATCATATCTGAGCACAAACCTTTCTCTGTCTCTCGGCAAACATTTCATATCTTTTAACAACATACAAGATCTTAAAACTCTGTTATTAATGGATGCTTTTTCATCTATATATACACTTAATTTAGATTTAGGGCATAATTTGTCTATAAAATCTACTACACGTACAATATTTTCAGATTTTTTGTTAGCATCAAAATTCATTATATTTTTGGAATTTGTATTGTAATATTTAAAAACTCTGCTGTGAAATTTTATATATATTTTTGATAGCCCGACTCCCGGGAAGTATGAAAAATTAATATACTGAATTATCCCTATCGTTATCAAAAAAATTAAAAGCATTTTTTTTACATCATTTCGTTTTATATGTGATATAAATATTGAACCTATTAATATCATTGCAGGTATAAACCCTGAACAATATTCTGAAACCTTATAATGAGGCATCAGAAATATTATTGTCCATGGAACAAATATCCACAATAAAACAATGACTTTATGTTTGTTTTTATGCTGCTTTATAAAATACCACAAACCCGCCAAACAAACTAAAAATATCGGAAGCGACAGCAACTCATCATACAGCGCAAATGTCATTGTTCTTATGCTTTCAAAAGCAAATATAGGCTTTGATTGCACCATAGGATCCGTAAAAACTTTTTTTATTGCATCAGGATTGCAATAATGCACTGCCGCCACAATAAATCCAATTATTACCGAAATGACTATATTCAATAGCGTTGATTTTTTAGGTTTTGTTCTTAATGCATTTATAGCTTCCCATATAAAAGGCATTAAAAAATAGGCAAAAAACTGTTCCTTTATCAAAAGTCCCAAGCCTATAGATATCCCGTATATTGCTGACCATTTTTTATCCTGAAAGCTATTTGTTTTTATCAAACAATATATATTCAAGGCTACTGCCGCTATTATATGATAATCTTTATGCCCGTATTGTCTGCTCAGTCCGTATATTGCAGGAACCAGTGCAAATAATATCATTGCTATATTGCCTGTTTCTTTTGAATCTATTTCTTTGCCTATCTTATAAATAAAATACAGCGGTATCAGAAAAAATATATAATTTATACCTATTATTATTAAATCAAAATACTCCTTACCAAATATTGAAAACATGAATCTTGCTATGAATGCTACTAGTGGCGCAGAAAGTATTTGATTCTTAAAAATATCTAAAAAATGAACTGCGGATGAATCATAATACGGAAGTATCGGGGTATTTATGTGCCACCATAAAAAATTGGTTATTGCATACCAGACTGCGATAACTGTAAAAATTATTAATGAATTGTTTATGTGAATTTTATTTGATGGCATCACTTAAACCTGTTTTTCAATCAAATATAAACCATGCTACACCATTTTAAAAATAATGTAGCATGATGGTTTTTATATTCTTTAAAATTCTTTATTCTTCATCTTTTTCCGGTTTTGCCGTTTCAAGTGCTTCCTGTGCTTCTGTTTCTTCTGCCTCTTCTTCTTTAACAACCGTTGCAATTGCCGCAACTTTGTCGCCTTCTTCAAGCCTTACAAGTCTTACGCCTTGGGTATTTCTTCCGATTACCGATATGGACTGGACTTTTAATCTTATTGTAATACCGTGTTCGGTAATAATCATGACCTGTCCGTCATTTGCTCTCATTATGTTAACAACATTTCCGTTTCTCTCGGACGCATGCATGTTTATAACGCCTTTTCCTGCTCTCTTCTGCAAACGGTATTTGCCGACTTCGGTTCTCTTGCCGTATCCGTTTTCAGATACAGATAAGAATATATCCTGCGGAGACATTACTTCCATTCCTATAACTTCATCATCATTGTCAAGGTCTATGCCGTAGACGCCCATTCCGGTTCTGCCGATTGACCTTACATCCTGTTCCTTAAACCTGATTGCAATACCTTTTTTTGTTGCAATTATAACTTCCGGATTTTTTTCTATCCTCTTAACATCTATCAAAACATCTCCGTCCTCAAGTTTTATTGCAATAATCCCTGCTTTTCTCGGATTATCAAATTCCGTCAATGCAATTTTTTTGATAATACCTTTTCTTGTGCACATTAATAAATGTTCATCTTTGATTTCTTTTGCATCAAATGATGTTATCGGAATTGCAGCTGTAATTTTTTCTTCAGTGCCTGATAATTGCAATAGATTTACTATTGCTTTGCCTTTGGAAGTTCTGTTACCTTCCGGTATTTCATATACTCTTGTCCAGTATAATCTGCCTCTGTTTGTAAAAAACAGCATATGGGCATGAGATGAAGTTACAATCAATTTGTCAACAAAATCTTCTTCTTTTGTACTCATCCCCGCAACACCTCTCCCGCCGCGACCTTGAGTTCTATAGGTGTCAACCGTTATTCTTTTTACATACCCTGTATGTGAAAATGTAACTGCAACTTCTTCTTCCTGAATTAAATCTTCAATGTTAAAGTCGGCTTCTGCAATAGTTATCTTTGTTCTTCTGCCGTCGCCGTACTTTTCTTTTAATTCTATAAGTTCTTCCTTGATAATGCTTAAAATTTTTCTTGCATCAGCCAGAATTGATTTAAATTTTTCAATTGTCTTTATAATTTCAATATATTCATCGTCAATTTTTTTTCTTTCAAGTCCGGTTAACTGCTGCAATTTCATATCTAAAATTGCCTGAGCCTGTATTTTTGATAATCTGAATTTTTCAATCAGATTAATTCTTGCAGTGTCTGTATCGGGCGATTGTCTTATTGTTTTTACTATCGCATCCAGATTGTCAATTGCAATTTTTAAACCTTCCAAAATATGGGCTCTTGCTTCTGCTTTTGCAAGTTCAAATTTTGTTCTTCTTGTCACTACAACTTTTCTATGTTCAACAAAATGAAACAACATTTCCTTTATATTGAGCACCTTTGGCTTATTATTTACCAAAGCAAGCATTATAACACCGAATGAAGATTGTAATTGCGTATGTTTATAAAGCTGGTTTAAAACTACCTGTGCATTTGCATCTCTTTTAAGTTCTATAACTACTCTTATGCCGTCTCTGTCTGATTCATCTCTTAAATCTGAAATACCTTCAATTTTTTTATCTTTAACGAGTTCTGCTATTGCCAAAATTAAATTTGCTTTGTTAACCTGGTATGGCAGTTCGTTAACAATTATAGCCTCTCTGTTTGCTTTCATTTCTTCAATTTCAGTTTTAGCTCTCATTTTAATGGAGCCTCTGCCGGTTTCTAAATATTCTTTGATTCCGCCTTTGCCTAAAATCAGTCCGCCTGTCGGAAAATCAGGTCCTTTTATAATTTTCATCATTTCTGAAAATTCAATTTCAGGATCATCAATATAGGCAATTGTTCCGTCTATAACTTCCGTTATATTATGTGTCGGCATATTTGTTGCCATACCGACGGCTATACCTGAAGAACCGTTTATTAACAGCCCGGGTAACTTCGATGGCAAAATAATAGGTTCTTCTAACGAGCCGTCATAGTTTGGAGTAAAATCAACCGTATCTTTATCAATATCCGCCAACATTTCATCGGCAATAGCTGCCATTCTGGCTTCCGTGTATCTCATTGCAGCCGCCGAATCACCGTCTATGCTTCCGAAATTTCCCTGCCCGTCAACCAACGGATATCTTAAAGAAAATTCCTGTACCATTCTTACCATTGAATCATAAACTGCCGTATCTCCGTGCGGATGATATTTACCAAGCACATCACCGACGACTCTTGCAGATTTTTTATATGCACTGCTATGTTTTAACCCCATCTCTTTCATTGCATATAGTATTCTTCTGTGAACGGGTTTTAATCCGTCTCTTACATCCGGCAGAGCTCTTCCTACTATAACGCTCATCGCATAATCAATATAAGATGTTTTCATTTCATCTTCAATATTTCTCGGCAATATGTTTGGATTTGCCATCACTTCCGGTATTTCAATTGGTTTGTTTTTGTCTTCTGCCATGGTATCCCTCTTTATATCAATTATAAATTGTTTACTATTGTAAGTTTTTTAAATATCCAAATTGGTTACATCAAGCGAGTGAGCCTGGATAAAAGCTCTTCTCGGTTCAACTTTATCGCCCATTAATGTTGTAAAAATTCTGTCTGTTTCAACGGCATCTTCCAGTTTTACCTGCAACAATATTCTCTTTTCCGGGTCCATTGTTGTTTCCCAAAGCTGTGCCGGATTCATTTCTCCAAGACCTTTATATCTTTGTATCGTCGCACCTTTTTTGCCTAACTCTCTGATTTTGTCTACCAATTGCGTCGTGGAATTCAAATCATTTATATCATTATTTCCTTTTAATCTGTAAACCGGTTTTACATGTTGTGTCCCATAATGTTCCAAATGCAACCCTTCGCTTTCAAGTTTTTTTGCCAATACGTCAATTCTGGGAAGTTCCCACAATTCTTTGTATTCAGGCAGTACTTCTTCAGTCAAACCATCTACGGGCAAATCGCCCTGTTGCTGTTGAAGCGCTCTTCTTCTTTCCGCAAGTTCAGCCTTAAATTCTTTCCACTCTTTATCGGAAAATATATATCTAACTTTATCTTGATCCATAACTCTGAACAGCGGCATTTTGCCTTCAATTTTAAGTTTTAAATATTCCGTCCAGCTTATGCCCTTTTTTGTCATTTTTCTGACTAAACCGTCCAGTTCTGAAATGTTTTCAACTATTTGTGTCAATTTTTTTTCTCCTATAGGTTCACCAAATTGTTCCCCGTTTTTCAGAAAAACCATAGAGAGTCCGTCTAAACCCTGTTTGAATAAAAACTTATCTAATTCATCTTCGGTATGAAGATACATTTCTTTTTTATTTTTCTTAACTTTGTATAACGGAGGCTGTGCGATATAAATATATCCGTTATCCAGAAGTTGCGGCATCTGTCTGTAAAAGAAAGTTAATAATAATGTTCTTATGTGGGCACCGTCTACATCGGCATCTGTCATAATAACAATTTTATGATATCTTACTTTTTCAATATTAAAATCCTGCTCTTCTTTGCCGATACCGGCTCCGATTGCTGTTATCATTGTTCTTATTTCATCGTTGGTTAAAATTTTGGTAAGCCTTGATTTTTCAACATTTAAAATTTTACCTTTAAGCGGAAGTATTGCCTGAAAAGCTCTGTTTCTTCCCTGTTTTGCTGAACCGCCTGCAGAATCTCCCTCAACTATAAATATTTCTGTTTTTTGAGGGTCTCTTTCCGAGCAGTCTGCAAGTTTTCCGGGTAATGAAGCAGAGTCCAATGCCCCTTTTCTTCTTGTTAATTCTCTCGCTTTTCTTGCAGCTTCTCTTGCTTCGGCTGCATTAATTGCCTTGTCTAAAATCTGACCTGCTATTCCGGGATTTTCTTCCAGAAAAGTTGTTAATGCATCACCCACTAATGACTTTACAATACCTTCAACTTCGGAATTGCCCAACTTTGTTTTTGTCTGTCCTTCAAATTGGGGATTGGGAACTTTAACTGAAATAACGGCAGTCAATCCTTCTCTGACATCTTCACCGGATAATGCCAAATCTTTCATTTTTGACAGTTCATTTTTTTTGATGTAGTCGTTAACAACTCTTGTTAAAGCTGAACGAAAACCTGTTAAATGTGTTCCGCCCTCTATAGTATTGATATTATTAACAAATGTAAAAATCTGTTCATTGTACGAATCGTTATACTGCATTGCAACCTCAACCACAACACCCTCTTTTTCCTTTGAGAAAAATATCGGGTCCTTATTGATAACCTGTTTATTTGTATTTAAATAACTGACAAAAGTTTTAATCCCGCCTTCATAATGAAAAGTGTGCTCTTTATCCTGTCTTTCGTCTATAATTGTAATATTTGTTCCTGCATTTAAAAATGCCAACTCTCTTAATCTGTTTGCCAGAGTATCAAATGAAAATGTCGTAACCGTAAAAATTTCCGGATCCGGTAAAAATGTAATTTTTGTTCCTATATCTTCCGTTTTGCCGGCTATTTCTAATTTGCCAAGGGGTTTGCCTTTTGAATATTCCTGTCTGTAAATTTTACCGTCTTTGTAAACTTCTACCGCAAAATTTATAGATAAAGCATTTACACATGATGCGCCTACTCCGTGCAGTCCGCCTGAAACTTTATATGAATTTTTATCAAATTTTCCGCCTGCATGCAGTATTGTTAAAACAACTTCCAGTGCAGATTTATCTTTATATTTCGGATGAGGATCAACCGGAATACCTCTTCCGTCATCCACAACAGTTACGGAATTATCCGGATGAATTGTAACATCTATATTTTTACAATATCCTGCTAATACTTCGTCTATAGAATTATCTACAATTTCATAAACTAAATGATGCAGTCCGGCTCCTGATGTTGAGCCTATGTACATAGCAGGTCTTTTTCTGACGGCCTCAAGCCCCTCTAACACCTGAATCTTGGAAGCATCATAGACCGAGCCCGTTTGTTGTTTAATTTCTTCGTTTGCCATTTATTTCTCCCTCAACTGATTATATCGACGTAATATTTTTATTAATTTCTTACTGAACATCTTATTTTATTTCGCATTTAATATTTTTTATGAAATTCTTGCCCAGATACTGATTTATTTTTTTTATTATTTGTTTTTTGCGTAAATTTAAATCATTGATATATGTTGTAGACGGCGCCTGGGCAAAAAGAGTGCCGTTTTTGTATCCGCAAAGTTTAACTTTGTCATTTCCTATTTCTTGTTGCCATACGGCTATTATAACGGAATATTCTTCTCCTATTCCTAAGCTTGCTTTCAATATTTCCATTATTGATGATGTTTCAACTTTTTTAACAACATCCATTTTATCTTCTATCTCATCGGCATAACAACACAGATATAATTTTCATTATTTTCCGGTGTCAGAACAATCGGATTTTGTGATGTTGTATATGAGAATACTACGTTTTTGTCTTCTATATTTTGAAGGATATCTTTTATATAACTCGGATTAAAATTTATATCTATTTGTTCGCCGGAATATTCTATTTCAATTTCTGTTTCACCGGACCCTAGTCCCGCCGTATTTGCAGAAATTGCAAGTTTATTTTTTTCAAAACTAAGTTTAATTGCCGAAGATTTGTCAGATGCAATTTTTCCGCTTGTGAGAGGCGCCATTTGTTTTACCGCAGCCATCATATCTTCCGCTTTTATTTTAATTTTTGAATTGGCTTTTTTCGGAATAACCTGTTCGTAATTGGGAAATACGCCCTCTATTAAATTTGCCTGAAATGTTATATCGCCGATTTCTATTGCAATCTGGTTATCGGAAAAACCCAAAGTAATTTCTTCAACCGCTTCATTTAAAGAAATTAATCTTAAAATATCGGCAACTGCTTTTGTCGGAATTATTGATTTGCCTGATATCGCAGTATCTGCTACTTTTTCACAAATATATGCAAGCCGTCTGCCGTCTGTTGAAACTGTTTTTATTTCACCTTTGTCTATTATTAAAAAAACGCCGTTTAAAACATATCTCTGTTCATCTTTAGAAACGGCAAATATTGTTTTTTTTAACATTGAACTGATTGTTTTTGTAGATATTTTAATAATATTATCTTTAGGAAATTCCGGTAATGTCGGATATTCTTTCTTATCTATCCCCATCAATGTAAACTTTGATTTTGCAGATTTTATATTTATTTGTTTTGTTTCATCTGATTTTATTTCAATATCTCCGTTAGGTAATTCTCTTATAATATCAGCAAATCTCTTTGCCGGTATTGTAATTCCGCCTTCTTTTTGTACGTCTGCTTTTATATAGCAGTTTACTCCTATCTCCAAATCTGTTGCTGATAATTTTATTTTTTGTCCGTCTGTCTCAAACAAAAAATTTGAAAGTACCGGGAGAGTTGCTTTTGATGTTATTACCGGCTGAACCAATTGCATCCCTTTTAATAACTCATCTTTTGAACATATTACTTTCATTACCGTTTCCTCCCTTTTATATATAAAATCACATACTTAATAGTAAGCTGTTGTATACTGTGGATAAGTTTTAAAAAATTAAAAACAACTATATTTTTGAATACTTTTTAAAATTTCAAAAACAAGAACAATCTGTGTAAAACTCAAAAAAGTTATCAGACTTATCAACATTAAAAAAGTTTTACAAAAAAACCGGAGAAATCGTAAAAGTTGTACACAATTATTCTTCGGTCTTAATTATTTTAATAAGTTTATTTATGTGAGCAGCAAAATAAGCATCAACTTCTACTTTTTCTTTAATTTTATTGCAAGCATGCATAACTGTTGTATGATCTTTTCCGCCAAAAGCATCTCCGATATCAGTGGTTGAAGTGTCTGTCATTGTTCGTACAAGGTACATTGAAATTTGCCTCGGCATAACAATTTGAGAACATCTTTTTTTGCCTTTTAAATCCTTAATAGAAATCGTGTACTCGTCGGCAACAACCTGTTGTATTTTTTCAATAGTTATTTTAATATCTTCATCGGTTTTAATTACGTCTTTTAAAAGAGTCTTTACCGTATCTAAAGTAAAAGGAGTATTTGTAAATTTAATAAAAGAAGTCACCCTCAAAAGAGCTCCTTCCAATTCTCTGATATTTGATTTGATTTGTTTTGCCACAAACAAAATTACATCGTCGGGAACGGCGAAATTTTCTTCTTCTGCTTTTTTTCTTAAAATAGCGATTCTTGTTTCAAGGTCCGGCGGTTTAATATCTACGGTATTACCCCATTTAAATCTTGAAATAAGCCTTTCTTCTATTTTATTAAGTTCATTTTGCGGTCTGTCAGAAGCAATAACAATTTGTTTGCCGCTGTCTTTAAGTTCATTAAATATATTAAAAAATTCTTCCTGAGAACTGTCTTTATCCATAAGAAATTGAATATCGTCTATAAAAAGACAATCGAGATTTCTGTATTTGTTTTTAAACGAAACAATTTGTTCCGAATCACCCGAACGAATTTTTGCGATAAATTCATTAACAAATTTTTCACATGACGTATACAATAGTCTGAAATTCGGATTCTGTTGTTTCATGGCATTTCCCATTGCGTGAAGCAAATGTGTTTTTCCAAGCCCTACCCCGCTGTAAATAAATAAAGGATTAAATTGTTTACCGGGATTTTTAGCAACGGCTTCGGCGGAAGCTTGTGCGAATCTGTTAGAATTACCGACTACAAATCTGTCAAACGTATACTTTGAATTAATCTGGTCTTTTATTGTTGACGACAAAGGAACATCAGGGTGGATAGGAGTTCTTTCTATATTTTCTATTATCGGAATAACATCTTTCTGTATTTGAAATATAATTTTTACAGGTTCTGTATAAAATTCGCTGAGAGATTTTTCAATTATTTGCTGGTAATTTTCTTCTATTCTTTTGGAAAAAAAAATGTTAGGAACAGACAAAGTAAAAAAGCCGTCAACTATAGACACGGGATATGTTGGTTTTATCCATAAATTTATCGTTTCCTGCCCCATTGTAACGGATAAGTTATCCACAACCTTCTTCCAAGCATCTTGTATTGAAATATTCACATTATCCCCAAGTTATCCACAGATATGAACAACAAAAAAAGTTTTATTTTTTATGATTTGCAACCGGGATTATACAAACAATAAAAAACATACTGTCACCGACAATAAAAACTATATAAAATTAACATAAAATAGTCAAGCAAAATCAGCACGAAATTTCACTAAATTTTTTTATTAAAAATAAAGTAAAATAAAGTAAAATTATGGAATTTTTTTAATTATGTTATAAGCAACAAAATTGAAAAATAACGGCAAGTATAAAATATATTTTATACTTGTCAACTTATAATCTTTTACTTGCAAAAATAATTGCTTCTATCATGGACGATTCATCGGCTATATTTTTGCCGGCAATATCAAAAGCCGTTCCGTGTCCGGGAGAGGTTCTTACAAAGGGAAGCCCTGCCGTAACATTTATTATTTTTTGAGCGTTAATTAATTTAAGAGGTATCATTATTTGGTCATGATACATTCCTACAACTAAATCATAATTTTTATTTTTTATTTGTGTCCAGGCAACATCCGGAGGAGTCGGTCCGGTTAAATTATATTTTTCTTTTTTCAATTGCCGGATTGCAGGTATAATAATTTGTTTTTCTTCCGTGCCCAAAATTCCGTTATCACCGCCGTGAGGATTTAAAGCACAAACTATTATTTTTGGATTTTTTATATACCGTTTAATAAAATCAGATGCTGTTTTAATTGTTGAAATTATATTTTCTTTTGTTAAATTATTTGAAATTGCATTTAACGGCAGATGCCTTGTAACCATTACAGAATTAATATCTTTGCAAATCATCATCATACAGTAATTTTTAGCGTTTGTTAACTCTGCAAGTAATTCGGTATGACCCGGTACTTTTAATCCGGCTAATTTAAACGATTCTTTGGATACTGGTGCTGTTACTAATGATTTTGTTAAGCCTTTAGTACAATATTTTACAGCTTCTTTAATTGCCTCACAGGCAACCAATCCTGAAATTTTTGATGGTTTGCCTATTGTAATTTTTTTATTAAAATTTGAAGAATAAACGAACTCTGTATTAAATTTGCAGGTTTTTAAATATTTATTTATTACTGTTTTGTCGCCAAAAATAACAGGGCTACAAACCCTTTGAACTTCTAAAGAATTTATAGCCCTGAAAACTATTTCCGGTCCTATTCCTGCCGGATCACCAATTGTTATTGCAACTTTTGGTTTTAACATCATAATTAAAAATTACCAAACCTGGTTAATTTTTATATTTGCTTTTGATCTTAATTCAGCTATCCAAACATCATATGCTTTTTTCATATTTTGTTGGTATAAAACTTCGGTCAAATCTTTTTTCACATCATCAAATGTAAAAACTGAAGCTGCTTTCTTTTCTTCAACTCTTAAAAAATGATATCCAAAATCTGTTCTGATTGCATCCTTCGTCCATTCACCTACGTTCAAAGTAAATACAACATTATCAATTTCTTTTGCCAAATCGCCTTTTACAACAAGACCCATATCGCCTTTTCTCTGTTTTAAAATATTATCTTCGGAATATTTTTCTGATAAATCTGCAAAACTTATTTGCCCTTTGGCAAGTTCTTTTTTAATGTTTGCAACTCTTGATTGTGTTGCTTTTAATTCCTCAGGTGTTGCATTTTTAGGACATTTTACAAATATTTGTCTCAGTCTTACCTGTTCGGAAGACATTCTCTTTAACAAGTTGGCAACATATGCTACAACTTCTTCGTCTTGAGGAGCCAATCCGAGCTTCTCGCCTGCCATTTTTTTCTTTACATTATCGTAAAATGCTTTTACGTCTTCTTCAGAAGGTTGTTTTACTTTAGATTTCATCACACTTTCAATAAATCTCATGCTCATTAATTGTTCTTCTAATTTTTTTTCAAACTGGATTTGGCTTAGTCCTTCTTTTTTCAGCTCTTCTTTAAATGCTTCTTCGCTTGCAAATCTTTTTTTAACCTGCAGTAATGCTTCGTCTATTTCTCTTTTGACAATTTTAATTTTTGCTTTTTTTGCTTCCTGCACCAGAAGAATCTGATTAACTTTTTCTTCAAGAATTTTATTTTTTAACTCATTCATTTTGGCTTCGGTTTGTTCACTTGCCGGCATTGCCATTCTTTGTTGCTCAATAATAGGCATAGCTATTTTATTGTAATCAGAACTCATTAAGGGTTCGCCATTTACAACAGCTAATGTTTTATCAACGGCTTCTTGTGCACATGCAATGCTAAACATCATTGCTACAAATAACAAACTAAACAACACTTTCTTCATTTTAGTCTCCTTTTTAGTTGCTAAATTTTTCTAAAATTTCATCTTTCTCATCTTCATTATTATCTGCAACGTCTTTGGCTTTTATGGTATTCAGTTTTGTATAATCAACAGTGACATTAAGTGATTTCTTTTTATCATCAAACCAATTTTCAAATTTTGTTTTGCTTAGCATTTTCTTGATTTCAGATTTTGCCACATCTTCAGATATAGGAGGCAACTTTGCTTCGGATACTTTTGTAATTATGTGTAACCCGAAAGGAGTTTCTATAGCATCTGAAATCTCACCGGTTTTAAGGTTAAATACTGCTTTTTCAAATTCCGGAACAAGCTCTCCTTTTCTGAAAGGACCTATCAATCCGCCTTTTTCGGCAGAGATTCTGTCTGTTGACATTTCCTGCGCTACTTTATCAAAAGATTCTCCGCTTTTTATTCTTGCAAGAACGGTATCCGCATCTTCTTTAGACTGAACTAAAATATGTTTTGCAACAATAGCTGTAGGATTTGTGAAATCAGTTTTATTATCTTCATAATACTTGTTTATTTCGTCTTCAGTAGGATTTATTGAGGTAGATTGTAACTCTTTCAAAAACATTTCCATCAAAAGTCCGTCCTGGTAATCTTTAAATTGTTTCTTTTGTTCGGCAGAAAAATCTTTAATAGCCTGCTTATACTCATCTTTTTTGTTAATGCCGGACTGCTTAGCATTTTCTAACAGTAATTTTTCTCTGACGAGCAAATCAAGAAACTGTTTTTTACCCGGCTCTGTATTTATATAAGCCTGATATGCAGGAGGGGTAGAGTCAACTCGTTCAACAAAATCGCTCATTGTGATTTTCTCATTGCCTATCTTTGCAACGATATCTTCTTTTTGTTTACATCCTGCAAACACAAAACAACCCAATAATGCAAATGCTATAACGCTACATCCTTTCATTTCATTCTCCCGCAATTCTCTATTTTTTTAGTTCAATGCACTTATTTTTTATTAAATCTGTAATTATTGCCTTAACATCTTTTTCTATTAGTTTTCTGTCTTCTTCATATTCGCCGGAAATTTTATCTATAATTTTAGTTTCGCCCATTCCGGTATCTATTAATTTCCAAACAATACTGCCGGATTCGTTAAGATACATTGGGTCTTGCTTTGGTGCAACTATTACAATCTCTCCGTCAACTTCTTGCCACAAAACCCCTTTTTTTATAGCATATTTCATATAAAATCTCAACCTCCCGTATGCAATTTAATTATTTTTATTTATTTCATCAAAATCACTTTCAATTTTTAGAATAATTATGTCAACTCTTCGGTTTAAAATTCTCGTTCTAATGTCTTTGTTTGAAGCTATAGGCTTTGCTTTACCATACCCGACAGTCTGCAATCGTTTCGGGTCAACCCCGTTTAGTATAAAAAAATCATAAACAGCCCGGGCTCTTTTACTTGAAAGTTCCAAATCATTTTTTGTTTGTTTACATTCAAAAGCGTCGGTGTAGCCTTCGATTAAAACTTTATTTGCGGGATACTTGTTCAATAATTTTGTTAATAATTCTAAAGATTTTACAGCTGTTCCGGTGAGAGTGGCATCACTTGATTTAAAGATCACGCTATTATATAAATCAACAGGCAATCCTTTAAGTTTTTCCTTTACTACTATATCCGCTACATTGCCCTCAATGTTAAATTCAATTACTGAAATATTTCTTGTAAGCCGGCTTTTATTTCCTGCGATATCACTTGTATTTAAAATCAGTTTGTATTCCCCCGCAGGGACTAATCTTTCGTATACATCATCTTTGCCGTCCCAGATTATATTCTGCTGGGAAGCTGTTTGTAAATTCCAGGATTTAATTTCCATGTTGTTTTTTGCATTTAATATCTTTAAATTTGTTTTATTTAAATTCACGCCGGTTTCATCACTTGCGCTTAAAGAAAATATAACGTCTTCCAAAAATTTATTATCAGCTACAACAGCAACATCGGTTGATGATTTTAACAATGCCAAAGGCGGAGTAACGTCAACTACAATGTTTCCGTCTTCAACCACAACCTTATCTTTTTTCCATATTTCAACTGTAAATATATATTTGTATTTGCCTTCCGCAATTTCCCCGTCTTTTACTCCGTTCCATTTTATAACAGGCGGAATCGTATTCCCGTAGGCCGTATACACATTTTCTTTCCTGGTGTTGATTAAATCCATTCTCCATTTTTTTACCTTTATATTTTCGTCTAAAACATTAATCTCAAATATAAGTTCAGTAGGTAAATTTTCGGTATTATTGGGTGAAAATATTTTGTTTTTCAGAGAAATTTTAATAAAATCGTTACCTTTGTAAGTTCCGGTTTTTATTGAATTAAAAGAATCATTAACGGTTGTTGAAGGGATATCAACAACGGCCGGTATAATTATTTGTTCCTGTGCATTAACAACCGCCAAACACAAAAACAAACCTGTTACGGCAAAAATAAAACTTTTCACTATATTCATAAAAATGTTTTCGGGCCGGGATTACAAATTAAATTCGCAACCGCCGACCCGATATAAAAATTTTACGACTTTTATTTCTTCTTAGCTTTAGCCTGTTTAATAACAGCTTGTGCTGCCGACAATCTTGCTATCGGTACTCTAAAAGGCGAACATGAAACATAGCTCATGCCTATAGAATGACAGAATTCAACAGATTTTGGTTCTCCGCCATGTTCTCCGCAGATACCGATCTTCATATCTTTTCTCTGTTTTCTTCCCAAAGTAAGACCGGTTTTAATCAACTGTCCTACACCTGCCTGGTCTATTGTCTGGAAAGGATCATTAGCCAATATCTTATTTTCTAAATAATCGTTTAAGAAACCACCCATGTCATCTCTTGAAAAACCGAATGTCATCTGTGTTAAGTCATTTGTTCCGAATGAGAAAAACTCCGCAGTTTCAGCTAACTTATCTGCAAGTAATGCCGCTCTCGGGATTTCAATCATTGTACCGAACATATAAGGAATTTTCTTTACTTTTTTTGCTTCACAAACTTCTTTATATACTCTGTCAACAATTACTTTTTGGTTTTTCAATTCGTTTTCTGAACCTACAACAGGAACCATTATTTCAGGATATACTTTTTTACCTTTTGCCAACAATTCTGCCGTAACTTCAAATATTGCTTTAACTTGAACTTCTGTAATTTCAGGATAAGTAACACCGAGTCTTACGCCTCTGTGTCCCATCATAGGGTTACTTTCATGAAGCGCATCTGCTCTTTTTTGGAATTCATCTAAACTGATATTTAAACTCTTTGCAATAATTTCCTGCTGGGCTTTTTCTCTAGGTATAAATTCATGTAAAGGCGGATCCAATAATCTGACGGTTACTGCAAAGCCGTCCATAGCTTCAAGTGTTCCTTTGATGCTGCTCTTAATAAATGGGAAAAGTTCAGCCAAAGCTTTCTTTCTTTCTGCAATTGTTTTTGAAACAATCATTTTTCTCAAAGCAAATAAAGGCTTATCTGAATTTTCTCCGTAGAACATATGTTCCGTTCTAAATAGTCCGATACCTTCTGCACCGAAAAGTCTTGCTTTCTTAGCATCTTCAGGAGTATCTGCATTTGTTCTTACTTTCAGTTTTCTTATTGAATCACAAAGTTTTAAAAAGTCAAACAATTGTGTATTATTTGTTGCATCAACCATTGTCAAAGACCCTTCATAAACATTACCTTTTGTTCCGTTTAATGTTATAAAATCGCCTTCTTTATATTCTTTACCGCCGAGAGTCATAACCTTTTTGATTAAGTTTACTTCTATATCACTGCAACCTACTATACAGCATTTTCCCCAGCCTCTTGCAACAAGTGCTGCGTGTGACGTCATTCCGCCTCTTGCTGTTAAAATAGCTTGAGCTGCTCTCATACCTTCAACATCTTCAGGGTTTGTTTCTTCTCTGACTAATATAACTTTCTTACCTGCTTCTGCCCATTTAACAGCTTCTTCTGCTGTAAATACTATGGCTCCGCTTGCTCCTCCCGGACCTGCAGGCAAGCCCTTTCCTATAACCTTTGCCAAAGCTTCATTCTTAGGTTCTATAATCGGATGCAATAATTCATCCAACTGTGCAGGGGTGACTCTCATTACCGCTTCTTCTTTTGTGATTACTTTTTCTTTGTACATATCAAGTGCCATTTTTACTGCAGCCGGACCGTTTCTCTTACCGACTCTGCACTGCAACATCCACAATACGCCTTCTTGTACTGTGAATTCAATGTCCTGCATATCTTTATAATGTTTTTCAAGTTTCTTCTGGATAGCAAAAAGTTCTTTATATGCTTTTGGCATAAATTGTTCTAATGTTTTTTCAGTTTTGTTTTGAAGACTTTGAGAAGCTACATTTATAGGAGCCGGAGTTCTGATACCTGCAACAACGTCTTCACCTTGTGCATTAACTAAATATTCTCCGTAAAATCTTCCGTCACCGTTACCCGGATTTCTTGTAAAAGCAACACCTGTTGCCGAGCTGATTCCCATATTTCCGAATACCATCGACTGTACGTTTACTGCCGTACCCCATTCATCAGGAATTCCTTCAATTTTTCTGTAAGAAATTGCTCTCTTTCCGTTCCATGAAGAAAACACTGCCGAAACTCCGCCCCAAAGTTGTTCCATCGGGTCGTCAGGAAATGCTTTGCCTAAAACTTCTTTTACTTTAGATTTAAACTGTTCACAAAGTTTCTTTAAATCTTCAGCATTTAAGTCTGTATCAACTTTTGCACCTTTTTCTTTTTTCATTACGTTCATGATTCTTTCAAGTTGTTTTCTGATGCCCATATCGTCAACCGGTTCAAAACCACCCGCTTTTTCCATAACAACGTCGGAATACATCATTATAAGTCTTCTGTATGCGTCATATACAAATCTTTCATTTTTAGTTTTTTCGATTAAGCCCGGAATTGTTTTTGTTGTAAGACCTACATTTAAAACTGTTTCCATCATGCCCGGCATGGATGATCTTGCACCGGATCTTACCGATACTAACAACGGGTCATTTACAGCACCGAATTTCTTGCCCATAACTTTTTCAACATTCTTAAGAGCAACTTCAACTTGTTTTGCAAGTTCCTTCGGATATTTCTTTTTGTTTTCGTAATAATAAGTACAAACTTCAGTTGTAATTGTAAATCCCGGAGGAACCGGAAGTTTAAGTGCTTTATGTCCTGCCATTTCAGCAAGGTTTGCGCCCTTTCCGCCCAAAAGATTTTTCATGCTGCCGTTACCATCTGCTTTTCCGCCACCGAAAAAATAAACAAACTTAGCCATTGACTAACTCCTTTTTATATTTTTGATTTTTATTATTTAATATTTTTATAATATTGGCGTTAATTTTATCAATTACAAATTTAAGTGTCAACTCTTAAAACATATATGGCATATATACGGCGTAACCAATAAAAGTTTGACTGTTAGCAGATTTTTTTATATACTTCTTTTCCGTTCACTCAAGTTTCATTGTTTGGTGTGGTGCCCGAATGGTTAAGGGGACAGTCTGCAAAACTGCCTTGTGTCGGTTCAATTCCGACCCACACCTTATATATAGTATGGTAAGACGCCCAGTTAGCTCAGCTGGTTAGAGTACTTCCTTGACATGGAAGGGGTCAGAGGTTCGAATCCTCTATTGGGCACTTTTTTACTTTGTCTTTTTGTTTTCTGCGTTGTTGTTTCGGTATTCGGGTACCTCGGGCTCCGCCCTTTACAGTACACGCTCATACCTCAACGCCTAGCAGAAAAGCAAAAATACTTCGTAAAAAGAACAGCGTAAAAATACAACAGCAACTTCTTTTAGATGCGCCATTAGCTCAATTGGTAGAGCAAACGGCTCTTAACCGTTAGGTTATAGGTTCGATTCCTATATGGCGCACATTTCTTACTCGTCTTTTAAGCCCTTTTCAATTTTTTTTGAACTTCGGATACCGTTCTCGCTACCGCTCGGCTTTGCTAGGTATGCCCTTGTCCAAAATAAAATTGAAAAATCATCTTAAAATCCTTCGTAAAAAATCCGCTTATTTTTTGATTACGATTTACCATTTTATGCTACACCTTTGTAATTTGCTCCCTTATGTACCGCCCGTTGCACTCTTGCTTACGTACACCGCAGTCGCAAATTCCTTCGGTTCGCTATAAACTGATAAATCTCAACATATATAAATTTTTCATTTCATGCCTTGTAAAATCCAATTATTAAAGTCAACAAATATAATATTTGTATAATAATAATCTTTATTTACTACTTTTGTAAACCAAGACTCTCCAGTAAGAGGATATTTTTTTTTATATTTTTCTATTATGTTTGAGTAAGTCAAGTCAGATAACACTATTCTTTCTAATCCATTTTTATTAGCTAAAGAAGATAAATTTGATGCCGTTGTAACAGCATCTCCAATCCATACTAAATTATTAATTCCAGTATTTGCTCTACCAGCTTTTACTATTAATTCTTTAGCTGTGGCAATTCCTATTCCTATTTCAATTTCAGGATATTGTTTCTGATTTAGCAATTTGTTTAACATATCAATAAATGTATTGATACATACAACTTTATGAAATATATCATATTCGTCTTTTTGTTTGGGTGAAGTATAAATAGCATAGACACAATCTCCACGTATTCCAATTTCTCTTAATAAATCGCTAGTTCTAAGAATTTCAATTATTTCTGATGTAAAACTTTTAATAATTTTAGCAACCTTTATTTTATTTTCTTCTTGGAATAAATTTGTAGAATTTCTTATGTCGACAAAAACTCCTGTGACCCAACCATAATAGGCATTATCAAATGTGAATTTTTCATTTTGTGGAATTTTTTCATTAGCTTCATTGATTTCAAATTCACCATTCAATATTTCTTCAATTCTCTTTTTCCCATCTATATAATCATAAGTATTTGCCATAATATCCTCAAGTAATCGTTATATGCATCCTTTTTCTTTAATAATGCCGATGAGATTTTTATAGTTATCTAAAGTAAGGTAATTGACACCCTTTAAATCACTAGGAAGTTCAAGATTTTTTGTTGAGGTTAAGAAAAATGTTCGAGTTCTTGTTAATTTGCCTATAAATAAACCTAATTCGAAAATCAAATTATCTCTAGGAATAATGCTCGTTTTGCCTCTCATTTTTCTTTCATCATCAGGAGTTAAAACTATTAACCCAAAATCACAATTAGCTGATACGCATTCTAGACTTTCAATTCCACTTTTAGAAGCAACAAATGATTTGGGGTGATACCATTCCTGTACGGTACAAAATTTTTTAAATTGCTTAGCAATTTTCTTTGCTATAGTTTTCCCTTCTGTGGATGAAGCAATAAATATAGTTGGTTTTTTTCTAATATTTCTTTCAATTAAATTATTTCGTTGCTCCAATCTCTTGGCTAGAGTATAAGCAATTTGTTTGTATATCTTTGGGTTTTTATTAAGCAATTGAATAAAGTTTGTTGATCTAATTTTTGCTAAATAGCTTGTTTCTGCAACGATACAAGTTGCAGTTCTTTTCATGGCACTAAAGAGAGCAACTATTTCACCTATGTGTTCATTGGCTGGTCTTGTTGCAACACATTGATTTTTTACTAAAATATTTACAGAACCCTTTAAGATAAGAAAAATATCTGATGTTAAATCACCTTCCTTAATTATAATTTCATTTTTTTTATACAATTTTATTTCAGTTTTTTTAAGGAGGTCGCTCCAATTTATTTTTTCTTTTACATCTTGAAAAATAATTTGTTCTTTTAAAGCATTTATTTTTTCTTTATTAGTTTTAAATGTGCTCATAAATTGCCCCTCTTTTTATATTAATTATTCTTTTTATTAAAATATATTTCCATGGCTTCTTTACAGAATAATTGCCCATGTTTAATGCACCATTGAGATTTTAAAAAATAAATTTTATTAGATTTAATTCTTAAATCAGCATTATCTTGTTCGCCCCATAAACGAGCAATTCCATTTGGACATCCACACGAATTTATTAAATATTGTTGATATTCCTTTTGATTGAGAATATTGAATGTCCTGCCTGAAACAAATATTGTGCTAGGTGGTGCTGAAGAAGCAAGTTTAGAAGCTGTATTTACAGGAGTTCCAAGCCAAACTTCATTATTTTTGTCTCCTCGTAATCCAATTCTTTTTACGAGAGCATCTCCGGTATCTATACCAACATGCATTAATATTTGTTCAGGAAGAAATCTGTTTTCTATTTCACGGTTACAAATTGTTCGGAATGTAACAGCTGCACATAATGCTGGGATGGCACTATCAATACCTGTAAATAATGCAAAGCCACCATCTCCTTTAATATCAACATATTCCGCCTCAAAATCATTGAATGTTTTTACAAAAGATTGTACAAAAACTTGATATATTTTTGCAGAATCTTTATTGAGGGCAAGTTTTGTCGACCCTATCATATCGACAAAAACACAAGTTAAATTTGGAATTAAATACCAATTAAAATTTTCAAGAGGAATATTAGCTGGAATAATTTTTGTTTTTTGTACAGAAAAGGTTTCATTACATGTTTGATCAATTTTTTCTTTTATTTCGCCAAAAATTTTTTCAATATCCATATAATCTCCTATATAAATTAATATCTAATAATTATATAAATTGAATATATTGGAAGAGTAAAAGTTGATTTATTCAAAAACAATGATATTAAAAATCATTATTTAGTTGTTATTATACATTAAATTTGGGGGGGTTGGGAATACGGATGAAAATGGTTTTGGACTTAACAAATTGTTAGGGGTTTGATTATTAATAAATTTAAATTGATTTTTTCTTTTGGATTTTTCTTCTTTTAATAGCGGGGTTGTATATTCTGTGTATAAATTAAATAAAAGATTGGCAATTATATATCTATTAGACCTAATTAAATATTTTCAAATTGAAAGGATATATTCAGCAATTACAGCAAAAAAACTTCTCAACTTAAATTCTAATATTACTTATGCAATAAGAGTGCTTTTTGTGTGCATTATACAATCCGATAGGATCTTCTTTTTTTGTTTGGGGATGAGGGCTTATCCATGCCATATGATACAAATCGATTAACATTACAAAAATTTTATTTTTATGGCATAGGGCATAAATTCTTAAAGGAACATTTGTATCTTTTTCCTGTTGAAATTTATATTTTAATATATCTTTATTTTTAAGTATTCTTTTGTTTATACCAGTTTTTATAAAGATATTATATAATCTATCGTTCTTTTTCTGATTACTGTGCTCTTGTTCCGTTGAATGGAATAAGCTGTCCAATGCATCAGGAACTTTAGAAAATTTATCCCGTAAAGTTTTTAAAAGAGCATATTCTTTGCATTGATCAGACGACAAAAAATTAGTAAATAATAAATCGGAATTATTGATAGATTTTATGCTTGTTGTTAGTAAAAAATATTTTTTGAATGATGAGGAATCTTGAGGTAAAGGTGCTCCTGGCATCTTTTGAGCGAGAGTTGGATTAATATCATCAAGAAAATTAATTGCTGGCAGTACATTATTTTCTAGCATATTCTTCAATTATCTCAGCCGTTGGCATAATATTGTCGTGAATTTCATCATTGGGATTGTAATATTTTTTCCATATGCTATCTGCATGTGAAATATTCACCAAAGTAAAATCACTAGTATTAAACAACTGCTTTAATAGGTCATCTATAAATTCTCTAACTCTGTAGTCTAGATTGTCTATAAAATTCTGATTTTCATAAGACATGATATCAGGGCATCTATATACATCTGGAATTACAGGACCGTAATACCATGCTTCTATACTGCTGTTAAATAAGACTGGTGAAAGATCATTATAATTTACTTCCTGCTCCGCAGAATGATCTAAATTTCTATTTTTAGTTATAAAACCAGCCCAAAAAGCAAATAAAAAGTATAAAGATTTTTGGAGTTTTAATGGAGATATTTCATTTTTTTTCTCGTTAAGAAATTTTCTTTTTATATAAGCAGCCAAAATTCTTACATCTAAAAAAATATAATCCATTTTTTATACCTCTTTTAAAAAATATTATATTCCATGGCATTATTATAACTTATTTTTTGAAAATTAGAAAACCATAAATTTTTTTATAACATTTTAGAAGTTATTAAAAAGTTAAAGTAAAATATCGGGGACTTAACAAATTGTTAAGGGTTTGATTATTAAAAATTAATATCTGTTTATTACAATGTGCCTGTAGGTGAGTATATTCTATGGGAGTTGTGATGAGTAATTTTATTATTTATTCGGTTGTCGGGTTGGGCGGTGTGGGGTTTTTGCTTATGATTGTTTTGCTTTTTCGTGCGGTTATACTATGTGAAAATGAGAAATCTTCTTCGTCCGGTCTTCAGATAAAAAATTATTCCAAAGCCAGTTTTTTAAATGCTTTGGCAAGAATGTAATTTATCTGCTTTAAACTTCCGCCAAATTTTCTTTATAACTAAATTTTTAGTCTTTACAAATACACTTTAATATATTATAATTCAAAGTGTAAAAGTAAAATAAAACAAAATAAAGTAAATTAAAGATAAAGGAGGGTTATTATGAATCATATTGAAAATATAAATAAACTTTTAAAAGAAAATAACGGAATAATAACATCCTCACAAATAACGGCTAATAATATCCCCAGACAATATCTGAAATTAATGTTTGATAATAATCAAATTTTAAAAGCAACAAGAGGT
>JAQTSO010000076.1 GCA_028711215.1 Endomicrobiaceae bacterium | reverse complement strand
CTTTTTTTGAGAAGAATTTTGAACAATATAAAAATCAAAACTATGTTGCGATGAGAATAGTACGAGAAAACAGAGGACAATATGTTGCTTATAATGAAACTGGCAAATTTTTATGTGAACTCCCCGGTAAATTTAGGTTTGATAATCCAAACAAAAATCAATTGCCAACCGTAGGCGATTGGGTCGTAGTTTCTGTTTTGCCTAATGAAAAAAAAGCAATGATTCATACAATACTTCCAAGAAAAAGTATATTTAGCCGTAAAGCATCAGGTGAGGTTACAGAAGAACAGTCTATTGCAACAAACATTGATACTGTATTTATTATAACAGGATTAGACCTTAACTATAATCTGCGACGGATTGAAAGGTTTTTATCAATAGTTATTGACAGCGGAGCTTTACCTGTTATACTTTTAAATAAGGCTGATTTATGCCCTGAATATGAACAAAGAAAATCGGAAGTTGAAGCTATTGCCGAAGGAGTAGATGTTCATACCATCAGTGCTTTTAATCAGGAAGATTTAGAAAAATTAAAAAAATACATTAAAACAGGCGAGACAATCGCATTTTTAGGTTCTTCCGGTGTAGGCAAATCTACTATCATTAATGCATTACTTAAAACTGACCAGCTTAAAGTAAATGAAGTAAGCGAATTAGGCAGTCGCGGTCGTCATACTACTACTTTTCGTGAACTGATAGTTCTTCCCGACGGCGGAATGGTTATTGATACGCCCGGAATACGTGAAATACAAGTTTGGGGTGACGAAAAAATAGTTGGTAAAGTTTTTGATGATATTCAGGAACTGGCAGTTAACTGCCGTTTCAGAGACTGTACTCATATAAACGAGCCGGGATGCGCCGTGCTTGAAGCCGTTAAAAGCGGAACTCTTGAAGATGAACGATATAAAAGCTTTTTGAAATTAAAAAAGGAATCTGCTTATTTGTCAGCACGTCAAACAATGAAAGCAAGCGCAGTTGAAAAAACCCGTTGGAAAGTTATTACAAAATCAGCAAAGCAGTTGAAGAAAATTAAAGAATACTAATTCACAAATAAATGCACCCTGTTTGATTCTTTAAACAGGGTGTGATTTAATGATGAATAGTATTGCATTTCATAAAATTTTATAATAAAATCAATTTAACAAATATGAAAATAAGTAAAATTTTCAAATTAAATAAAACCCAAGCTCAACTTGATTTCATTGATATTGATATTGACAAAGATACCCCATTATTTATAGATCCTTTTTTTATTTCACAACGTGAAGATAATTGGTCTATTGAAGTAAACAAAACAATCAAAAGTTTTTTCCAAAAAGCACTTAACCATATTAAAAATAATCAAATACCAGAAGGTAAAGCATTATTTAAGCATCTGCATGAACCAAATGCAACATGTTTAGGCTTATCTAAAGGAACTCCTCAAGGCAGGGGTGTAGGACTTATTAATACCGATGATATTTTCAATAATATTCTAGAAAGCAGAGCAGTTAAAACGGGATTAATTAAAGATTTGGAAGATAACATATTATTTGTGAACGGTTTTGGAAAAGACAAACTTTCAGATATGACAACAAATATTATTATGAAACATTTAATAGAATACACCCAAAAACAATGTGAACTACATAATATTGAATTATCGGAAAATGTATCTTCAGGTTTTTTTTGGTCTAGACAAGCTTGTAAATGGGAACAAAGCTATACAAAAATGTTAGTTGTTGAAAAAAAAATAATCCTAGTCCCAAAAGGGATTGTTTCATTTTGTGAAGACTATACCCCTATTGAATATTATAATAGCTTTGTATTAAATTTTATGCAAAGTGAACAATTAGAACTAAATTCATCATTAGTTCAAAAAAGGAAAGATGGCACAAAATTTGTTACAAAAAAAGATTTAAAAAAAACCAATCATTTTTCAAAAGATTTTATTACAGACTTCTCAGAGTCACACCCTGATATACTAGAAAATTTTAGAAAAAGCACTAAAACTATATCGCTAAAAAATAAAGATATTTCAGAAATAGACATGAAAGATTTATGTAATTTTCTTATTAATGAGTTAAAAAACATACCAAAAGGACCTGAAAATGCAACAAAATTTCATAGAACAATAACTGGAATTCTTGAAATTATTTTTTATCCTAATTTAATATATCCTGTGCTTGAATGTGAAATTCATCAAGGAAGAAAAAGAATAGATTTAACTTTTGACAATGCTGCTATTTATGGTATATTTTATCGTTTATCCCATTCAATGGGAATTCCATGTCAATATATAATGATTGAATGCAAAAATTATTCTTCAGATATTGCAAATCCAGAATTAGATCAAATATCAGGTCGTTTCTCTACAAATAGAGGAAAAGTTGGTTTTATTATTTGTCGTTCAATAGATAAATTTGATTTATTTTTAGATAGATGTAAAGATACTTATAAAGACGATAGAGGATTAATAATGCCAATAACCGATATGGATTTAATTGAGTTATTGGATAGTTATGATGAAAATGATTTAACTTATTCTGATGAGTTTTTTTCAGACAGAATAAGAAAAATATGTGCAAGTTAAAAATCAATTAATATTACTTAAGGAGAGAACATTGTTCAAAGAATTATTATTAACTTGTAGTAAAAATTTAAGTAGATTTTCATGTTGCCACGATTATTCCAATGATAAATGTAATTGTTATCAATGCTTACATGATGAATACAGGAGAAGAAATGGAAAATTAGACGAATACAATTGTCCAAAAAAAATGAATTTTTATGTTTTAAAATATGGTTCTTCATTCACAAGTGAAATTTATCATTATTTAAATGAATCTAAAATACTAGAAAAATTCAACAATAAAACAATTAATATCTTATCTCTTGGTTGTGGTTTTTCTCCTGATTACTACGCTATTTTAAAATATATTGATGACAATAACTTAAATATTAAATTATATTATTATGGTTTTGACAGTAGCACCGAGTGGGACTCCACAAGATTAATAAAAAAATATAGGAATGTAGTATATGAAACACTTGATTTAGTTTTAAAAACTTTTTCTTTTAAAAATTTTGATATAATCATGATGAATAAGGTTTTTTCAACAATTTATGGGCATCGTCAAGATCAAAAATTTATAAATAACCTTATAAATGCTATAAATAATACTATGCCGGCTGGTTCTGTCTTAATATTTAATGATATTAATAGTTGTAATATGGGACGAGATGCTTTTGATAATAATATAACAGCATTATTTAATAATAATAATGTCTATAAATATTATACAGATTCTCCACTGCATGCAGAACACTCTTGGAAACATATTAAGGACAATGATATTGTATTTGAAACTATTAATGACACTAAAATTAATCCATTGCGAGAAATAAAAAGCAGTGTTTTTTTTGAATATTGGAAATAATTATGATTCTAAGTGCAAGCAGAAGGACAGATATTCCGGCGTTTTATGCAGAATGGTTTATGAACAGACTTAAAGAAGGCTTTGTTTATGTAAGAAACCCTATGAATGCAAACCAAATTTCAAACATTCCTTTATCTCCAAAGAATGTTGACTGTATTGTTTTTTGGACAAAAGATTCAAAAAATATTATGCAGTATTTGAATCAAATTAATGAAATTGGTTATAAATATTATTTTCAGTTTACAATTACTCCCTACGATGAAGAAATAGAAAGTAATATCAGAGATAAACGTAAAATTGTTGAAACGTTTAAAGAATTATCCGAAAAAATAGGAAAAGAAAAAGTTATATTGCGTTATGACCCTATATTTATTCAAGAAAATAGCAAATATTCTATAGATTTTCACATAAAAGCATTTGAAAAACTGATTGATTCTCTTTCACAATTTACAAATAGAGTTGTAATCAGCTTTATTGACGGTTATCGTAAAGTTGCAACAAACATGAAAGATATAAAAATTAAAGAAATATCAAATAATGATATGCGTTTCATAGCTAGGCATTTTTCGGATATCACAAATAAACATAATTTACAGCTTGAAACATGTGCTGAAGAGATAGACTTAAAAGAATTCGGGATTAATCATTCACAATGTATTGACGGAAATTTGATAGAAAAAATAATTGGGTACAATATTTTTAATAAAGATATAAGAGATGATAACAGATTATACTGCGGATGCATGAAGTGTGTTGATATAGGACAATATGACAGTTGTATTCATAATTGTTCTTACTGCTATGCCAATATAAATAAAAAGAAAGCCCTTGAAAATTATAAAAATCACAACCCGAACTCACCCATTCTCTTCGGCAATTTCAATGCTGAAATGGTAAAAGAAAGAACCAACGGAATAGAAAGTTTTAAAATCAGCCAAGGCGAACTAAAATTGTAACCTTTTTGAAAAAATAATTATATAATAGTCTTATGCTAGACAAATTAAACATAATCAAAGAATTAATGGTTATTCCAGGAGTTGGTAAATCCATAGCGGAAGATTTGACTGATATAGGCATTTCTTCCGTTTCGGATTTGAAGAGAAAAAATCCTGAAAAACTTTATGACGAGTCAAATAAGTTTGCAGGTACAGTTCAGGACAGATGTTTGCTTTATGTATTCCGTTGTGCCGTATATTTTGCCGAAGGCGGGCGAGACAGTAAAAAATTAAAATGGTGGAACTGGAAAGACAGTAAAAAATAGTTTTTAATTATATATAATTAAAGCATGTTCAAAAAACTTTTTTGTACATTATTCTTGTTTAATATTTTACTGACTTCATCTTTTGCAGAAAGCGGTAAAAACAGTCCTGTTTTTGTTATAGGGCAGGACAGCCAGTCAATTGAAGAATTCTTTTCCTCTTTAAAACAATTCAATATAAAAGAAATATCTTATCCCGACGGCATAATGGTTTATACCTCAATCAATTCCGTAAGCGGGCTTGATGAACCTTCGTATAACGGCGCCGGCATTAACTACGCCGATGATCTGCTTAAAAAATATCCCGATATAAAAGTTGTTCAAATCGGACTTTATATGAAAGATATGCTTGATGAGGTTATAAACAGTTCTTTTGATGAAAATATAGACAAGCTGGGCGTATGGATAAAAAATTCAAACAAAAAAGTTTATCTTCGTATAGGATATGAATTTGACAATCCTGAAAACGACTATAATCCCGAAAAATATATTAAAGCATACCAACATATCGTTATGCGTTTAAAAAATAATGAGGTTTCAAATGTTTATTTTGTATGGCATACAATTGCATGGAACGGAAACAAGAAAAATACGTATAATCCGTTAATTTATTATCCCGGCGATGATTATGTAGACTGGATAGGAATATCTTTTTTTGATGCAACTGCCGTTAAAGAACGAAAAATTGTCGGTGATATATCATTTAATAAAAAGAAACCGATAATGATTGCAGAAAGTTCCCCCTTTAACCAATACAGCGTTGAAAAAAAACTGATATGGATGAAAAATTTTTTTAAGTATATTAAAGATTACAATATATCATTTATAAGTTATATCAACGTTAACTGGAACGAACTTCCGATGTTTTCATCACAAAACTGGGGCGATGCAAGACTACAGCAGAATAAAAAATTAATGCAGACATGGGCTGACAATATTAAACAGTTTAAAAAATAGATATCCTAGGAACTATCCAATGAAAAAACAAAAAATTCTTATTACCGAAAACGGACCGTATATTGTATCCGGCAATGTTCCTTTAAATAAAGAATTTGCAAAAATCGGACAAGACGGTGAACCTGAAAAATGGGTAGAAAGCAAAAAATATCCTCAACAGGAAACTTATACCTTATGCAGATGCGGTAATTCAAAAAATATGCCGTTTTGTGACGGGGAACATATTCATACGGATTTTGACGGAACTGAAACTGCCGATACCGAGTTATTTGACGATAAAGCCGAAATATTTGAAGGCGGAGGAATTATACTTAAAGATGTTCCTGAATTATGTTCGGTAGCACGGTTTTGCCACCCTAAAGGCACTACATGGAAACTGGCTCTAAAG
>JAQTSO010000075.1 GCA_028711215.1 Endomicrobiaceae bacterium | reverse complement strand
CAACATTACAGAACACCGCTTGATTTTTCCAATGAAGCTTTAAATGTTGCCAAAACAACATTGCAGGGATTAGATGAGGCATATTCAAGGCTTATAGCAGTTGCTACTGACAGCGATAATAATATAACTAATGAAAACTTAATAAAAATTCAGCAACAGGTTAAAAATGCTTTGGATGATGATTTTAATTTTGAAATGGCATTATCTTTTTTTCACGAACTTAAAAATTTAATTTTAAATAATTTATCAGGCGATATCGGATTTTTAAAACAGGCAAGATATGTTTTTGAAGATATTTGTGAAGGTGCATTAGGTATAAAAATATTGAAATCTGAAGTTAACGAAGAATTAACAGATTTATTAAACCAAAGAAATTTGGCAAGAAAAAATAAAGACTGGAAACAGGCAGATTTGTTCAGAGATAAATTGGCTGAGCTTGGATATAAGATAGTTGATAATAAAGATGGGTCATCGACATTGGTAAAAAAAATTTAACGTTATAACGGTTTCAAATTTTTGGCTACAACTTTCAATTTTCAAGTCTCATGTACCGTTCGCTCCGCTTTACTAACGTACACCACAACTTGAAAATTGTTTGTTTCGCTCCAAACTTTAAAACCTAAAAAACTACAAGGCGGAGCAGTCATAAACATGCTCTAATGCTCCAAAGACAAAAAAACAGTAAGCGTAAAACAAAAAACAGTAAAAGGAATTTATGGATAAAATTTTTGGACGTAATGAAGTGATTGAAGCAATAAAGTCAGGTAACAGAACAATTAATAAAATATTTATTTCAAAAACTGCGCATGGCAGCAGTATTGGTGAAATTATTAAGTTAGCCAAAGAAAGCGGAATCCCGGTAAATAATGTACCGCCTGAGAAACTTGATAAATTTGAAGATACAAATACACAAGGCGTTGTTGCGGAAGTTTCAACCACTGAATATGTTGAACTTGAAGATTTAATAGCAAGTGTTAAAAACAAAAAAAATGCATTATTGTTACTGCTTGATTCAATAGAAGATCCGCATAATTTAGGTGCTATTATAAGAAATGCGGTTGCTTTCGGAGTTGACGGAGTAATTGTTCCTAAATGGCGCTCAGCAACGGTAAATGATACCGTTTCAAGAACGTCAGCCGGTGCAATTGAACATATAAAAATTGCAAGAGTTACAAATTCATCACAGGCGATATTAAAACTTAAAGAAAAGGATTTCTGGATTATCGGAGCTGAAAACGGCAATAAAAGTATTCACGAAACCGATATTCCGTTTCCGGCAGTTTTAATAGTCGGCAGTGAAGGGTTTGGTATTCATCAAAAAATCAAAGAAAAATGAGATGTTATAATTACAATACCGCAAAAGAATTTAATTTCTTCATTGAATGTTTCGTGTGCGAGTGCGGTTATACTTTACGAAATATTTAGAAAGCAAAATATATAACGACCGCAATATTTTGGCTACAGTTTTGTAATTTTAAAGCTCATTTACCAATCGCTTACGCTTTTTTACGTAAACTTCACTTCGCACAAAATCTTGCTAGTCTTAAAAATACAATCCCAAACGGTTGTGTACACTGCGGTTTGAAAATTCTTCGTTTCATCTCAAATTTTGAAATTATAACGACAATTTTGGTTTAAGTTTTTTTTCAGGCTTTAAGTTTTCGTAATGAAATGAAGTGTTTTAACATTTAAATCTGGGTAAGTTGTTGTAGTTGCTCAGCTTCCAAGCTGCCAAACTTCCCAACTTCTGTATTTATTTGAAGTATTTCTTAAAATTTGTCAGGAAACTATTTATAAAACTCCACTTATCCTGCTTTACATTTTTTCTGACCTTAAACCCGTTTGTTTTGCCTCTGATAAATTCGGCATCATTATGATAATCACGGGCGAAGCGGACGATATCAATATTTTTTAAATCTATATCATTCGGGAAGTACACATATATAAATATTTTATCTTCCGATAATCTTTCAATGTTTAAAGCGGTTGCAGATATTCTTAATTTGCAAACTTCAAATAAATTGGTTACAGGTTCAACAAGTTTGCCGAACCTGTCAATTAATTCATTTTTAATCGGTTCAATTTCTTTTATATCAGTAATATTTGAGATTTTTCTGTAAAACAATATTCTTATATCTTCATCTTCTATATAACTGTTTGGAATATATGCTTCAATTCTTAAATCAATTTCGGTAGTAATATTTTGTTTATCTCTGCTTGAATCAGAACTGTTATTTCTGATTTTTTTGCTTTCTTCTTCAAGAAGTCTGCTGAACATATCAAAACCGACATCTCTCAAGAAACCATGTTGTTTAGCACTTAAAATACTTCCGGCTCCTCTGATTTCCAAATCTTTTAGAGCCAGTTTATAGCCGGAACCCAAATCGCTGAATTCTTTCATTGCCTCAAGTCTCTTAACTGCTTCATTACTTAAATCTTTATCTTTGTATAGTAAATAACAATAAGCTTTTTGTTTATCTCTGCCGATTCGTCCTCTTAATTGATGCAGTTGTGATAACCCGAAATTTTCGGCATCTTCAATTATCATTGTGTTGACTGTCGGGATATCAATACCTGATTCAATAATAGTAGTTGCAAGCAAAACATCAATTTCTTTATTTAAAAATTGCCACATGACTTTTTCAATTTCAGTTGATTTTAACTGACCGTGAACAACTGCAAGTCTTGCATCTTTTACTAATTTTTTAATTTCATGTGCTTTTGTTAAAATTGTTTCTACTCTGTTATATACATAAAAAACCTGTCCGCCTCTTGAAAGTTCAGCTTCAATAACATGTTTTATGAGTTTGGTATCATAATTTGAGATAGTGGTTTGTATCGGTAATCTTCCGACAGGTTGTGTTTCTATAAGAGATAAATCTCTGAGTCCGTACAATGCACCGGATAAAGTTCTCGGTATCGGAGTTGCCGATAACATAAGCATATCTATATCTTTTTGCAACATTTTTATTTTTTCTTTTTGTTTAACTCCGAATCTGTGTTCTTCATCAATAACCAAAAGTCCTAAATCTTTAAATTCAATATCTTTTTGTAATAATCTGTGAGTGCCTATTACAATATCAACAGTTCCGTTTTTAATTTCTTTAATAGTTTCTTTTTGTTGCTTTGGTGTTTGGAATCTGCTTAACATGGCTATTTTAGTAGGAAATGCCGATAATCTGTTCATAAACGTATTATAATGCTGTTCTGCCAAAACTGTTGTTGGAACAAGTACGGCTACCTGTTTTGACTGACAGACAATTTTAAAACATGCTCTTATAGCAACTTCAGTTTTGCCAAATCCGACGTCTCCGCATACGAGACGTTCCATAGGATATTGTTTTAAAAAGTCACTGTTTATATCTTCAATTGCTTTTAGTTGATCATCAGTTTCTTCATATACAAAAGAATCTGCCAAATCTTTTTCCCAAGGTGAATTTTTGTAAGGAGTTCTTCCGATTTTACATCTTTGAGCATACAGTTCCAATAATTGTTTGGCAAATTCAGAAGCATTTTCTCTTGCTCTCTGTTTTACATTTTCCCATGCGAAAGTATCCATGGAATATAATTTAGGTTTAACACCTTCAACACCGATATATTTTTGAACAACTTTAAAATCATCAGGGGGAACATATAATTTATCTGCATGTTTATATTCTATACATAAATATTCCGATGTTCTGTCTTCCAGTGTGATTTTCTTTAAACCTTTATATTTTCCGATACCGTATTTTTCATGGACAACATAATCGCCGGTTGATATTTCCCAAATACCTTCAAGTCTTTTTCCGCTTTTAAATTTAGGGAAATTTAATTGTTTTCTTTTATATAAAAATTCTTTTGTTGATAATACTGCAAGCTGATTTTTAAGATAGAACCCCTGCCACAATGGTAAAAGTATCATGGAAGGCATATCGTCATACTGCCAACCGTTATCGTAAAATATATCAATAATTCTTTGTTTTTCTGCCATATTGGAACAGTATATTTTTATCTTAACTTTTTCTTTTTGTAATAATTTCAATAAATCCAGAAAATATTTTATATCACCCTGAAATCCCTGAAAACTTGAATAGTTATAATGGACAGTTTTTTTATTTAAAGGTGAATTAATAATTAAATTAAAATTGGGATATTCTATATCGGGTTCTTTATCAAAATATATTGTTGAATTTACGGGGATTTGGTCTGTGAGTAAAGCAGTATCATCTCCGGTAACAATCGGTAAAATATTTACTTCATTCATGTATTTATCGGATCTTTGAGTAATGTAATCAAAAGTTTTTATTGTATCAATTATGTCAAAATCAAATGATAATCTTATAGGTTGTTCATTATCGCAAGGCCAGATATCTATGATCTCGCCTCTTATTGAAAATTGTCCTTTATCTTCAACAAAACTTACTCTTGCATATCCCATTTTTGATAAAGTTTCCATTATCAAATTATGTTGGAAAGCACTATTTGTTTTAAGTAGCAGAGAATTTGTTTTAAGAGCATTTAAGGATAAAACTTTTACATTAAGAGCTTCCGGAGTTGAGATTATAATTGATTTTTTATTCTGGGATATTTTTGATAAGGTTATTATTCTTTCTTGTTCGTTATCCTGATTAAAAGATAATACCTGAATATCTTTGTTATCAAGTAATGTTTTGATATCCTGTGTTAAATTATCAATATCGTCATCTGCAACGGCAAGTAATATGTTTAAATTATTTTCTACAAAATATGTTGACAGAAAATGTGCTTTGGCACTTGAATTGATACCTGAAACATAGATTTTATTCATCAGACAAATTATACATTATTTATAGTTAGTTTTTTGCCTGAATAATTTATAAAAAAAGAACTGTCAACTTGTACATAAGTTAACAGTTCTTTTTATTTTACTTTAATTATCCGAGTATTTTTTTCAAGTCTTGTTCCGGAGTGCTTATCGGAGAAATATTAAATTTTTCAACCAATATTTTCAACACATTCGGTGAAACAAAAGCAGGAAGTGTCGGCCCCAGATAAATATTTTTAATGCCAAGATGTAATAAAGTTAAAAGAATACAAACAGCCTTTTGTTCATACCATGATAAAATCATTGATAACGGCAATTCATTTACTCCGCATTTAAAAGCTTCCGATAAAGCAACAGCTACTTTAATTGCACTGTAAGCATCGTTGCATTGTCCCATATCCATAATTCTCGGGAAACCGCCGATTGTGCCTAAATCTAAATCATTAAAACGATACTTTCCGCATGCAAGCGTCAATATAATAGTATCTTTCGGAGTTTGTTTTACAAAATCAGTATAATAATTTCTTCCTGTTTTTGCTCCGTCACATCCGCCTACCAGAAAGAAATGTTTTATTGCCCCGGATTTTACTGCTTCAACAATTTTATCAGCAACTGAAAGTACCATTCCATGTCCGAATCCTGTAGTTACTTCCTTTCCGCCGTTAATACCGGTCATCACCGTAGTTTCTTTATATCCGCCGAGTTCAATAGCTTTTTTGATAACAGGCGTAAAATCTTTATCTTCTCCTATGTGAGTGGTTCCGGGATAAGATACTACTTCAGTTGTAAATACTCTGTCGGAATAAGTTTCTTTTGGCGGCATCAAGCAGTTAGTTGTAAATAAAATAGGAGCAGGTAAGTTATCAAATTCTTTTTTCTGATTTTGCCAAGCTGTACCGAAATTACCTTTTAGATGAGAATATGCTTTTAATTTTGGATAAGCATGTGCAGGTAACATTTCACCGTGAGTATAAATATTAATGCCCTTTCCTTTTGTTTGTTCTAACAGTAAATATAAATCTTTCAAATCATGACCTGTAACAACAATAAAAGGTCCTTTTTCTATTGTAAGAGGAACAGTTGTTGCTTTCGGCGTTCCGTAAACTTCAGTATTTGCACGGTCAAGTAATTCCATACATTTTAAATTAATTCTACCGACTTCAAAAACAACCGGTAAAAGTTCTTCGGCTGTATCATATTTGCCGATAGCTGATAAACCTTTGTAGAAAAAATTATTTACTTCATCATCGTTATACCCAAGTACCAGTGCATGATAAGCATAAGCTCCGACACCTTTTAATCCGAATAAAATTAATGATTTCAGAGAACGGATATCTTCATTGCTGTTATCCCAGAGAG
>JAQTSO010000074.1 GCA_028711215.1 Endomicrobiaceae bacterium | reverse complement strand
CTTGAAAATAACGGGCTGACACCGGATTCGTTTATATTGACTGATTTTGGTTTTGAAAAAGGTAAAACAGATATTAACGAAGAGAATATAAATAAAGCATACAGTTTAATTAAAGAAAAAATAGGAGTTTAAAAATGTTAAAAAAAACATCATTTTTGTTAGTCGCCGGTATTGTTTTTATCGGGTTATCTGTGGGAATTACTGCAGAGAAAAATACAACAAAAAAAGATATTCAGAAACAGGAACAAAAATCTGTATCTGATAAAAAAGATATTAAAGTTACTTTTGTTGAATTGGGGTCAGTCAATTGTATTCCTTGTAAAATGATGCAACCTGTACTGGAAGATATTGAAAAAGAATATGGGGCACAAGTAAAAGTGGTATTTTATGATGTATGGACAAAAGAAGGTCAGCCTTACGGCGAAAAGTATAAAATTCGTTTAATACCTACGCAGATATTTCTTGATAAAGACGGTAACGAATATTTCAGGCATCAGGGATTTTTTCCGAAAGAAGAAATTATAAAAGTGTTGGGAAAAGGCGGAGTGAAAATATGATTTTAGAAATTTTCACATATCTTACAAATGCTTTGCAGTCAACACCGATTGTTGCTTTGTTTAGCGCTTTTATATGGGGAATTTTAAGTATTTTGCTCAGTCCGTGCCATTTGGCAAGTATTCCTCTGATAGTAGGTTTTATTGATAAGCATGGAAATCTGTCGGTTAAAAGAGCCTTTGTGTTATCATCGTTGTTTAGTTTTGGCATTCTTTTAACGATAGGATTAATCGGGCTTATAACAGGTTTATTGGGGAGAATGCTCGGAGATATCGGTAATTACGGCAATTATTTCGTAGCCGGTATTTTAATATTTATAGGTTTATATCTTTTGGATATAATAAAATTTTCATTCGGCAATCCAAAACAGCCTTCTTTTAATAAAAAAGGATTATTTGCATCATTTATTTTGGGCTTGATATTCGGTGTTTCATTAGGTCCGTGTACATTTGCATATATGGCACCTATGCTCGGAGTTGTTTTTACCGTCGCATCAACTAATTTAATTTTTGCAGTTATGCTTGTTCTGTTTTTTGCTGTCGGGCATTGCTCTGTAATTATTTTTGCCGGAACGTTTACGGAAGCAATACAAAAATATTTGAATTGGAATGAAAAATCAAAAGGCGTATCGGTTATAAAAAAAATATGCGGAGTGCTTGTTATTATCGGCGGAATATATTTGATTTTTAAATAAGGAAAACTCTTAATGAAAAAGTTATCTTTTCTTGACAGATTTTTAACAGTATGGATTTTTATTGCAATGATTGCCGGTGTCGGTATAGGATATTTCTTGCCGTCAATATCAGGTTTTTGGAATATGTTTCAGTCAGGTACTACAAATATTCCTATTGCATTAGGGCTTATAATTATGATGTATCCTCCTCTTGCAAAAGTAAAATACGAAGAACTTGGGGATGTATTTAAAGATAAAAAAGTACTTGCATTATCACTTGTTCAAAATTGGATTATAGGTCCGATAATTATGTTTTTACTTGCTGTTTTGTTTTTGCATAATTATCCCGAATATATGATAGGGTTGATTATGATTGGTCTTGCAAGATGCATTGCAATGGTTATAGTATGGAATGAGTTGGCAGAAGGTTCAACAGAATATTGTGCAGGGCTTGTCGCTTTTAATTCCATATTTCAGATAGTAGCTTATCCCGTATATGCATGGATTTTTATAACCATACTGCCAAAATGGCTCGGGCTTGAAGGAGCAGTGGTAAATATAACTATCGGAGAAATCGCAAAAAGTGTTTTTATTTATCTGGGAATTCCGTTTATTGCAGGGATGGCAACAAGATTTATATTGCTGAAATTAAAAACAAAAGAATGGTACAACAATGTTTTTATTCCTAAAATAAGTCCTGTTACTTTGATTGCCTTGCTTTTTACGATATTTGTAATGTTCTCTTTGAAAGGAGAATATATAGTAAAAATACCTCTTGATGTTTTAAAAATAGGGATTCCTCTTTTAATCTATTTTTTAATTATGTTTTTTATATCCTTCTATATGGGGAAAAGATTTAATGCCGGTTACAAAAAAACTTCAACTCTTGCTTTTACCGCAGCAAGTAATAATTTTGAACTTGCCATAGCCGTTGCGATAGCCGTATTCGGAATAAATTCAGGACAGGCATTTGCAGGAGTTATAGGTCCTTTGGTTGAAGTGCCGGTTCTTATCGGACTTGTAAAAGTGTCGTTATATTTTAAAAGGAGGTATTTTAATGGATAAAATTAAAGTTATTTTTATCTGCGTTCATAATTCTGCAAGGAGCCAGATGGCGGAAGCTTTTTTAAAAAAATACGGCGGAGAAAAGTTTGAAGTCACAAGTGCGGGGCTTGAACCGGGAATTCTTAATCCCGTCGTTGTTGAAGTTATGCAAGAAATCGGGATAGATATTTCAAACAATAAAACAAAGAGTGTTTTTGATTTCTATAAAAACGGCAATTTTTTCAATTATGTTATTACTGTCTGCGACGAATCACAGTCGGAAAGATGTCCGCTTTTTCCGGGAGTCGTAAAGCAGATGCACTGGAGTTTTGCCGATCCGTCTTCTTTTGACGGAACTTTTGAAGAAAAGAAAGTAAAAACAAGAAAAGTCAGAGACGAAATAGAAATAAAAATCAAACAATGGCTTGAAGAAATAAAATAAAAATGCCAAAGTTATAAAAAAATGTTAAAATAGCATATCAAACTATTTCGTATTTCTAAAAGGTAAATTGATGACATTTGAAACAGTTTTGTTATGGGGTTCGGTATTAGTTTTTGTCAGTGTTATTTCAAGTAAAATTTTAGACAGATTTGCTATTCCCGTACTTCTTGTTTTTTTGGGAATCGGAATGCTTGCCGGTTCCGAAGGAATAGGCAAACTTTACTTTGATAATATAGTAATGGCAAAATCTATCGGAATAGTTGCTCTTATTTTTATTATTTTTTCCGGCGGGCTTGATACCGACTGGAAAGAAACAAAACCTATTGTTTTGCCCGGCATAATTCTTTCAACGGCAGGTGTTTTGCTTACAGCGGTTATAACCGGTGTGTTTGCTATGTATATTTTTAATTTTTCGCTGCTTGAAGGAATGCTTCTCGGTTCTATTGTTTCTTCAACTGATGCGGCAGCCGTGTTTACCACATTGCGTTCAAAAAATATAAGTCTTAAAAAACCATTAAAACCTTTGCTTGAATTTGAATCGGGCAGTAATGACCCTATGGCAGTTTTTTTAACAATCAGTTTTATCGGACTTATATCCGTTAAAGATACAAGCCTTTGGTTAATGGGTCCGAATTTTTTATTGGATATGGGAATGGGAGCGATTGCCGGTTATTTAATGGCAAAATTCATAGTGTTTCTTATTAAACGGCTAGAGTTGGAATATGAGGGGCTCTACCCGGTGATAATGGTTTCACTTGTTTTATTAACTTATATTATTGCCGGTTTTGTAAAAGGTAACGGATTTCTTGCGGTATATGTAGCAGGTTTAATGTTGGGCAAAGTTGAATTTCCGAATAAAAAGATAATTAAAAAATTTCATGACGGCATTGCATGGTTAATGCAGATTATTATGTTTTTGGCGTTGGGTCTTCTTGTTTTTCCTTCGGCAATTATTCCTTTAATAGGCAAAGGATTATTGATTACTATTTTGCTTATGTTAGTTGCAAGACCTGTCAGTGTATTTTTAAGTTTGATGCCGTTTAAAATGAAATTTGCAAAAAAAACTATGATTTCGTGGGTAGGTTTAAGAGGTTCCGTTCCTATTATTTTGGCGACGTTTCCTTTTACTGCGGGAATCCCGCAGGCAGAAACTATTTTTAATATAGTATTTTTTGTTGTCATTGCTTCCGTTTTTATTCAGGGGACTTCAATTCCGATAGTTTCCAGATTTTTAAAGCTTGATGTGCCGATGAAGAAAAAAATAAATTATCCGATAGAATTTGAAAAAATGGCAGGGATGGATTTGGAGTTAACAGATGTCCCTATCCCATATGAATCTGATGTTATAGATAAAAAAATATCAGAGTTAAATATTCCGGCAAAGTGTCTTATTGTCTTAATTTCCCGTAATGGTCAATTTATTGTTCCTTCCGGTTCAACAGTTATTGAAAGTGCTGACGTTCTGTTGGTATTGGCAAACGAAGAAGATTTAATAGCATTACAAAATATAATAATTCCATTAAAAAAAATATAATAATAAATAAAATTCAAAAAACGAATTTAATTTTTTTAATGGTAAATTGAGCAAAACAATAGGCAGAACTATTTCATGGCAAAATCAAAACTTCGTTAAAATCCCAGAGACACTCCCAAACCGTAATATTCAACCTTATCTATGTAAAACTGTCCGCGCGGATTAAATCCTCCGTACCATTCAATCATAACACGTAGACGTCTTTTTCCAAGATTAGGCTGTCCAAATTCAAGTCCGGTTTTAATGCTTATGTCGGTGCCCCAATTATGCTCTTCAAAGGCTTTCATATCCGCTCCGCTGACAAGTCTGCCGTTCCATATAAGAGGTTTTGTACCGCGGTATTCAATTCCCCAATGAATTGCACGTTGTTTGAGTTCGTTCGGTTCTTTTTTAAGCATGTATTCGCCACCGCCGTATACGCGCAAGTTATGCCATTCTCTGGAATAAAGGAATTCCACAGCTTCAAAACTAAGATTGACACGGTCAGGAGAATCACCATTTAAAAGTAATTCATCTCCCAAATGCGAACTCTGGTGATAAATACGCAAGCGTATTGAATTATCGCCGTAACGATATGTTACCGGAATTCCGATCGTATAATCTGCATTGATGAGGTCATGGGAAGCGGTGCTCATATTAAACTGCGCAAACAGACCGCCCTCCAAATTAAACTGAATGCCGTCCCCTTCATTAATGCCTAGAAAACGGTACAACCCAAATGTTTCTCCGAATCCGACACTTGCTTGGATATATCGGACATTCGCCGAGTTAAATTGATACATGCTGACAAAAAACTGCGGTTGCTTCGGGTCGGCTAAAAGCGGGCGGAACAGATCTCCTATCGGAAAGGCTTCCCCTACACTTAAGCCCGTAATTCCCAAAAAATTGCCGGCCGGTGCCGGCATAGTATCGTCAGCCTGTACTATAACAATCTCAACATCTTTTATGCCGTTGATTTTTCGTAGTTGCGTTTCGGCAACTTCACGACGGACAGCATTATCCTTAATCAAACTAATCGTGGCAATTCCACTGGAAACTTGCAGTTTATAACTGTCTGGTCTCCAGCGCCAGTCTCGCTCAATGACAGATGTAATATACCCTGACAGAAATTGATCAGAGAGTTTATTCTCTGTGACTGCCGAATAAGTCGGTAAAACAAGCACAAGCCAGAGCACGGAACTGCACAGACAACAGGCAAGAATACGACGGTAGATATACACAACTATGCTCGTTTCATGAGGCGCAATGTGAAAATGAGTACTACCGCACCAATGGTTGCAACTAGAATGGATGCAAACATTCCTCCGCCCATGTACACTCCAAAAAAACGGAATAAAAACCCTCCGATTACTGCACCAATCACCCCAATAATAATGTCACCAATTATGCCAAAACCGCCACCTTTCATTAGTACTCCGGCCAACCATCCTGCTATCAAACCAACGAAAATGAACCATACGAATCCCATAATTTTTATCCCCCGGTATAGATTTTGTTTTAAGTTGTATGTGTAAGTGTAGAAAAGGATTCATTTGTAGTATGCATTACACACTTAGTCGATTGATGAAGCGCAATGTTAAAATGAGTGCTACTGCCCCAACAGTTGAAACGAGAATTCACCCGAATACTCCCCAGTCCATGTCCGTTCCGAAGAAACGAAATAATAAACCTCCTAGTACCGCCCCAATCACTCCGGCGACAACATCACCAATGATGCCACATCCGTGACAAGCCATTACTGTCCATGCCAACCATCCTGCGAGTATGCCTATAAGAATGAACCATAGAAATCCCATAAATTTTATCTCCTAGTATAGATTTTGTTTTAAGGTGTTATGATGTAGGAAAAACTTCAGTGGACTATTCTGCCTTTAGTTTAAGGTAAGTATTAAGTGTGAGAAAAACTTCAGTGGACCACGCTGTCTTTAGTTAAGAG
>JAQTSO010000022.1 GCA_028711215.1 Endomicrobiaceae bacterium | reverse complement strand
TACCGTATACTGCCGGCACCAATGCAAATAATATCATCGCTATGTTGCCGGTTTCTTTATCTTTTAATTCTACTCCTATTTTATATATAAAATATAACGGAACTAAAAAAAATATGTAATTAACAAAAATTATTATCAAATCATAATACTCTTTGCCAAATATAAAAAACATAAATCTCATGATATATGTTAAAAGAGGTGCATTATAGAATAAATTCCCTTCTCTGAAAATATCTATAAAATGTATAGCCGACATTCCGTACGGTATAATAGGAGTGTAAAATTGCCACCAACTAAAATTAAAAATAGCATATGAAAATGAAATGATAACAAATATTGAAAAACTGGAATCAAGTTGTTTTTTATTCATACCATAAAACTCTCAATTGTTATACTTTTATTTTATTATATGCTTTTTTAAAAACTGACCTGTATATGACTTTTGGTTTTTAACAACTTCTTCAGGCGTCCCGGAAGCAACAACTTTTCCCCCGCCGTCACCGCCGTCAGGTCCCAAATCAATAATCCAGTCTGCAGTTTTAATAACATCCAAATTATGTTCTATAACTAAAATTGTATTTCCCGCATAAACCAACTTATGTAAAACTTCCAGTAATTTACCTATATCCGCAAAATGAAGTCCTGTAGTAGGCTCATCTAAAATATAAAGGGTTCTGCCTGTGCCTCTTTTTGACAATTCGGTTGCAAGTTTTATTCTTTGGGCTTCCCCTCCTGAGAGGGTCGTTGATGATTGTCCTATTCTTATATAACCGAGTCCAACATCATTTAATGTTGCCAATATCTTTTGTATTTTAGGAATATTTTCAAAAAATTTAACTGCCTCTTCTACAGTCATATCCAAAACTTCGGATATATTTTTATCTTTATACCTGATTTGTAAAGTTTCCTCGTTAAATCTTTTTCCGTCACAAACATCACATTTAATAAATATATCAGGCAGAAATTGCATTTCTATTTTCAGAGTACCGTCACCCTGACAATTTTCACACCTGCCGCCTTTTACATTAAAAGAAAATCTGCCCGGCAGATACCCTCTTGCTTTTGCCTGGGCTGTTTTTGCAAACAAATCTCTTATTAATCCCCAAGCACCCGTGTACGTTACAGGATTTGATCTTGGTGTTCTGCCGATCGGTGACTGGTCAACAATAATAACTTTATCTATATTTTCCAACCCTTCCATTTCTTTATATTTACCGGGTAAATCTTTAGACCCATATAATTTGTTTGCCAATGCTTTATAAATTATTTCGTGCACCAATGTTGATTTTCCTGAACCGGAAACCCCTGTAACGCAAACAAATAGCCCCAGAGGTATATCTATATCTATTTTTTGAAGATTAAATTGTTCTGCCCCTTTGATTGATAACCATTTGCTGTTTGTTTTCCTTCTTTTTTGTGGAACAGGAATTACTATCTTTCCGTTCAAATACTGAGCGGTTAGCGATTTATTATTTTTTAAAACTTCATCAATTTTGCCTTCTGCTACAATTTTCCCGCCGTGAATACCGGCACCGGGGCCTAAGTCTATTAAATAATCTGATTGTCTCATTGTATCTTCATCATGTTCAACAACAATTAAAGTATTTCCCAAATCCCTCAATGTCATTAATGTTTGAAGTAATTTTTTATTATCTTTTTGATGAAGCCCTATAGACGGTTCATCTAATACATATAAAACTCCGGTGAGTCCCGAACCTATTTGCGTAGCCAGATGTATCCTTTGTGACTCCCCGCCAGATAAAGTTGAACTTTCCCTGTCTAAATTCAAGTACCCGAGCCCGACATTATTTAAAAAAGAAAGCCTTGCTTTTATTTCTTTCAAAATTGCTTTTGCAATAAGTTTTTCCTTTTCATTAAATTGTATATTATCGAAAAACTCACAAGCTTTTGAAACCGATAATGAAGTGATATCTAAAATTGATTGATTATTTATTAAAACAGCTAATGCTTCTTTTTTTAATCTGGCACCTTTACAGGAAGGGCATAATTTTTTTGACATGTATTTTGAATATATTTCATTTTTTACAAAATCAGATTCCGTTTCAGAATATCTTCTCTGCAAATTTGTTATTACACCTTCAAAGTCATCTTTGCCATATAAAACGATTTTCTTTTGTTGGGGTGTTAATTCAGACCACACTTTATTCATCGGTATCTTATTTTTCTTACAAACACTTTCTAATATTTCATTATAATACCCGCCCCATGAATTCTGCCATCTGTGAGTTCTTGTTGTGATAGGTTCCGACCATGCTCTTATAACGCCCTGTTCTATCGTCCTTGTTTTGTCCGGTACTACTAAATTCTCATCCACTTCTATTTTATTGCCAAGTCCACCGCATTCGCTGCATGCACCGTATGGAGAATTAAATGAAAATAATCTGGGTTCAATTTCAGGAATATTTATTCCGCAATCTACACAGGCGTAATGCTCACTGTAAACTGTTTCCTTTTTTATATTTTTATTTTCATCAACAATCGCTATTGTAACCAACCCTTTTGATTGTTTTAAACATGTTTCAACCGAATCTGCAATTCTTGATTTTGTTTGAACGCTGATTTTGATTCTGTCAACCAAAATATCTATAGAATGTTTTTTATGCCTGTCCAATTTTATTGATTCATCAAGTTCATAAATTTTATTATCAATCCTGACCCTGGTAAAACCTTCTTTTGAAAGCCTGGAAAATAATTCTTCGTAAGTTCCTGTTCTTCCTTTAACTAACGGTGCCAAAATATAAATCATACTTTGATCATCTAATTTCATTATATCATCGATAATCTGCTGGGAACTTTGAGGTTTTACCAGTTTCCCGCATTTTGGACAATGAGCAATACCGACTCTTGCAAATAACAATCTTAAATAATCATAGATTTCAGTAACTGTTCCCACTGTTGATCTGGGATTATTTGACGGATTTCTTTGTTCTATTGATATTGCAGGAGACAATCCTTCAATAATATCAACGTCCGGTTTTTCCATAAGTTCCAAAAATTGTCTGGCATAAGCGGAAAGTGACTCAACATATCTTCTTTGTCCTTCTGCATATATTGTGTCAAATGCAAGTGAAGATTTTCCTGAACCCGATAAACCTGTTATGACAACAAGTTTGTTTTTAGGTATATCTATATCTATATTTTTCAGGTTATGCTGTCTGGCACCCCTGATCTTAATTATGTCCATCGTAGCCTCTTTTGATTTGATATTTTATTAAACAAGTATTTTATCAAATTTGTATACAATTCAACAATTACCGTTATCACACATGTTCAACATATTAAAGTGAATTTTTTGTTTTAATTTTTTGAAGAATCGGTGATATTTACAACCGTATCTTTGATTACATCAGATTTGTTTGGATAGTCGGTAATATAGTGAAGACCTCTGCTTTCTTTTCTTCTAAGAGCTGACATTATTATTATTTCGGCAACATTTAAAATGTTTCTTAATTCTAATAATTCAATACTAACTTTAAAATCTTTAAAATGTTGCGTAACTTCATCTTTTATAATTTGAACTCTTTTTAATGCCATCAGCAATCTTTCCTGACTTCTGACAATACCGACATAATTCCACATCATGCGTCTTATCTCATTCCAGTTTTGCAACATTATTGTGGCATCTCCGTTGCCTGTACTATCGTTTATATAATCTTGAATTTTATCGTTATGTTCGGTAACAGAAACAATTTGTTTGGCTTTTTGATAAGCAAGTTCAGCAAAAACTATTCCTTCAAGCAATGAGTTTGAGGCAAGCCTGTTAGCACCGTGAACACCGTTACAGGCAACTTCACCTATTGCAAATAAATTTTCAATTGTAGTTTGAGCATCCTTATTTACCAAAACTCCGCCACAACAGTAATGAGCGGCAGGTATTACAGGAATCATATCTTTTGCCATATCAATACCGTATTCTAAACATTTTTCATAAATATTAGGAAATCTTTTAAGAAAAAATGAGTGAGACTTATGCGTAATATCTAAATAAACAAAATCTTCACCGCGTTTTTTTAATTCAGAATCTATTGCTCTTGCGACAATATCTCTCGGTGCTAAATCTTTTAACGGGTGATATTTTTTCATAAAGACAATACCGTCTTTATTTTTCAAAACACCGCCCTCGCCTCTGACTGCTTCTGAAATAAGAAATGATTTTGCCAAAGGATGATACAAACATGTCGGATGAAATTGTATAAACTCCATATTGGCAATATCAGCACCTGCTCTGTATGCCATAGCCACGCCGTCGCCGGTTGAAACATTAGGGTTTGAGGTATACAAATAAACTTTACTTGCACCGCCTGTCGCTAAAATCACTACTTTAGCTAAAAATATTTCAACTTTTTGATTTTTAGCATCATATACATATGCTCCGCAACATTTTTTATTTTCGTCAAGAATTAAATCAACTGCCATGAAATCTTCATAGACGGTAATATTATTGTTTTTATTTATATTTTCGATTAAAACACGTTCCAGCTCATTGCCTGTTATATCTCCGGCATGCAGTATTCTTCTCCTGCTGTGCCCGCCTTCCAAACCTAATTCAAATTCAGAACCCTTATAATCGGTTTTAGTAAACTTTACTCCAAATGCAATTAATTCTTTAATTCTTGCGGGAGCAGATTTTACAAGTAATTCTACATTTTCTCTATTACATAAACCGTCACCGGCTGTCAATGTATCATTAATATGTTCTTCAAAAGAATCTTGTTTTGTTGATACACAGGCAACACCGCCCTGCGCTTTGCCGGTTGACCCGTCAAACAATTTGCTTTTTGTAACAAGTGATACGGTTCCGGTTTTACAAGCTTTCAACGCAAAACTCAAGCCTGCAATACCGCTACCGATAACTAAGTAATCAGTTTTTATCATTTTTGGTCGTCTTCTATTTTAAACCATTGAGTGAGTTCACAAAGCAACTGTCTTGCTTTATCTATATTCCCGTCTGTAATAGCAAGTTTTATTTCCTCTATTTTTTTCCTGTCGTTACTTACTGCATTTTTTATATTTGACAGTGCCTGATCCATAACAATTGCAAGTTCTTTTGTTTCATCTTTTTTTCTGAAATGAACTTTTGGAATGAAATTACCTTCACTGAGATGTTTCATAACTTTCTCAAAGAAGAAAATCGGTCCGATAAGTCTGTGAAAATAAAAAATACTTTCAATCAAAATAACTGCCATAAATATTAAAACTGCCCAGAAAAATCCGCTGGTATATGAATTGACAAAATGTTTAACAGCACCTGCACTGAGCTGATCCATACCGGGAGAACTTAAAAGAGTATCTAAAAAAACATAATAAATTAAAACTGATGAAATTAAAATAACAAAACCTAAAATTGTCAAATACTTTAACTGCAATTTAGGTTTAACCAAGTACTGTCTTCTTTTTTTAATCATAAATCCTCCGTGATTTACTTTTTGCAAACGATATTATCTATAAGTCTGACGTTCTGTATTTTAACTGCTACGGCAACAACTACTGTTTTTGTTGTTTGTTTTGCAACTTCAAGTGTGTCATAATCGCGTATTTCCACATAATCTATTATAGCCGTTTCAATTTTATTCAACGATTTTTTAATATTATTTATTATTAGCTTAATGTCTTTGTTCAACGCAAAATCTTTTTTTGACCGGATTAAAATTTTAAAAATATTACTTGCCTTTTCTTTATATTCCTGCGTCAGATACATGTTCCTGCTGGACATTGCAAGACCATTTTTTTCTCTGACTATCGGACATCCCATAACTTTTGTTTTGATATTTAAATCTTCTGCCATTTTTTTAATAATTATATATTGCTGATAATCTTTAAGCCCGAAATAAGCATTATCTGCCATGACAATATTAAAAAGTTTTGAAACAACAGTAGCAACTCCCTTAAAATGTCCTGCTCTTGAAGCACCGCACATAAAATTTGAATATTTTTCGACTTCAACATAAGTAGAATAATTTTTACCATATAACATATCAGAACTTGGCAAAAATAAAAAATCAACTTTATTGTTTTTACAAATATTTTTATCGTTTAGTATAGGTCTGGGATATTTTGAAAAATCTTCTTTTGGACCAAATTGTATAGGGTTAACAAATATCGATACAATGGTCACATCATTTGACATAACGGATTTTTTTATTAAAGAAACGTGCCCGTCATGTAATGCACCCATTGTTGGAACAAAACCAATGGATTTATTTTTTTTAATTAAACTTGCAGAAATTTTTTGCATTTGTGCCGGTTTTGTAATTACTTTCATTTATAAGTATTTCCTTCCTCGGGAAATTTTTCTGTTCTAACTTCTTTACTGTACAATTCAACTGCATCTTTTATCGTTTGTGCCAAATTAGCATATTTTTTTACAAATTTCGGTGTAAAATCAGAAAACATACCTAACATATCATCCAAAACAAGAACCTGTCCGTCACAATATCTGCCTGCACCGCAACTAATCGTAGAAATATCTAATTTTTCGGTTACATTTTTTGCAACCATTTGAGGAATACATTCGAGAACTATAGAAAACACGCCTGCTTGTTGCAAAATTATTGAATCTTCCAATAATTTTTGTGCGGATTGTTCATCTCTGCATTGTACTTTAAATCCGCCGATTTTTTCTACCGATTGCGGCATAAGCCCGAGATGCCCCATTACGGATATATTTGCACTTAAAATTTCTTTAATTGACGGCAATATTTCTTGTCCGCCTTCAACTTTTACCGCATCTGCACCTGCATCTATTAATTTTTTTGCATTTATAACAGCTTCCTGCGGATTATTTTCATAAGTCATATACGGCATATCGGCAACTATAAGTTTATTGCCTGTATTGCCTCTTTTTACTGCTTTTGTGTGGTGTATCATGTCTTCAATAGTCACGCTCAGAGTATTTGAATATCCGAGTTTTACCATACCGACAGAATCGCCGACTAATAAAATATCAACGTCTAAATTTGACAATAATTTTGACATATTAGCATCGTAACAGGTTAGGACTACCAATTTACTTTTGTTTTTTTTCATATCAATTATGGCTGATATATTTTTTTGTATCATAAATACCCCTCACATATAAGAGATTTTAACTTTTTTATATTGTATAGTCAACGAAACCGGTCTGAACAAAAACTATATAACAAATAAAAAGATACAGATAATTTTCAGCATCTGTATCTTCTTATTTTTTCAACTTTATTATACTTTTAAGCCGCCTGAGCAACTGCCCTAATATCTGATAACTTCATTAATGATATCGGCATACTTGCAGAACCTCTCCCATTTGTTTCAAGCATTGCAGATAAATCTTCCAATGCTTTCTTAGCATCTGTTATACTTATCTTTTCCTTAATTACATTCTGCAATTTTTCAATATCTATTACAAAATCTCCGTTGTTTGCTTTTACTACTGACGTCTTGCTGTCTGCAACTATAACATTTTGATTTACTGCTTTGCTTATTACAAGCATTGGCATTATATCTTCTACTTTTACACTTGAACTATTTAATAATGCTATTGCCTGTGGGTTTTTATTTGCCATAAATAATACATCCCTTGCCATTGCCAACAATTTAATTGATACCTGTTTATCTGCATCACTTACATCACTTAAAGATAATACCTCTCCTATCTTTTCATAATATTTTGCAGTTATTTCCTGACTGTCAATTGCTGTTACTACTTTCATATCTTTATCTAATATGTCTTTATCTAATACTAATTGCGATATTGCATTTACATCTTTACATACTGCAAGTAATGCCGACAATACTGTATTCATATCTTGCGGTTTTGTTACTCCGTTTATTATTTCATTTGCCAACTGTTTTGCTTCAACCGATAATTTATCATAAACTTCTTTGCCTAACATATTTTCTACACTCTGATTTAATGAATCTACTTTTATTCCTGCTTTTGCCTCCGGTGATGCAAGTACCAATCCTTCAAATCCCATCTCGTAAAGTTTATCTATTGTCATCTGTCCGTCCGTTACTGTATTATCGCTATATGTTATCTTGCCGTCGCTGACTTTCGTTACCGTTATAACATGACCTGTATTTGAGGCTTTATTTGCAACATATGCAACAAACGGTGTGTCTAATGTTGCCAATTCCGCTCTTTCAACTGTTCTGTATTCAAATCCCGTCTTGGCTCTTATCTCTCCCATCGTCGTAGCTTTATCAAGAGATTCATTTATACCGGCTACCAACAGACCATCTTCCGCAAACGGATTCATTTGTACAGCTATTTGTGTTAAAGGTCTTAACGGTATTATCTTGCCTAATGTTTCTACCGTAGCATCTGCACAATTTTTTACAAACTCAGCTGCCTGTACTACAGGAGATGCCTGTACTGCTTTTGCTTTCTCAACTGAAATTTTATTTATTAAGTCTTTTACTCCGGCTATTTTATCCTGACCACTTCTTTCTTTTTGCTGATAAATTGCATTTATCTTATCTGCTAATCCTTCATTATTATAAATATCTGATGCTTTTATATTTATTGCATCTCTGGATGTTTTACTTATTAATTTTATTAATGCTTTAACAAACTCTTTATCCGACAATACACCCAATGACAATTGATTTACAAAATCTTCTGCCTCTTTACTTGCTCCGAGTATTCTTAAAATATCATTAGCATTATTTTTTGCAACATTTCCTGCCAAGCTCTGTCTTTCCTTGTTTGTTAAGTCACCGTAAGGTGTTCTTAATAATACATCTTGTTTCAATCCGTCAGATATTGAAACTACGCCGTTTTCATCAACGAAATTATTATTATTACTCAATTCTGACATTGTAATTGTTTTGGCGTATGCCGATGTATTTGCGACTTTATTAAATCTTGTCAACATATCATTTGGATTTTTTGTAGGATATAGCAATGCCATTGCATATTCAGGATCTAATCCCAATTCTTTTATTACCTCACTGATTTGTAATACTGTGGTATCTTTTAAAATCTTATTGTTTTGCATGAACGCATTAAGTTTTTCAATCTGATCGTCAATACTACTAACATCTTGCAATCCAAGTTTTTCTGCAAAGTCAGGTGCCAACATTTCAAGTACCGTTTTCTGACCGCTTGTGATACTCTTTAAACTGTCATAATCAAGTCCTATTTTGAAATTTTCATCTTTCTTTGCTATCTCTATTACACCTGTAAGTTTTTCTAATCCGGCAATATCTGTAAGTTTTAACTGGGCAAAAAGTTCAGGCATTTTTTCCTTAAGCCACTGAGCGTTTGCTATTGCCTGTGTTGTCGTTTGATTAATTTGGATTCCTGCAGTTGCCATAGCAGATATTATATCTTCATTTGTAGCACCTTGTGCAAAGACATCTTCAAGTGCAGGATTTGCTAATTTATCAAGTTGTTTTATTGAATCTTTAAAACTCAATCCGTTAATAAATTGGCTTACAAGATCTGATGCTTTTAAAACGCCTGTCATTAAGTAATCAACTATTCCTTTTTGTTCCTGCTTTGGTTTTTGTCCTATTGACTTTACCATTTTTGCCGAAGCAAGACTTGCTGTTTGTTTAAATGTTTGGTCAAAACTAATATTTTGAGCGTTAGGATTTACACCATACAATTTATTGAATATTCCTATAAACGGTAACAATGTAAGATAACTTAATGTCCCGCCTATAAAACGGGAGGTATTTGCGATGAAAGGATATTGTTTATCTAATATATTCTTTCTGTCTTTAACATCTATCTTATATTGAATACCCTTGTAATATTGTTCAACTGTTGCATTGTATTGATTCAACATCCGGCTTTCACTGTTGAACAATTTTGCCATTTCAATTGATTGGGCCGTCGGCAATACATAACTTGCATTTTTATTTACTTTTTTTGCATTTTCAACAAACCCTTGAGGATACGTTGCATTAACAATATTTTTAAATTGCGTAAAACTCATATTTGACAATGCACCTTCTTCATAATTTGAGGCAATATTGATAAATGACAATATTCCGTTTACATTTGTTATGCCTTTTTCAAATAACTTATCGGTAACACCTGCCAGCAATTTTTCTTCATCTTCAGGAGGGATTCCTGCTCCGCCCAAAAGACTGAATAACAACTTCAAAATTGTTTGCATTGCAGAACGGTTAACAATGCCGTTTTGTGCTATTTTTGCATAAGCCAATCCCTGTTCTGTTAGATATTTTTTACCGTCTATTTCTGTGTAAAGTGCCGGATTAGCCAAAATTGCATTTTTGTATTTGTTTGCGAGTTCCGTCTGAGTTGCATCCAAATTCTGTGTACTTATGGCGTTATCAACCAGTATATTCTGCGATGTTGCCTGTTGTACCATCATAGGGGCAATATAAGATTTAAATGATTTTATAACACCGACAAACTCATAAATATCTACAGCTGAAGATAACGACATATCTTTTACAACCTCGATATTATCGTAATTTGCTTTAGCCGTATCAATCTGGCTCATATGTGCATCTATCATTGCTTTCGAAGTACCTGACAAATTCAATCTGTTAAATATCATCTGTGCTTCGGCATAACTGTTGTTAAATGCATTTTCTATAATTTGATCTGCAGTATCTGCTTTCAAGCTGGCTTCTGATACTGAAAGGTCTGCATCTTTACTGTAATTTTTCTGTTGTAATGCATCTTCTAATGCTTTTCTTACGGTTTCTCTTTCAACCCCGTCAGGCATAACTTCCAATAATTGTCTCAAAGGACTCAATACCATTCTGTCTCTTATTGAATCGGTTACGGCAAATCTGATTGCGGAATTGATATCGTACATATCTCTTATCATTGATACCAATTCAACTTGTTCGGATGTAGTAAGTTTCTGATTACCTGTCAATTTACTGAGAAGTTTAAGTCCTCTTGGATTTTTAAGATGTTCATACTCACCTTCTCCCTTCCATGCTTCTTGTGCAAATTGAATTAATTTTTCGTTTGAAGCAAAACTTTCAATTTGTGCCGTAAAGTTGGCTGAATTATAAGCTATATATCTCTGTGTTGCCCATCTTCCGCCTGCACCGTCAGGTCTTGCAGTTCTCTTAAGAGCCTGAGCCAAATCTGTATTACTCATTAAATGAGCATCAAGTATTATATTTGCAAAATTACCTTGATAGTCAACACCTGTTGCACCTGCTTCGTTTGCAATTATGAGTCTCTTTATATTTTTGTTCTTAGCTGTTTTATCAATAGAATTTTCATCACCGACAAATTCTCTAAATTCTACTTCGTCACCCACAACATCTTTCCATGCCTTTCTGGTATCTGTATACTCATAAACTGTAATTCCTGCTTTCTGTAATGCACCAAAATTAGCTTTCACTGCCTTTCTTATAACATCCAAACTTGTTGAGGTTCTTGCCAACATAAGTATATTATCAAGTTTCGTCGTATCTCCTTCTGCCAATACTTTGGCAATAACTGCACTAAGACTTGCCACCTGCTGGTCAACCGTTCCGTTCATCTGAGGTATTTCAAGAGTAGTATCATTCATATCTACCGTTTCACCTGAAATATTATAAACTTCATCTGAACCTGTTCTGTTTATTATAAGTTGTTGTAATCCTGCAACAGTTCCCGATACACCAACCATCGTCGCATTGCTTCCCGCATATATAGCTGCCAACGACGTTTGCATTGTTGTATCGCTTACTCTTGTTGTTCTCTCTAAGAATTTTGCAATATCATCATTGCTGCTAAATCCTTCTTTTGCTATTGCCTGTTGCATCGCGTAACCCATTTGATAATATATGTCACTTATTACCATGTTTTCTTCTACTCTTGTACTTACAGGTTTTACAGTACCGTCTGCACCAAAAGCTGCACCGCCATTATCTGAAACTGTAAACAATCCTTTTATAACACTTCTGAATTTTGCATTGTTCATATCACCTATAGCTTTACCTATAAGTTTCTGCGCATTACCTAAAAGTCTTACGTCTATATCCGCACTTCTTTCGCCGACTATTGCTATCATTGCTTTTTGGTTTTCACCTTGATTCAATTGATAGTTCTGTAAATCTTGCACAGTTCTAAACCTTCTTACTGCAACGGGTTTACCATCAACTGTTATTATTATATTTTCAGCACTGTTAGATAACATCTGTGTATTAATTTTATTAATACTACTAACTATTGTTTGCATATCTACGGCATTACCGATTTTGATTGCTTCTTCTATAATATCCGTTGAAGGTGCCGCATTATTCCCGCCGATTACGGCTGCAGTTCTGGTTAATGCCCATAAATGGATTTCATCCGCTGCAACTCTTGTTACACCGTCAAGGGCTTTATTAATCATAGACCCTGCCAGACCGCCAAGGTTAACGGCTTCATTTTTCAAATGACCTCTTACAGTAGGATCCATAATAATAATTGTATTAGGATCTGCATAAGCTTCCGCAAGTCCTACAATATCAGTTTGTCCGCCGTCTGCACTCTTAAAGTCCGTTATTTTTGCAACTTTTAACCCTAAGAATTCAAAGAACAATCTTGATGCCGTACCGGCACCCGCAAAGTTGTCCAAAGCACTGTTTCCAACCAATATTTCCATACTTGTATTTCCACCCATTAATACTCTATGGACAGCTGCATCAACAACGATTGCAATAGTCTTTCCCGCACCCATACCCAATGCAGCGTTGGTATCATTTTGCATTGCCGCCGTCATTTCAGATTGTGATGCTCTTAAACTTCCGCCGCCATATATGTTTGCAGATTTAAGAGCTTCATACATAAATAACCTCAGGAAATTTACCTGTTGTTTATCATTTAACCCTAAATCCGACATTCTTGTTTTTAAAATATCAAGAGTTCCTTCATTAAAATTAAATACCTTTTTACCATTTATCATCGTGCCTACGCTTGTTTTGTTTAAAGGATCACTTATAAAATCTTGTACCATTTGTTCAATTGTTTTTCCGCTTGTTTTTTCATTTTGAATTTCTGACTCATATGTATCTCTTAAAGTTACCTGTGATATTTTCAATGCCTGTATTCTTGGCAATAAATCTGTCCATTTATCAAAACCCGGAGCTTCCGTATTGCACAAATCTTGCAGCATATTTTTTACTTCGATTGATTGACCCTTATCAAGTGCTGCCTTATTGATCAATTCTTGTGCCGATACATTATATTTTTGTAATACCGATAATATTTTTATATCGCCAAGAGTAACTCCGATATCTGATAATTTTGTCAGTAATTCTTTTACTTCCTCCGTATCTTTATTGTTTAAAATATATTCCGTTGACTGATTCAATTTATTTAATTCTGTTCTTGCTCTTTCGGCACCGAACAACGTATCCTGCAATACATACATATCAGTTAATGAAACTCTTAAAGGTGATGAGCCGTCAGATGTTGTTATATCACCTACATTTACCATTGAGTCCTGCATTGCGGCAAACATCGGGAAAATTTTTGCTCTGTTTGAATTTACGGTAAACTGTGACAGAAGTTCCATAGGATTATTTTTATATTTATCAATAAGCCCTTGAGCTCTTGTTTGAGATATCCTTGCATATTCTGATATTTGTGCAGTACTTGCATTATTTGCCAAAAGCTGATTGTATTCCGTATTTGCACTTGCCATCAATTCTATAATTCTGTTAAATATACTCATGTTCAATTGCGAAATGTCGCCATCCAGAACTATTTCTTTTGCTTTTTCCTGTCCGTCGATTTTGACTAAAATCATCTTTGAAGCATTATCTCCGGTGACGCCGACAATTGTATCTACCGTAATAATACCTAAATCTATCAGATCCATAGCTGACAAATTTTCAAGTTTCTGCTCTTCCGCTGCTTCTATGTTAACTCTATGATCTTTAACCGTTAGATACTTTGAAATATCTGCTTTTACATTTGGTGACAATATGTTCGATATTTTTTGATTAGCCAGTAATTCTCTGACATTTTTTGAACCGGTAATTAAATTTTCATAATTTGTTACCAAATCCATAGCCGTCATCATTTGCAGTTGTTCGGCAATCATCTGTTTTGCCTGTACTCTTGCATCTGATGTGTATATATTCTGAGCATCTATTATTGTAATAATTTCCGTTTCTATTGATTGTTTATATTCCGTCATCAATTTAGTTATAGCGTTATTTGTTGATTCTCCTCTCAACATTGCCACTAACTCTGCTTTGTTAGCTGTACTTTTCGCAATCTGTTGTAAAGTTAAAATAAATTTTAATCTTGGATCATTTTGTGATGCTGTTTTTTGTAATATATCTATTTCAGTATTAATTTGTTTTTCTATTCTGTTACCCAATTCTTGTTGTACTGTAGATAAAACATCAACAAGTTTTGTTGATGAGGACAATTTGGCTATCGTAATAAGGTTGTTTTCCAAGACCCTTACTTCAATATTGCTTAATCCTGTGTAAGTACTGTCAGCATTTTGTGTTTTTATATTTTCTGCAACTGATGCAATCTTTGCTTCTATCACAGTCAGAACATCTTTACTTATCATTTTGTCTTTTGCCATTGCACCTATTGTTGATAATTCCAATAATGTATATGCATTATTCGCTAAGCCTTCAAATGTAATATTATTAATAATACTTGCTAAATCAAATTGAGTATTTAATCCGGATAACGAAATCGTCCTACCCAGTTTGCTGTTAGCTATTATTAATCCCTGAATAATTTGGCTTACTTTAGTCATTTGCTCGTTATTGGAAACTGTCCCTATATCTGCAACAGCACCATTGGCATTTGTTGCCCCGAAATATTCCAAACTTGCAACTACTTCTGCCTGTGTTTGCATTGTAACAGGCATTGTTCCGTACCTAAGTGCACTCGCCATATTAATTAAGAATCCATTTCCTGTTTCAAAATTATTATTTACGCTTAAAATTTGTTGTGCTCTTGTTACCTGTTCGTTAAATTTTGTTATGCTCGTGTCTCTTTCTGAACCTCTTGCAACGACAGAAGCAACTGCGGTCATAAATCTTGTTAAATCTTGTTTATTATTAAATTCATATAATTGTCCGTTTCCTATTTGCATTGCATTAAGACTGATGGTAAGTACTCCGTTGTTGTTAACTACGGAGTCTGCTTTTACGCCCAAAATATCTGCAAATTCCTGATTGGTAATTTGTGGTAACCCGCTGACAACTATATTGCCATCCTTTACGGTCACTGTTGAATCTTTAAATTTAGATTGGACAAAATCAGTTAAGTACGTATTATTATTTACAAATGTTCCAATGTTGATTGAAAAATCACTTCCATTAACTTGTATATCTGATTGTTGGATGCCGAGTGCAGATGCTAACTGTGCTTTATTTATATTCTGTCCTGTAATTGTTATTGCATTTGCGCCGGTTTGTGTTATTGTTGCACCCGGTATTCTTGCCTGTACAAAACTGCTGACGTTTGTTGCATTTCCAATAATACTGCCACTTACGGCAAGTCCGTATGTCCCTTGAGCATTTTGTACAATTGTAACCTGAATTCCGTTATAACCGCTGTTTGTCAAATGCTGATTCATATTATCTGCAGTATATTGTGCACTTTCCTGCGTAGTGTAATTTGCTCTCATAGCTGTTTCAAAATATTGCTGTACCGACATATTTCCGTCCGGCGATAAAAATTCCGACAAATATTCGGCAGTATTTGCTCCGACAAACGGTGTTAATAATCCTTGTATAATATTTTCTTCTAAACCTTCTTCAACCAAACCGCCGACTAATCTATTGCTTACTTGTCCGACTTGCGTATTTGCAAATTTTTCAAATACCGACTTTGTTACAGAACTTGTTGCCACATCAACAGCGGGTCTGGTTGCAAATAATTCTTTTACTCCGCCAAATAACCCCTGGAATATCGGCATAGCACCGTACATTACAACTCCAAAGAACATACTTTGTCCCGGATTAATAGCAAGCACATTACCGCCGTTACTCATTCCGCCAAATATAAAATCCATTAATCCTTTCATATATCCGTCTGACATACCAAAACCGTTAGTATCCTTATATATATTGGCAGCTGTAGACATAAATACCTGTAAACCTGCCATTGAATACATATTGGCAGCTATACCGCCCCAAGCGGTAAGTCTTTCCCCTGTTCTGAATAAAGAACCTAAATTTGATGCAGATTTAGCAAATCCTGTTACAACCGATTCTTTCAGTGCACTCCAAGCAAGATTTTTGCCGACGACAGTTTTTGCAATACCAATAGCTCCCTTGGCAAGTCCCGGTCCTGCAACATAGCCAAGTATCGGCATCATTGAACCCCACTTCAATCCTTTAATACCTAAGAAATCACTGTTCAACCAACTATGTTCTGAAATTTCACCGCCTATATTTATACCCAAACCTCTGAGTAATTGTAACGGAGACAATGCTCTGAAACCGTCCAATACTCCATTTTGTTGATTTGCAAAAGCAAGATCAACAGAAGCTGAAACTCCCGCTATAGTAGCTCTTATACCCCAAGGGTTTGTAATAAAAGATTTTGCCGATGTTGTTAATGCCTGTTTTGCACCTTGTACTGCAGTTTTTTTAGCTGTTTCTTCTGCTAATTCTGCAGCTGCTTTCTTCGCTGCTTCTGCTGCGGCTTGTTTTGCCGTTTGAGCAGCTACTGCCGCTGCTGTTCCTTGAGCAAATGTTTTAGCCCCTGCATCTATCGCAGCTTTTGCATTTGCGGCCGCACTTCCAATTCTAATAGGGAACAAGAAAGCCAATATTGCTGCTCCTACATTTAATAATCCGCCTGCTATATCTCCTTTTTCAAATGCAACTGCTGCGTTCATTGCTGCTGTGCTTACAAAATAAGACGTTACTAAAGCTGACGCGGCTAAACCGACTGTACTCCAAACTGTTGCTGTTGCAGCTCCCACAAGTGCGGTGACTGTTGTAGTTCCGCCAAAAAGTGCAGGCAATGCCGCAGCTCCAAGCCCACCTGTTAAAACCACAAAAGCTATTGTTGCTACTGCAACTAAACCCATTACCGCCGCTTTCCCGGCATCACCGTCTCTTACAACATCCGCATAACTCTTATCAAGCATCATAGATGCTGACCAATTTAATATCTGATTATTAGCATAATGTGCATTCCAACCTGCTCCAAAACCGTCTCCGTTTATCCAACTTGTGATTCCGGATGCAAGCCCGTCACCCCACGACATACCTGTAAATGCTCCAAATGTTTTCCACGCTGCATTTCCTAGTTTTTCCCAACTAAATTCGCCTGTAAATAAATCCGCAATAGCATTAGCTGCCTGAACAAACGGATCGACAACAAAACCTACAATGCTGCCTAAGAAACCGCCAACCGCCTGCAATGTGCTGGCAAACCAATTTTTTGAAATCGTTATATCAGCCACATTTGTATTAACATGTCCGTCCCAGAATCCAAATTCAACTCTGTTTTCCGATGGATTATATTTCCCGCTTCCAAAAGTATTATTTGTATCATTAGGGTTTACGGCAGTATACGTGGAAGTCCATTTTGCGGTATCAGGATAGTAATCTCGAGTATCTATATATATTGAACTGATATTTGAAGCTATTTTATTTCCTAAATTATCTGTAATAATTCTATCGACACTAACACCGGCCGTTTTAATATTTCCGTCTTCTATAGCTTTTGCAACTGCTCCGGCTAATTCGTACAATTTTGTATCTTTGCTTAATAAAAATGTTGTATTAGCTGTGACATTAACGTCGTAACTTACTCCGTAAACATCTTTTACGCCGCTGTTTGTCAATGTCTGATTACCGGCAGATTGTATATTAGAACCCGCTATTAATGTTAACTCTGTACCTGCTATAAAGTTTGAGAATGTAGGTTTAAAAATATCATTTGCACCTACCATAGCATTAAATGTAACATCAAATTGCGCATCATAATCGCCTGTCGTTTCTAAAGTTATATCTTTGCCGTCTACGGTTGCTGTAACTCTTGTAATAACTCTGTCTACAGGGTCTGAACCTCCTTCACCTTGACCGTCAGGCACCTCTATACTTCCTTCCATTTTTATTCTTTGCTCTCCGGTAAGAGTTAATCTTGCGGTAACACTTAATCCGTTGGCATCAAATGATGAACCCATAATCTGATAATCTAATTCTATTTTTATGGTTTGTCCGTATTGATCTCTTAATCCGCTGTCAAATTCACCTGTAAAGACAACATCGCTTAAGACTGCCTTTCTGGTTTCAGTTCTCATATCTTCTGGTAACAAAATTGCATATTTAGCACCGTCTCTCTTGGCCTGCTCAAATTCTTCTCTTGTAAAGAGCTGATTTTCATGCAAGAATTCATCTCTTGTCATACCTGCATAATTCTCGCCACCTTTACCGTTTTTAGAATCTTCCAAATAAGCATCGACATCTGCTTCTGTTACAATATACCTGCCGGTTTCTTCATCATAAGTACCTGAAGCACCGTACATAAGTCCTGCCAAATATTCCTCATATGTATTGTAAGTTGATAATTGTTGTTCATACATATAACCAATGCCGGCTTCTTCGGTAAGTTGTGCCCAAGCTTCATCATTTGACAGTATAATTTTTATATCATCTGCATTAACTAAATATAAGCCACCCTTTGAACTGTCATATCCTATTATTGCAGTAAAAGATTTACCATCAATTTGCCCTGCTTTTTCTATTGTACCGTCGGCAATAATTTTGCCTTTGCCGTCTTCGTAAACAAATTTGAATTCCAATTGTCCTGACTGCAATACATCTTGTTTGCCTAAACTTACTTCCGCTGTAAATTCATTTAACACGCCATCTTCTATACTGAATGCTCTGATGTTTTCGCCTTCGTTTATCGTAAATACTGTATCACCGTCACCGACATCCCAAGTCTTGGCAGTTGTTCCGTCTTTGTGTAAATTGTTATCAAAGAACGTATATGATTTACTGTAATCTGCAGGATATTCATAAGTGTATTTATCCGTTGTTTTATCATAATTGCATTTTATTGTTCCGTTTAATTCTTCTCTTTCAATAATTCTTTCGTCATTTGCACCACCTGTAGCAAGAATTACTTCATTTATATAATTTTTACCGACTATCTCTTTAATAATGTATTGCCCATTTGGGGCAGTTGCGACAACATTGTACCCCTGTATGTTTTCAGTTTCAAAATATACATATTTTTGACCTTGAACATTTCCGTCTGTAACTTGATATACGGATTTTATGCCTGTAGAATTCATTTCCATTACAATTTTGCTACCGTCCGCAGACCATTTTTCCATTGATGCAGAACTGCCGTCTGCTGTAATAATTTCCTTGAGTTCTGTTACTGTTTTTCCGTCGACAACTTTTTCAACTGTGATAATTTTGATATTTATTGAACCATCAACCAATCCGTAGTTATAATGCCATGAACCGTCGTTCAATCTTGAGTTATCGGCAAATAAAGATCCTTGAGAAAAGAATGCCCCTTTATCTGATGAATCGCTGTAGTTAAAAAATACACCGGTTGTTTTCCAGCCTGCAACTTCAGTCGTATCTTTTACGTTTGATACATCTATAATATTTCCGTCCTGATCAACTCCAAGGGCTGTCCCTCTGAAATATGCATCGGATTCTTCGCCGCTACCTGTACCGGTTGATCCGTCACTCTTTGAAGCAGGCACATACATATCTTTAACGTAAACATCGCCTTTTATTACAGAAATTGAACCGTCTATGCCCATACTGATTTTTGCTCCGGCAAGTATTGTAAATGCCGTTCCGTTATAATTGCCTATAAGATTTGTAGTTTCATATGTATCTTTTCCGTCTGAAACAGTACCGCCGTTACCTGCCAGTTCAAAATAAGTATTGCCAAATGTTGAATAATTCCCTTTTACCGTGGAGTTAATATTTAACGTTATTTCCCCGATATCTACAGAATTCCATGTGGTATGTTCATTTGTTATATATGTTGCACCGGATTTATCCAAAATATTTTCTATTGTTATAAATTCTCCGGTAGCAAATTTTATATTTTCAAATGAAGTTCCTTTGTCAGATGTCCAACCTTCAACCATGTCGTAACTTGATACATTTATGTCGTTTAATGCTTTAAATCCCAAAACCTTTTGACCATTTTCAATAGATTGTAAACTTATATTGAATAGTGCACCTTTTGAAAGAATAATCCCGTTTGACAATGCATATGTGTCTCCGGTGACACCGGCATTAATAGCATCTTGCGGAATAAGAGCATTACTTTCTTGTCTTAACATTGTATCCAGCATTGTCATTGCATTGGCAGAAATATTACCTGTTATAGTACCGGAATAATTAATTTTATCAAGACCCGTAACATTTAATCCGGCATTTTCAAAAGCTTTTTCCAAATTGGTTTGAGCTGTTAACGGATCATTAAATTTGAAATTTGCATCAGCATCACCGCCCCAAGTTCCGCCACTAAACACATAGTTCCCGCCACTCGTTGTAACGATTCCGCCAGCCGATTGTAATTGGGAACCGGACCATGCCGTTGCGCCCTCTCCTATAATAACAGCCGTTCCTGAATTAAATGTAAGTATTGAATTATAACCCGAAAGTGTTGTTTGGCCTGCAATAGACTGATCTATGATACCTGCCGTGTTTACTGTAGGAACTACTCCGCCAAGTTCTGTATTTTGTACTCCTGTTTGAAGATTTATTTCCGTATATTTTGCACCGACATTGGTATTAACAAAATCAAAACTACCCGTAAATTCAAAACCTGCTTCTGTAAAATTTACGCCTATATTTGTTATGTATCCGCTGTAATCCGTTATAACTTTTATATCATCATTTTCAAAACTGTTCAAAATAAATGGAGACAGTGCGGTTTGATCCGTCATTTGTGCCGTTGTCACACCGCCCAAACTTACATGTAAGTCATAAGTACCGTTGTATGTACCTGACAGAACTGTTGAATCTTCAACAAATCCCGGAGCAATCACTCCCTTAAATATAACATCCATATTATCGCCAATCGTTATTGTTTTAATAAAATCTGCTTTTAATGTTGCAATATCTCCCGTTTTGCCGGTAGCATATGCAGCAAAAGCCATGTCTCCTATTCCGTTATAATCCATATTCAACTGATCAAAAGCTGCCTGCTGATATTTAGCCATATACTCGTTTACAATATTTTCTCTCCAAGTAGTTCTCTCTAAATATTGAGGGTCTGTTGGCGGCAGATTCATTCTGTCGTTAATATCCTGCCATGCCTTTAAATTTGATTGAGCATTAAATATTGCTGATGCATCTGAGGCTGCCTTTGATAATCTTTGATATTCGGGATCATACTGCATTGCATAATATCCGTACATTGAACTACCGTAGCCCATCTTACTTACATAATCCGATAATGCTTTCTGAGTTGCCGTATAATTTTGTCCGGACACTGTATTTAATCTTGCACTATAAAGTGCTTTTGAAGTTGTCTCTATCTGAGCCTCTAGAGCTTTTATCTTATTTTGAAGTGTTTTGTAATACTCACCTGCTCCATAAAAACTTCCCATATAATACGACATGCTATTAAGGTTGCTCTTTGCTTTTGCCAACTCAGCCTGCAAACTTGTTAAGTTGTTGGATAAATTTTGTATATTTTGAAGATTTTTCTGATATGTGTAAATTTTATATGATTTATTTTTTATCACTTTATCAGTCTGGCTTGTTGATGAGAACAATCCGGTTTTTGAATCAAAAGAAACACCCGTGCTTGTAGATGAGGTATAACCGTAATATGAACCATATTTTAACAATGAATTTTTATTTACTGCTGACATCCAATTTTTCACATCACCCGTACCTTTCAGTGTTGCGGTAAATTTGCCCTGTTGTACTTTTGCACCGTCTATGAACGTAAGTTTTCCGTTCGCGATATCGACAACGATTCCTGTTATATATGTTACAACCTGCTTGCCGTCTGCTCCTTCAGCATAAACTATTGCCGTATTCTTTTTAGAATTGCTGAAAGTCGCACCGCTAAATTTTCCTGTTGTCTTATTAAAAACTATTCCGTTGGTAGTTGTTACAATGATACCGTCAATTGTCATACTATAGGCAATCGTATCTTTTTTTACTGCTGATGCCCAATTGCCCAATCTGCCGCTTCCTTTCAATGTTGCACTGTAATTGCCCTGTTGAATTTGAGAACCGTCCACATATTTTAAATAATCATACTTGCCGTTTGAATCCCATGCTACTGCTATATTACTTATCCAAGTTCCGCTTGCCTCATCATATGCAGAATATTTATCTTTGTTTGCATTTATTGTTTTCGTATCAAATTTTGATCCGAAGACACCGGTATCTTTATTGAAGGTTATCCCAAACGAAGTTCTCATTAAATATGACGGACCGCCGTTTACAAATGTTCCGTATGCTACGGCATTTGCTACTGTTCCGTCGCTGTTATAAGTTAATCCTTTTGTCCAACTATCTAAATTATGCGTGCCTGTTAATGTTCCCACATATCTTCTGCCGTCAGACTGTGTGTAATCAAAACCTGCTCCGTCTATAGTCTTAAACTGTCCGTCAATTATATTTATTCCTGTTATCCATGCCCCGTCTTCTGCCATTGCAGCATATTGATCACCGTGTGCATTTATTGTTTCTACGTCAAACTTTACTCCGCCGAATGTCTTTGTGGTTTTATCAAAAATTATTCCAAATGTCGTTCTCATCTGTCTGTCATTAAACATTCCGTAAGCCATGAAATCCGCTACTGTTCCGTCTTTATTATATTTTAGTCCGTTTGTCCAGTTTTCTATCTTGCCTGTTCCTGTTAATGAACCTATGTATCTTATTCCGTCTACCGTTACATCTATTTGTGCACCGTCTATGTAATTTAGATAATCATACTGTTGGTTATTATTCCACCTAACCTCTACGCCTGTAATCCATATACCATCCTGCAATACTGCGTATTTATCTTTATTTGCATTTATTGTTTTTGTATCAAATTTTACTCCGCCGAATGTCTTTGTAGTTTTATCAAATGTTATTCCAAATGACGTTCTCATTGAATATGACGGACCGCCGTTTACAAATGTTCCGTATGCTACGGTATTTGCAACCGTTCCGTCGTCATTATAAGTCAGTCCGTCCGTCCAATTTTCTATACTGCCTGTTCCGGCCAATGAACCTACATATCTTATGCCGTTTGCATCCGTATAATCAAAATTTGCACCGTCTATGTAATTAATTCCGTCAGCTGTTATTTCTATACCTGTTATCCATGCTCCGTTTTCAAGTACTGCAAACTGAGTTTTATTTGCATTTATCGTAGTTTCATCAAACTTTACTCCAAAAGCTCCTGTTGTTTTGTTAAATGTTATACCGAATGATGTCCTTATCTGTCTGTCTCCAAACATTCCGTATGCTATTGTATTTGCTACCGTTCCGTCGTCGTTATAACTCAACCCTTCTGCCCAGTTTTCTATCTTACCGGTACCTGTTAATGAACCTATATATCTTATTCCGTCTACCGTTACATCATATTGTGCACCGTCTATGTAATTCAAATAATCAAATCCATCAATATCATTCCATTTAACTTCAACACCGGTTATCCAGATACCGTCCTGCAATACTGCAAATTTATCCTTGTTGGCATTTATTGCGGCTGTGTCGAATTTTACTCCGCCGAACGTTTTTGTTGTTTTATCAAATTTTATTCCGAATGACGTTCTCATTGAATATGACGGACCGCCGTTTACAAATGTTCCGTATGCAACGGCATTTGCTACTGTTCCGTCTGAATTATATTTCAATCCGTTTGACCAATTTTCTATCCTGCCTGTTCCTGTTAATGTCCCCATATACCTTACGCCGTTTACTGTTACATCATATTGTGCACCGTCTATATATTTGATTCCGCCGCCATATGATACCTCTATACCCGTAATCCATATACCGTCCTGCAATACTGCAAATTTGTCTTTATTTGCGTTTATTGTAGTTGCGTCAAACTTTACTCCGAACATTCCAGTTTCTTTGTCAAATGTGATTGCGAATGTTGTCTTTAATTGTTTATCTCCCAACATTCCGTATGCTACTGTATTTGCCACCGTTCCGTCGTCGTTATAACTCAATCCTTCCGTCCAGTTATCCAAACTATGTGTTCCCGTTAATTCTCCGACATACCTTGTTCCGTCAGATGCCGTATAATCAAATCCGGCACCATCTATAGTTTTAATCTGTCCGCTAATTATATTTATTCCTGTTATCCATGCTCCGTTACTTGCAAGTGCTCCATATTTATCCCCGTTTGCATTTATCGTTTCTACGTCAAACTTTACTCCGCCGAACGTCTTTGTGGTTTTATCAAAAATTATTCCAAATGTCGTTCTCATCTGCGTATTATTAAACATTCCGTAAGCCATAAAGTTTGTTACGGTTCCGTCTGTGTTATATTTTAATCCGTTTGTCCAGTTTTCTATCTTGCCTGTTCCTGTTAATGAACCTATGTATCTTATTCCGTCTACCGTTACATCTATTTGTGCACCGTCTATATAATTCAAATAATCAAATTTGCCTGTAGAATCCCACTTAACCTCTACACCTGTTATCCAGATACCGTCCTGCAATACAGAATATTTATCTCTATTTGCATTTATTGTGGCTGTATCAAATTTTACTCCGCCGAATGTCTTTGTAGTTTTATTAAATGTGATTCCAAATGATGTCCTCATCGAATATGACGGACCGCCGTTTACAAATGTTCCGTATGCTACGGTATTTGCTACTGTTCCGTCATCATTATAAGTCAGTCCGTCCGTCCAATTTTCTATCTTGCCCGTTCCTGTTAATGTCCCTACATATCTCGTGCCGTTTTCATCCGTATAATCAAAACCCGAACCTTCTATGTATTGTATGCCGTCGGGTGAAATTTCTATTCCTGTTATCCATGCTCCGTTTTCAAGTACTGCAAACTGCATTTTATTTGCGTTTATTGTTGCTTCGTCAAACTTTACTCCGCCGAATGTCTTTGTAGTTTTATTAAATGTGATTCCAAACGATGTTCTTATCTGGCTGTCTCCGAACATTCCGTATGCCACTGTATTTGCTACGGTTCCGTCGTCGTTATAACTCAACCCTTCTGCCCAGTTTTCTATCTTGCCCGTTCCTGTTAATGTTCCTATGTATCTTACTCCGTTTACTGTTACATCAAATTGAGAACCGTCTATGTATTTAATTTCATTTGAAGTTCCTATTTCAATTCCTGTTATCCATGCTCCGTTTTGTAATACGGCAAATTCCATTTTGTTTGCATTTATTGTTTCCGCATCGAATTTTACTCCGAAAATTCCTGTTGTTTTATCAAAAGTTATTCCAAACGACGTTCTTATCTGGCTGTCTCCGAACATTCCGTATGCTATGGTATTTGCAACTGTTCCGTCGTCATTATAACTCAATCCGTCTGTCCAATTTTCTATATTATCGGTTCCTTCCAATGTGCCTACATATCTCACTCCATTTTCGTCCGTATAATCAAAACCTGCTCCGTCTATATATGTTATGTCACCCGATGATGATACTTCTATGCCTGTTATCCATGCTCCGTTTTCGGTCAATGCCGCATACTGATCGCTGTGTGCATTTATTGTGGCAACATCAAACTTTACACCACCCAACATTTTTGTGTCTTTATCAAAAGTTATACCGAATGATGTCCTTATCTGTTTATCTCCTAACATACCGTATGCTATAGTATTTGCAACTGTTCCGTCGTCGTTATAACTCAATCCGTCTGTCCAACTTTTTACGTTATGAGTGCCTGTTAATGTACCTGAATATGTTACTCCGTCTATCGTTGTTTTAAATTGAGAACCGTCTATTGTTTTTGCTTTACCTGTGCTTACATCAACACCTGTAATTATTGTGCCGTCAATTATTGCCGTATTATTTTGTGGATTTGAAAAACTACCGCCTTTAAATCCGTCTTTAAACGAAAATGTAACATCTGATGATGTAACAACCAAAACACCGTCAAAGTATTTCTGGCATTTTGCCGTACTATTATCAAAAGTCGCCTCTGCCAGATTCGTCCAATCCTTGCCTTTGGCAGTGGCATTTATCGTATACGTTTTACCGTCAGAGCCTGCATATTGCACTAACAGGTCTGAATTATCTTTAACATTTAAATTGTATCTCCAATCTGAACCTACAAATTCAGCAGTTACCGAAACCTTATTCCCGTTTCCGATTTCTACCCCGCTTTTTGTAATAGACTGCGGATTTGACGTGCTGTATGAATAGATTTCTATCTTATTCATATTAATCCAAGAATTATCTACAAATTCATATCCTGAATATAATTCGCTATTACCACTCAACTTCATATTATTTGCTGCATCCAATACGCTCTTATATTCATCTACAAGCGTGGTACTGCTGCCGCCGCTTTCACTTGTTTGCGGATTCTGTTTTGTGTCATAATATGCATCCGTTAAATCATATCTTGTTACGCTTACACTACCGTCACTTCCTACTATTGCTTCCTCAAATGCCGAAGCTTTTCCGTCCTTACCACCTATAAAATCTACTGACTTTGCCACATTCACCGTCTGACCGTCTACTGTCTTTGTTGACCATTGAGTTACTCTGTCTAAACTTTGTATATCTGCCGTAAATTCCATACCTGTTGATGTTTTTTGTTTTGTACCGGGACCATCGCCAACGCTGTAGACCATCGCATTTTCTTTATTGCCGCTTTCAAAGAAGTTTTCAATAACTACTTTTTTATCGCCTGCCTGTACGTTTGTGAAATATATCTGGTCATTGTATGCCTGACTAAAACTATACTGTATCGCCATAGCATGATTTGTAGCATCATATCCTATCTTTTCTGCCTTATATATTTCTGCTCCGCTTAAATCATATTTTGTCTCTGTCTTAAACTCTCCAGTTGATTTTACCCAATCTAATGCTCCTGCAAATCCTTTTTCTTTGACCTTTTCATTAAGTTTCGTATAATCTGTATCATCCTCAAGTTGCACTACTGTCTTTGTCCCGTCAGTGCCATATTGTGTCATCGTGCCTTGATTTTGATCTACTACTACCCCTGCTTTACCGGTTACAAGTCCAAGCATATTAAACGCCAGATTTTTTAATGCCTGCCCTGCTGCAACTGCTCCGCTCATTATATTTACCGATACATTTGTTATTGCATTTACGACTTGACTTGCGTAATTACCGTTAAATACTGCTCCCGCTGTATTTAATGCTGCATTTATTGAATTCATAAATGCTGTCTTTGTTGCTTCATCTATCCCTTCACCGCTTACATCCGTTACCTCTACCTTACTTATAGTTATATCACCTTTTTCTACCTTATCTTTAAAGTCTTTGTCTGACAACTCTTGAATTTCTTTTTCTTTTGCTTCTTGTGCCTCTTTAGTCTTCTGAGCTTCATTGCTTGTTTTTATCTTTGACTGTACTTCCTGTTCCTGCAATTTTTTCTCAAACGCTTCCTGATTCATTCTGGCTATTTCTTGCTCCCATGCCTTTTGTGCTGCTGCTTCCGCCGCCTTCCGTGCTTCTGCTGCTGCCGCTTCTGCCGCTGCCTTCTTCTCTGCATCCAAATCTGTTGTTATCGGATCGTCCGGTACTTCTACCTGTATCGTTTCCGTTACCTCTATCTCTTCAGTGTATTTTACTTCCACCTCATATGTATATTCCACCGTTACCGTATAATGTACCGTATAACTGTATGATTCCTCTGAAGTTGTTCCGTCGGAATTTGTTACCGTTCTGG